>CAYJMY010000045.1:0-27435 GCA_964371125.1 uncultured Mesorhizobium sp. | reverse complement strand
GCCAGCGCCAGCGCGTCGCCATGGGCCGGGCGATGATCCGCGAGCCGCGGGTGTTCCTCTACGACGAGCCGCTGTCCAATCTCGACGCGCGGCTGCGCGTCGCCATGCGCGTCGAGATCCGCAAGCTGCACCAGCGGCTCGGCACGACGACGCTGTTCGTCACCCACGACCAGGTCGAGGCGATGACGCTGGCCGACCGCATCGTCGTCATGAACAAGGGCGTCGTCGAGCAGGTCGGCACGCCGCAGGACGTCTACAACCGGCCGGAATCGACCTATGTCGCCGGCTTCATCGGCGCGCCGGGGCTGAACCTTGTTCATGGCATCGCCGATTCCGACCAGGGCGTGGTGACGCTGCGCGACGGGCAGAAGCTTGCCTATGATCGCGTCCGCTGGCCCGAGGTCGGGCACGGGCCGGTGATCGCCGGCTTCCGCGCCGAGGGCGTGCGGCTGGCGCCGGGCGGCGTGACCGGGCGTTTCGACTTCGCCGAGGAACTCGGCGCAGCCCAACTGATCCACGCAACCATCGCAGGCGAAACCGCGATCGCTCATATCGCCGGCGCCACCCGTCTCGCCGGCGGCGATCCGGTCTCCTTCGTCGTCGACCCCGCTCAGGTCCAGCTGTTCGACGCGTCGACGGGCCGCCGCCTTTCCGGAGAGAACGGCTCGGTCGCGGCGTCCGCACCCGGCGTGCGCGATCTGGCCATGGTCTGAGCGGGCCCGCGCCTGTCTCGCCTCACTTCGCGACCGTCCTTGACACTGTCGGCCATCCATCTGCTATCAGCACCGCCAGACTGCCCGCGGAAGGATGGATTATGACGAATGTGGTCCTGACCGGCCTGGCGAGGGAACTCGCCCGGCGCGCCGACGAGGGCCGTCCGGTCCGCATCGGCGTCATCGGCTCGGGCGAGATGGGGACTGACCTCGTCACCCAGTGCATGCTGATGAAAGGCGTCACCCTCTCGGCTATCGCCACGCGGCGCCCGGCGACCGCCCGGCATGCCATCGAGATCGCCTATGGCGACTCGTCGCGATTCGCCGAGCCGGAGAGCCAGGCGGCGGCGACCGCGGCCATCGAGGCCGGCCGCATCGCCGTCACGGCCCCCGACGTCATGGTCGCCAATCCGCTGATCGACGTCATCGTCGACGCGACCGGAAAGCCGGGCGTCGCCGCCGACTACGACCTGATGGCCATGCAGAACGGCAAGCACGTGGTGATGATGAACGTCGAGGCCGACGTCACCATCGGCGTCTGGCTGAAGAACCAGGCCGAGAAGCTGGGCGTGGTCTATTCGGTCGGCGCCGGCGACGAGCCGTCCTCCTGCATGGAACTGATCGAGTTCGCCACCGCGCTCGGCTATACGATCGTGGCCGCCGGCAAGGGCAAGAACAATCCGCTCAACCGCGACGCCGTGCCCGACGACTACCGCGAGGAAGCCGAGCGCCGCAACATGAACCCGCGCATGCTGGTCGAGTTCGTCGACGGCTCGAAGACTATGGTCGAGATGGCGGCGATCGCCAACGCCACCGGGCTGGTGCCGGACAGGCCGGGCATGCACGGGCCGAATGCCGACCGCGACCAGATGGCGAAGGTGCTGATCCCGCGCGAGGACGGGGGCATCCTGTCGCGCAAGGGCGTCGTCGACTACACGATCGGCAAGGGCGTGGCGCCCGGTGTGTTCGTCATCGTCGAAGCGACGCATCCGCGCATCATCGAGCGCATGGACGACCTGCATGTCGGCAAGGGTCCGTACTACGCCTTCTTCCGCCCCTACCATCTGACCAGCCTGGAGGTGCCGCTGACCTGCGCCCGCGCCGTGCTCACCGGCAAGCCCGACATGGTGCCGCTCGACGTGCCGGTCGCCGAAGTCTGCGCGGTCGCAAAACGCGACCTTGCCGCGGGCGAGAGGTTCGATTCGATCGGCGAGACCATGTACCGGTCGTGGACGATGACGGCAGGCGAGGCGCGCGCCGCCCGCGCCGTGCCGTGCGGCCTGCTCGAAGGCGGGCGCGTGCTCGCGCCGGTGCACAAGGGCGAACTCCTCACCTATGCCAATGCCGAGCCCGACCGCTCGACGAAGCTCTACGAACTGAGGCGGTTGCAAGAAGATCTGGTGGCGCGAATTTCGGGCGCTGCGTAGGTCGGGGCGGGTACCGCGGCGGAGATGTCGAGATGATCAGTCGCGGTAAGCTCGCGGCCGCCACGGCCGGTCTCGGCCTGACGCAGATCATCGGCTACGGCACCCTCTACTACAGCTTCTCCATCCTGGCGCCGGCGATGGCCTCGGATTTCCACCTGCCGCAGGAATGGGTGTTCGCGGCGCTGTCGGCGGCGCTGTTCGCCGGCAGCCTGTTCGCGCCGCTGGCCGGCCGTTGGGCCGACCGCTACGGCGCCGGGCGCGTCATGACCTTCGGTTCGGTCGCCGCGGCCGCCGCCCTGACGCTCTGCGCGATCGCCCCGGAACGCGTCAGTTTCGTCCTGGCGCTGCTGGCGATGGAACTGGCCTCGTGCCTGGTGTTCTACAGCTTCGCCTTCGTCGCACTCGTCCAGCTCGGCGGGCCGAATCCGCAGCGCAGCATCGTCCATCTCACGCTGATCGCGGGCTTCGCCTCGACGCTGTTCTGGCCGATCACTTCGACCCTGCATGCCTCGCTCACCTGGCGCGAGGTCTATTTCGTCTTCGCCGCCCTGAACCTGCTGATCTGCCTGCCCGTCCATGCCTGGCTGATGCACGTCACGCGCGAACGCGGCGACAGCGGCAATCCGGTGGGCGCACCGCCCGCGCCGGTCGAAGCCGGCCTGCCGCTGACGCCGTCGGCGCGCAAGGCCGTGTTCCTGCTGATGCTCGCCGGCTTCGCCCTCGAAGGCTTCGTCCTGTCTGCCGTGCTGATCCACATGGTGCCGCTCACCGCCGCGCTCGGCCTCGGCACCGCCGGCTTGGCGGTGGCGACTCTCTTCGGCCCGGCGCAGGTGGCGAGCCGGCTGGTGAACATGCTGTTCGGCGGACGGCTCCCACAGACGCACCTCGCGGTCATCGCCGCCGGATTCCTGACGCTCGGCCTCGCCGTCCTCGTCGCCACCACGCCCTGGCTACCGGGCGGCATGCTGTTCGTCGTGCTCTTCGGCCTCGGCTCGGGCCTGACCAGCATCGTCAGCGGGACGCTGCCGCTGGAGCTCTTCGGCCGCGAAGGCTACGGCGCGCGGCTCGGCTGGGTCAGCGCCGCGCGGCAGTTCACCTCGGCCTTCGCGCCTTTCGCGCTCGCCTTCATGATGGCCCGCCTGCCGGTCGCGGATGCGCTGTGGGTCGCCGCGTCGATCGCCGGGTCCGGCGTGCTGGCGTTCGCCGCCATCGCCACGATCCGGCGCCGCTCCGTCGGGTAGGGCTCTCCTCAGCCGAGCTCAACGCTGCGCCGGCGCGCCGCCTCGACAGCGTCCGTCAGCAGCGACTTCAGCCGGTCGCCGCCCATCAGGACCTCGAGTGCCGCGGCCGTGGTGCCGTTCGGGCTGGTCACCTGCTTGCGCAGGACAGCCGGGTCCTCGCGGCTCTCGGCGGCGAGGCAGGCGGCGCCGTAGACCGTCTGCGTGGCAAGCAGCGCCGCCTTGTCCTCGGGCAGTCCAGCGGCGCGTGCGGCCGCCGTCAGGCACTCGATGAAGTGGAAGATATAGGCCGGCCCGGAGCCCGAGACGGCGGTGACCGCATCCATGAGGCTCTCGTCGTCGATCGACGCCACCTCGCCGCTCGCCGAAAGCAGGCCGGTGACGAACGCCATGGTGGCCGGATCGACGTAGCCGTTGCCGACCACGACCATCATGCCCTTGCCGATCGAGGCCGGCGTGTTGGGCATGCAGCGGATGACCGGGACGCCCCTGCCGAGGATCTCCTCGAAGGTGGCGATGCGGGTGCCGGCAGCGACGCTGAGGAAGGCGGTTCGGCCGCCGGCGTACGCCTTGTACCGGGCGACGACGTCGCGGATGACCTGCGGCTTAACGGCGAAGATGACCAGCGCCGGATCGCCGCCGGGCGCGATGTCGACTGCGGCGGCAACGGCCTCGCAGCCGAGTTCGGCTGCGCGCTGGCGCAGGGCGTCGGACGGCTCGACGACGGTGACGTCCGCGGGCGCCAGGCGGCCCGTCTTCAGCCAGCCAGCGAGCATGGCATGGCCCATGTTACCGCAACCGACGAGAATGACCTTCTTCGACATGATCCACCTCCGGGGGCCATCTGATAGACCGCCGCATGCAGGCGCGAAAGGGAAATCGGCGCGCCCCGGCGCCTCGGTGTCTCAGCGATCCGAAGGGGTGACGGGCATGCGCGCGACAAGCCTCAGGCCGAAGGCGCCGAGGACGAGGAACATCCAGACCGGATCGGCGCGGCGGAAGAAGAAGCTCTCGAGGAAAGCGTTGAGCGCCGTGAACAGCACGATCATCATGAACAGATCGGCGAGGTAGATGTTCTCCCGGAGCAGCGGGACGCGCAGGAAGTCGCGCGCCGGCGCCACGAGGAGCGCAAAGACGGCCACCACCATCGCCGGCAAGCCCATGGTCAGGGCGATGTCGAGATAGCCGTTGTGGCCATGCACGATGGTGCGGATGTCCCAGGCGCGGTCGAAGGGCTGGTCGGTGTCGAGCAGCATCTTCGAACCCCAGAAGCTGTCGTAGCCGTAGCCGGTCCATGGCCGCTTCGCGATCATCTCGCCCGCGTACTCCCAGAGCGTCGTGCGGCCGGTGTAGGTGAGATCGGGGAACCAGGAGAGGATCAGATCGCCCACCGGGTCGATGAACACCATGCCGAGCGTGGCGACCGCCGTGCCCATCACCGCCACGGCGAAGAGGACGACGGTCAGCTGGCGCATGCCGATCAGCGCGGGAAGGATGACGATGCCGATCGCCAGCGGCACCAGGCCAGCCGTCGTCTTGGAGCCGGTGTTGGCCATGAAGACCATGGCTGCGATGAGCATCACCAGTCCGGTCCAGCGCCACCCGCGCCGCAGGAGGTAGAAGCCGACGAAACTGAAACAGGCCATCACCGGGCCGGCGACGTTCTTGTGCGGAAACAGGCCGCGCCACAGTCCGACGTGCTGCGGTTCGGCGGAAGCCGACGTGTGGATGGCCGTGCCCGGCATCGCGACGAGGCCGAAATAACTGACGCCGATGACCGTCAGACCGGCGACGGCGAGTACCGTCGAGAAGGCGTCCGCGCCGCGCGGGATGACCAGGACGGCGAGCATCGTGGCCATGGCCATCAGCGTGAAGAAGGCGGCGCGGAACGCCGCCGAAGGATCGGCCGCATCGGCAACGGACAGAGCGAGGAGCCCCATCAGCAGCACCCAGGAGGTGCCGAACAGCAGCGACACCTTGCGCGGGTCGGCGAGGCAGAGGATGCCGATCACCGCCAGTCCGCCGAGCGAGGAGAAGCCGAGCTGGTTGACGATGTCGCCGCCGTCCGCGGCACCTTCGCCGCCGGCCGGCTGGAACGGGCGGAAGGTGACGATCAGCACCGTGAGCAGCAGCGCCGCATAGGCGGTCGACAGTCGGGCGAGCGAGACCGCGCCGGCGGCGCCGGCCTCAGTTCTTCTCGGGCTGGCGATACTGTTCATTGCTGTAGCCGAACTCGGCGAGGATGCGGCCGGCCGCGACATGGACGGGATAGACGGCGCGGGCCGGCCAGCCCGTGCGCGCCAGCTGGATCGCCGCGCGCAGCGGGGATGCGGCGAGCAGGGCGAGGCTCTTGGCGAAGACGCGCGCCGCGCCGAGCGGCTTGTTTGCGTCGCGGCGTTTCTGCACCAGCGTCGAGATGACGCCGTTGCGCAAGCTGCGCGAACGGATCCAGTCGGCCTCGAGCCGCCGCGGCGGGACGGCCTCGTAGACCGGCGCCTCGGCGCACCAGGCGAGGCGGAAGCCCGTCTGGACCGAACGGCTGAGGAAGTCGGAATCGCCGCCGCCCATGAAATTGAAGGCGAGGTCGAGGAAGGGCGGGCCCATGCGCGCCAGCACGGCGCGCGACAGGAGCAGATTGCCCGAAGAGTAGAGCGCCGGGACCGCGCCGCTCTGCCGGTAGGGCGGGGCGAAGACGGGATGGTCCGCCCAACGCGGGTCCGATCCCTGCGGGAACGTCGGCACCTGCGGGCCGCCGACGATATCGGCCGGCGTCGCCTCGGCCATCCGGCACATGCGCTCCAGCCAGTGCGGGTCGGCGATCTCGTCGTCGTCGATCACCAGCAGGTAGCGGAAGGACGGGAAACGCAGGAGCGCGGTCTCCCAGCCGGCATTGTAGGCGCTGCAGTTGCCGCGCTCGTGGGCGATGATGACGAGTCCCACGGCGTCACCGCGCTCGAACAAAGGGGCGAGTGCGGCGACGCCCTCGCGGCGTTCGGCATCGTTCTCCATGGCGATAACGGCGAAGCGGCGGGAGGTCACCTGCGCGCGGACGGAGGCGAGGGTCTCGAGGACCTGCACGGGACGGCGGAAGGTCGGAATGGTGACCACGACCTCGACCGCCTCGACGTCGAGGCCCGGCGACCGCGCGGCGATCGAGATCGATCCGTCTGTCGGCGTGGGAATCATGCGCTGGCCGTGGTTTCGGAGCTCGTCGCCCCAATAGAATCCGGTTTCGTTTAGGAGTCGTTAAACACCTTGCGAAGCGGCGCGCTCCGCGAGCCTGAAATAGCCGCATAGCGGGGCTACCCGTCCCGCCGCTTAATCAACGGTTCACTGGCCGCTGCTATCGCCGACAGACAGGGAAAAAAGACGTCATGCATCTGGTGTTCGCCACCTCGATCGTGCCCGACGGTCGGCCTTCGACGGGCTACGAGATCGCCAATGCGGCGATCCTCGGCGCGCTGCGGCGCGCCGGCGTGCGCGTCACCGTCCTCGGCTTCGCCTGGCCCGGAAGCCAGCCGTCCGAGCCCGAACAGACGATCCTTCTCGGTCATGTCGACGTGCGCACCGACAACGCCTCGCTGCGCCAGAAGGTCGAGTGGACGGCGCGCGCCATGGCGGCCGGCACGACCTTCTCCTCGATCAAGCTCAGGATCGTTTCGGTCGACGATGTCCGCGTCGCGCTGCGAAGCATCGGCCCGGTCGACGGATACGTGCTCAACTCCGTTCAGCTCGCCGCTGCGTTCGAGGGCGCCTTCGATGATCGCCCCTCGATCTTCGTCGCCCACAATGTCGAGCACCGCTCGGCGGAGGAGAACGCCGCGGCGGCGTCTTCCGCCATGCAGCGTTTCCTGTTCGCCCGCGAGGCGCGGCTCCTGAAGACGATCGAGGCGAGGCTGTGCAGCAAGGCGCGCTTCGTCTTCACGCTCGCCGAGGAGGACCGCGCCGCGCTCGGCGTCGCCGACGACGCCCGCTCGGCGGTTCTGCCGCTGGTCACGCGCGAGACGGCTCCGGCGCCCGAGCCGCGCACGATCACCTGCGACGCCGCCCTGATCGGCACCTGGACCTGGCAGCCGAACCGCATCGGCCTCGACTGGTTCTTGGAGAAGGTGGTGCCGCACCTGCGCGCCGACTTCCGCATCCGCATCGCCGGCCGTATAGCGGGGCCGGTCAGATCCGAGCATCCGGGCGTAGAGTTCGTCGGCCGCGTCCCCGATGCCGCCGATTTCGTCCGTTCCGCAGCGGTGATCCCGCTGATCAGCACCGCCGGCAGCGGCGTGCAGCTGAAAACCATCGAGACTTTCGAACTCGGCCTCCCGTCCGTCGCGACCAGCCTGTCGTTGCGCGGTATCGGCGCGCCGCCGCAAAACTGCGTCGTCGCCGACGATCCCGCAGCTTTCGCCAGGGCGTTGGAGGCGGCGGCCGCCGGGGCGCCGCACGACATCGACGGCCGCACCTTCTTCGAGCGCCAGCGCCGCGCGCTCGACCGAAACATCCTGCGCGGCCTGTCGGCGCTCGAGGACGATCGGCGCGGGGTGGCCGCATGAACCCGCACCCGCGTCCGCCGCTACGTGCGTTCCCGGTCTACGACATCCTCGGCATCCCCGTGGTGCGCCTCGAGTGGGAGGAGGCGCTGTCGACGATGCGCCGGATGATACGAGACAGGGCGTTCATCCGGATCAGTTTCCTCAACGCCCATAACGCCAACGTGGCATGGTCCGACGCCGAGTTCGCCGACGCGCTGAAGCGTTTCCTCGTGCTTCCCGACGGGGTCGGCGTCGACATCGCCGCTCGGCTTCTCTACGGAACCGCCTTCCCCGCGAACCTCAACGGCACCGATTTCATCCCGGCGCTGCTGACGTCGACCGAGGAACCGCTGACCGTCGCCCTGCTTGGCGCCAAGCACCCCAACGCCGAGGCGGCGGCCGCCGCCTTCGCGACGATCGCGCCCCAGCATCGCTACGCCGTCATCCACGACGGCTACTTCTCGACGGAGGACGAGCCGGCGATCCTCACCGAGATCGCCGCCCTTCGCCCCGACGTGCTGCTCGTGGCGATGGGCGTGCCGCGCCAGGAGTTCTGGATCGACCACCACATCACCTCCAACCACTGTACTCTGCCCTTCGCGGTAGGCGCGCTGCTCGACTTCATGAGCGGAGCGGTTCCGCGCGCGCCATACTGGATCCGGCGCTTGCGGCTCGAATGGCTGTTCCGCCTGGCGCTGGAACCGGCGCGGCTGTGGCGGCGCTATGTCGTCGGCAATCCGCTGTTCCTCGCCCGCGTCATGCGCCAGAAGCTCAGCGGCCGGAAGCCCACGACATGAATCCGCGCTTCGTTCCGGACCTCGCCATGGAAACCGCGGTCGACTTTCTGCCGCCGCGCCCAGAGGCGGCAATGGTCACCGCGACCTACGCGCCGGATTTCGAACGCTGCCGGCTGCTTTGCGAGACGATGGACCGGTACGTAACCGGTGCACCGCAGCATTATCTCCTCGTCGAGCACGGTGACGTCCCGCTGTTCCGCCAGCTCGAGACGGCGAAGCGCACCGTCATCGACGAACGCGACCTGCTGCCGTCCTGGCTGCATTCGTTCCGCGACCCGACGAGCTGGTTTCGCCGGCGCATCTGGCTGAGCACGCGGACGGCGCCGTTGCGCGGCTGGCATGTCCAACAATTGCGGCGCATCGCAATCGCCGCCCACGTTCCCGAGGATGTCCTGGTCTATTGCGACTCCGACGTCGTCTTCGTGCGTCCGTTCGATTGCGGAGTCTTCAGCCACGACGGCAAGGTGCGTCTGTTCCGGCATGCCGGCGTCAACGACACGAGTCTCGACAGCGACCAGATGGCGTGGTCGCGCAATGCCGGACGAGTGCTCGGCATCGCCTCGCCCGAGGTCACGGCACACGAGTACATCACCACGCTGATCGCCTGGCGGCGCAAGGCCGTGCTCGGCATGTGCCGCAGGATCGAGGACGTCTCCGGCGAGCATTGGGCGGCGGCGCTCGGCAAGCGACGGCGGTTCTCCGAGTGCATGACCTACGGCCGCTATGTCGACGAAGTGCTCGGCGGCGCCGGCCATTTCCACGGGGCGGAAGAATTCTGCCGCGTGCGCTGGTGGGGCAAGCCGATGTCCGACGACGAACTCAGCGCCTTCATCGCCGAACTGACGCCCGAACAGGTGGCGATCGGCATGCAGTCCTTCATCGGCACCGACATCGCCCGGGTGCGCCGGCTTCTTGCCGACCTCTGACCGAACCTCGGATCAGACCGGCTTCCAGGGCAGGCGCATCGCCGAATAGGTGAGCAGCAGAGATCCCACGTAGAGAGCCGCGTACGCGGCGTTGAGCCAGAGGATCAGTTCGGCCGTATCGCCCACCCGGGTCAGCAGCCAGATGAGCAGAACGGCCTTGGCACCCGCCAGCAGGGCGAGATTGAGCGCGCGGATCTTGACCTGGCCGCGCGCGAAGAGGAGTTCCGCCTGGTACTCGACCAGATTGCGGAACCCTGGAACCAGCATGGCGAGCCACAGCAGGGGAGCGGCCTCGGCGACGTTGCGGCCGAGGGCGTTCGGATAGACGTAGAGCAGCAGCGCGAGAGCCGCGATCGCGAGCGTCGAGACGAGGAAGACTCCGGCCTCGATTCCAGCGGTGAGCGAGAACCGCCGGAGCAGGTCCGGCGACTTCATGATCTTTTGCACCAGCATCATGGTGAAGGTGCGGATCGGGATCGCAGTCAGGTCGACGAGCCGCATGATGATGGCATAGATGCCGGCGAGATGGGGACCGCCGAAAGTCAGGACCAGCAGCTTGTCGAACTCCATCTGCAGGTAGAACAGGATCTCGGCACCGGCGACCGCGAGCGAATGCGGGATTCTCCGGACGTAGAGCCGCCTGTCGAATCGCAGGCGCTGACGCGGATAGAAGAAGGCGACGCCGATGACGAGCGCCACGAGGTTGGCGGCGAGGTAGAGCCAGCTCCACAAAGCGAGGTCGGCGCCCGGGAGGAAGGCGAGCGAGAGCGCGGCGAGCGAGCGGAGCAGCATCGCCAGGATCACCAGCGCCGTGGTCCGGCCGAAGCGGCCCATGCCGTTGTTGACGATCATCACCGCTTCGGTCGGGCGCCAGACCAGCGCCTCGGCCGCGATGACAAGCGCGAAGGTGGAGGGCGCGACCTGGCCGGCGAAGGCGGCGAGATAGACGATCGCCGCAGCTGCGGCCAGCACCGGGAGCGACATGACGCTCAGCGCAAGGAAGCCGGCGGTGTAGACGCCGAGCAGGCGCGGCCGGATCGTCGCCATCCGGTAGAGGACGGAGATGAAGCCGAAGGAGAGGATTCGCGACAGGAGAACGCCCGCGGCCGAAGCCGTGGCGAACAAGCCGAACTCGGCGACCGAGAGCGTGTTTGCCAGGGCGATGAAATAGATCAGGGAGAAGACGAGGCGCCCGGCATTGCCGCTGATCGCCACCGCGTAGTCGCGGACAACCGACTTCCGCCCTGCGTCCAAGCGCAGGAATCTCTCCACGGTCGCCTTTCGCGGCGTATCGCTGATCTGGGTCATGGCGCGCTCGAACCATGCCTAGCGCGGAAAGCTTAACGCGCCGTTCCGATCCGTCCGGCGTTGCCCCGGATTAACCATTTGTTACCCGTGCCCGTTTAGTTTGGCTTAACACTCGGCGGTCCCCCCTCCGACGTCGCCGCTCATGGATGCAGGTTCACATGGCCCAGTTCGAGACAGATGGTGATGGAAAGCGGGCACACTCGCTCCTCGCCCTTGCCTCGTCGCCGAGGGCCGAAAGACGGCAGAAGGACGGCGGGTCGCTTCTCACGGCGGCGATCGACGAGGATCACGGCGGCGCGGCTGCCCGCCACCGCTTCGCGCGCTCGCGCCGAGAAGCGGTGCCAAGCCCACTGGTGAGAGCACTGGCGCGCGGCGGGGAACACCGCGATACCCTTGCCGAGGATCCCCCTTCTTCCCCGGACAGGAACAGAGGCGAGAAGCAAGCCGAACTCGCTGCCGCGCCCGGCCTGCGCTCGCTCCTCCGCGACAAGCTGTTTGGCCGCGACAAGCGGCAGGCCGCCGACGAGCGGGCGGCCGCTGCCGTTGCCGAAACCACGACCAGGCGGGAATCGCCGCCCGCCGCAGCAGCGGTTGCGCCGCCGCCGCCGCGCGCCGATGACGTCAAGGCGTATGCCGCCATGCCGGCACCGCGCGATCCGGCAGGGTGGCGCCCCCTGATCGATCCAATCAAGGTGATCACGGGCATCGCCAATTCGAAGCTCCTGATCGCATCGATGACGATCGCCGCAGCGCTGCTCGGCGTGGTCGTGGCGCTGTCGACGCCGAAGAAGTACGAATCGGTCGCCGAGATACTGGTCGACCCGCGCGACCTGCGTCTCGCCGATCGCGAGATCACCACGACCGGGCTGCCCTCGGACGCGACGCTGGCGATCGTCGAGAACCAGGTGAGGGTGCTGACATCGGGCACGGTGCTGAACAAGGTCGTCGACGAACTCAACCTCACCAGCGATCCGGAGTTCAACGGCGAGGCCGAGAGTGGCCTCCTGAGCACGCTGGCCAACTGGCGCGCGCTGCTCTCGCGGGGCAGCGGCGACGACGGCGGCGCGCGCAAGCGAGCGATGACCATCGACAATCTGGCGCGCAGCCTGAATGTCGAGCGCGGCGGCAAGACGTTTGTCGTCTCGGTGGGCGTGACCACGGAAAGCCCGGAAAAGTCGGCGCTGATAGCCAACACGATGACCAGCGTCTTCCTCGAGACCTATGGCAAGTTCCAGTCCAACACCGCCGGTCGCGCCGCCGACGAGCTGACCTCGCGCCTCGACGAATTGCGCCTCGAGGTCGAGGAGGCCGAGCGCAAGGTCGAGGCGTTCAAGGCCGAAAACGACCTGATCGGCTCGCAGGGCCGGCTGATCTCCGAGGATGACATCGTCAGCCTCAACACGCAGCTCAGCATCGCCCGGGCGCGTACGCTCGAACTCAACGCCAAAGCCGCGTCGGCGCGTGCGGCCACCGCCGAGGCGGCCGTGAGCGGCGCGCTGCCCGAGGAACTGACTTCCAACGTCATGACCGAGCTGCGCTCGCAATATGCCGCGCTCAAGTCCGAGGCCGACCGGCTCTCGGCGCGGCTTGGGCCGCGCCACCCGCAGCGCCAGGCGATCGATGCACAGCTCGGGGGTGCACGCGACCAGATCGAGGGCGAACTGCGCCGGATCGTCGCCTCGATCCAGGTGGAACTCAAGCGTGCGGTGCAGCTCGAACAGGATCTGGCGTCGCGGCTCGCCCAGCTGAAGGTCGGGCAGGGCGGCGTCAACTCGGACCTGGTCACGCTGCGCGAACTCGAACGCGAGGCTTCGGCCAAGCGAGCCGTCTACGAATCGTTCCTGTTGCGCGCCAAGGAGACCGGCGAGCAGCGCGACATCAATGCCGCCAATATCAGCGTCATCTCCCAGGCGTTTCCGCCGATCGTTTCGGTCGGACCCTCGCGGGCGATCACCGTGCTCACCTTCATGATCGCCGGCTTCGTCGGAGGCGTCGGCATCGGCGGCGCGCGCGGCGCTTGGCGCAGCCTGCGGGACGATTCGCGAGCGCGTTCGCGATGGGGCGAGTTCGGCGACGCGGGCGATCCGGCACCCGAACCGACCGGCGGCGGACCGGAAGGCGGGCCGCGCGGCGGCCGGCCGGAGCGCACGGAAGGCGACGAGGCCCCGGCCAAACGGGCGCCGGTGCGTCCGCACCAGCCGCTGGACCCGGCGCGGCCCAATCCAGCAATGCCCAATCCCGCAATGCAGAGACGCGAGGCGATGGAAATGAGACCTTCGAGCTGGCTCGGTGCGTTCCGCAGGAAGCTCAGGCAGGACGAAGCCGCGGCTACTCCGGTCGTGACGCCGACAGCAGTACAACCGCTGCCGCCGGCCGCAGCCGCCTTCCAGACGCAAGAAGCCGCCGCGGTGGCCCAGGCGCCGGCGGCATGGCACCCGGCCCCGCCGATGCCGAATGCGCAGCCGATGCAAGCCTGGCACGCGGTGGCCCCCAATGCCATGCCGCCGCTGGCGCAGGCTCCAGCCTATGCGCAGCCCGCCCAGGGGTATCCGCAGCCGATGCCCGCCTTCCAGCAGCCGATGACGGTGTTCCCGCAGCCGGTACAGGGCTACCCGGCCGCTGTCGGGCCCTATCCGCAACAGATGGCGCTTCATCCCCAGGCCGCACCGATCGCGCAGCCTGCCGCCTTCGCGCCTCCTGCGCCGCAGCCCGCGCCTGCCGCCTTCGCCGCACAGCAACCCTACGCGCCCGCGGCCGCGCCGGCTTACGCCGCACAGCAGCCCGTGGCCGCCGCCGGCTATTTTCCGACGCAGCCCGCCCATCCATATCCGGCGCATGCGGCCGCGCCGCAGGTTCCGCTCATGCCCCAGCAGCCAGCGCCCGCGGTCCACGCCTATGCGCCGCTCCCGCAGCCCGTACCCGCGGCTCAGCCGACGCCGGCGCCCTCGTCCCGCTGGGACGACGATCTTGGGCCCGGCGAACGCGACGGCCGCGACCGCAGGCCAGCGGCAAGGACCGTCGAGGAACTGCGCCATGACCTGCGCGAGTTCCGGGAGGCGGTCCTCGACCTGGCGGAAAGCCGCGCGCGTCGCCGCTACGCCTGACGGCGGGTTTCGAGTTTCCGGCACAAGAAGGCGCATCTGCGCGAGACCCGGCGGGCTTTTTGCTGCATATCCGCCCCGGACGCACGAAGCGCGCGGAGGACCGGCCCATGGCGAACATCATCGACGGCAAGCTTGTTGCGGCTGACGTCACGGCGAGGGTCCGGCAGCTCGCCGCGGATCTCATTGCCCAGGGAAGCCCGCCGCCCGGCCTCGCCGTGATCATCGTCGGCGAGGATCCCGCCAGCCAGGTCTACGTCGCGTCGAAGTCGAAGACGGCGAAGGAGTGCGGTTTCCTTTCGCTCCAGCACACGCTGCCGGCCGATACGCCTGAGGACAAGCTGCTCGAGATGATCGCCGAGCTCAACGCCGACCGGCGTATCCACGGCATACTCGTGCAGCTTCCGCTTCCCGCCCACGTCGACGCCGGCAAGGTGATACAGGCGATCGCCCCGGAGAAGGACGTCGACGGCTTCCACTACGTCAATGTCGGCAAGCTCGGCACCGGCGAACTGGCGACCGCCTTCGTACCGTGTACGCCGGCCGGTTCGATGATCCTGATCGAGCGGGCGCGGGGGCGCGACCTCTCGGGGCTCGGTGCAGTCGTCGTCGGCCGCTCGAACATTGTCGGCAAGCCGATGGCCAACCTGCTGCTCGCCGCGAACTGCACTGTGACCGTCGCCCACAGCAAGACCCGCGACCTGCCGGCCGTGTGCCGGACGGCCGACATCCTCGTCGCCGCCGTCGGCCGCCCGGAGATGATCAAGGGCGACTGGGTGAAGCCCGGCGCAACCGTGATCGACGTCGGCATAAACCGCGTTCCGGCGCCCGACAAGGGCGAGGGCAAAAGCCGCCTCGTCGGCGACGTCGAATTCGCGGGCGCCTCCCAGGTCGCCGGCGCCATCACGCCGGTTCCCGGCGGCGTCGGGCCGATGACCATCGCCATGCTGATGGCCAACACGCTGTCTTCCGCCTATCTTTCCGACGGGCTGGAGCGGCCGCGCTTCTGACCGTCAGCCGCTCCCCCCGGCCTCGCGAAAATACGGATCGCCCCACCTTGCGCCGCATCTCCCATCCTGTAGAGCTTGACCGTTCCCGACCCATCGGGGCGGAGACGGGACCGGGAATCCGGACATGACCGATCCACAGCAAGGAGGCCGGCAGTTCGCGTTCCTGCTGGTCGACAAGTTCTCGATGTTCTCGCTTGCCGCGGCGATCGACACGGTGCGGTCGGCCAACCGGCTGCTGGGACGCGACTTCTACGGCTGGACCACGGTGTCGGCCGACGGCGACGCCGTCATGGCGTCGAACGGGCTGCCGCTGAAGATCGACTACAGCGTCGCCGACGTTCCTCCGGTCGACATCCTGTTCGTCTGCGTCGGCCTGACCACGGAGTTTCCCGGCAAGAGCAAGGTGCTCGGCGCGCTGCGCAACTGGGGCCGGCGCGGCGGCGCGCTGGGCGCGCTGTCGGTGGGCTCCTACCTGCTCGCCGAGGCCGGCCAGCTCGAGGGGCACCGCTGCACCATCCACTGGGAGAACCGCGCCGGCTTCATGGAGCGCTTCCCGGATATCGAGTGCACGGGCAACGTCTTCGAGATCGACCGCAAGCGCTACACCTGCGCCGGAGGCACGACGTCGATCGACCTGATGCTGGAGATCGTGCGCGGCGATTTCGGCGCCAACCTCGCCAACGAGGTGGCCAACCAGTTCCAGCACGAGCGCATCCGCTCGGCGGGCGACCGCCAGCGGGTCGGTCCGGAGCGCGACCTGACCGGCAAGTCGGAGAAGCTGCGCAAGATCGTCGAGCTGATGGCCGACCACCTCGACGAGCCGTTCTCGGCGGTCCAACTCGCCAAGTCGGCGGGCCTCTCGGTGCGCCAGGTCGAGCGGCTGTTCCTGCGGCACCTCAACGTGACGCCGGGGCGCTACTACATGCGGCTCAGGCTCGAGCGGGCCCGCGAGCTGCTGCGGCAGACCAACATGCCGATCCTCGACGTGGCGATCGCCACCGGCTTCACCTCGCACTCCTACTTCGCGCAGAGCTACCGGCTGCAGTTCGGCCGGCCGCCGTCGGAAGAACGCCGGACGACCTACTAATCGCGGTCAGACCTCCGCCGGAACGGTCTCGGCGTTGCGCCGCTCCCGATAGACGACATAGAGGCCGGCGGCGATGGTGATGACGATGCCGACGGCCGCCATGCCGTTCGGCAGGTCGCCGAAGATGATGAAGCCGGCCACCGTAGCGAACGGTATCTCCAGATACTGGATCGGCGCCAGCGTCGAGGCCGGGGCGAAGCGCAGCGACCAGGTCATCAGCAGGTGGGCGAGCGTGCCGACGACGCCAAGTGCGGCGAGCAACGCCGCTTCGCCGACGTCCGGAACCTTGACCTCGAAACCCGGCCAGCCGGCCGACCAACCCAGGGCGAGCGCGGCGACGAGCAGGGGCGTCGCCATCAATCCGCTCATCGCCTGCAGCGCCAACGGGTCCGCTTCCTTGGCGATCCGGCGGCTGACCAGCATGTAGAGGGCGAAGACGATCGCCACGACGAAGGGAAGCAGCGCCGGCGCGCCGACCTCGGCGAAGCTCGGCTGTACGACCAGCAGCGTGCCGGCGAAACCGACCACGCAGGCGGCGAGCCGGCGTGGCCCGACCTCCTCGTCGAGCAGGTAGCGACCGAGCAAGAGCAGGATGAAGGGCATGACGAAGGCGATGGCGACTGCGTTGGCCAGCGGCAGGTAGCGCAGCGCGGCAAACATCGCCGCGATGCCGGAGAGCTGGAGCGCCGTCCTCAGCGCCGCGAGACGAAGGACGTGCGCGGGCAGGGTGATCGGGATGCCGAGCGCGACCATGAGGGGAACGAGCAATACCGTCTGCGCGGCGAAGCGCACGGCGAGCAATTCCAGCAGTGGGATCGTATTGCCGAGGATCTTGGCAATCGAATCGCCGATCGGCGCCACAGCGCAGAAGACGACGGTCAACAGCACGCCGAGGAGGGGTCGGTCCAGGATCATCGGCCGACGGTAGGTGCGGGCGCCTGCCGCGACAATGGTCCACAGGCGCGATGCGGGCCGTTGCAGAATATCCGGCGTTCACATCCGCGCCATGCCGCCGCCGCCGGCTTGCCCGAGTCCTTCCGCTCCGTTAGCCTCCGCCGCGAAACTTGTCGGATCGATGTGGGGTCATGATGCGAATCGGATTGAGCGGTTTACTCGCGGTGTTCATGCTGGCCATGTCGTCCCTCACGGCCGCAGCGGCCGACAAGGCGATCATCGTCCTCGACGCGTCCGGCTCGATGTGGGGCCAGATCGAAGGCAAGCCAAAGCTCGAGATCGCCCGCGAGACGCTGCGTTCCGTACTGCAATCGCTGCCCGCCGACCTCGAACTCGGGCTGATGGCCTACGGGCATCGCGAGAAGGGCAATTGCGAGGACATCGAACTGGTCGTGCCGCCTGCCGCCGGAACGTCGGCGGCGATCGTCGCGGCCGCCGACGGCATGAAGTTCCTCGGCAAGACGCCGCTGACGGCGGCGGTCAAGCAGGCGGCCGAGGCCCTGCGCTACACCGAGGACAAGGCGACGGTCGTCTTGATCACCGACGGGCTCGAAACCTGCGACGCCGACCCCTGCGCCGTCGGCAACGAGCTCGAACAGTCGGGCGTCGACTTCACCGCCCATGTCGTCGGCTTCGGCCTGACCGCGGAGGAGGGCCGCCAGGTGGCGTGCCTCGCCGAGAACACCGGCGGCAAGTACATCCAGGCGTCCGACGCCAAGGCGCTCGAGGAAGCGCTGGTCGAGACGGTCGTCGCGGCGGCGCCGGAGCCCGCGCCCGAACCGGCGCCCGCGCCGGAGCCGGCGAAGCCGGAATTCAACTTCGTCCCCGCCGTGACGCTGTCGGAGGGCGGTCCGGTGCTGCCCGAGGATGCCGGCAATGCCTGGGAGATATTCAAGGCCAATGCCGACGGATCACGCGGCGACTACGTGACGACGCAGTATGGACGCTACAAGGGCCAGCTCGATGTCGGCGACTACGTCGTCGTGGCCCGGCTTGGCGAGGCGAGCGCCGAGCAGAAGGTGACGGTCGCCACCGACGCCGTGGCGGAGCCGCTGTTCGTGCTCAATGCCGGCACGCTGATCATCAAACCGCTGCCGAGCCCCGGAGCTCCCGTCTCCGACAGCGCCGCCGTCGTCGTCGATCATCCTGGCGAGGGCGACGCGACGAACTACGGCCTGACGAAGATCGTGGTTCCGGCGGGCGAGCAGAAGATCACCGTGCGCATCGGCGAGGGCGAGGTCACCGAGACAGTGACGCTGAAGGCCGGCGAGACCATCGAGAAGGAGATCGTCGTCGGCATCGGCCGCGCCGTGATCAACGCCTTCTACACCGACGCGCTGAAGGTCGAGGACGGCGGACTGGCCGTCAACATCGTCAAGGCGGCGAAAAAGATCGACGGTTCGCGCGACGACGTCGCCAACGGCTACGGCCCGGACTCGGGCTACGACGTGCCGCCGGGAGACTATGTCGCGATCGCCAAGATGGACCAGGCGGTGGCCGAACAGCCCTTCGCGGTGAAGGCCGGCGAGCGGATCGACGTCAAGGTGGTGCTCAACGCCGGCGTGCTCGCCATTTCTGCTCCCGGCGGGAAGTTCATCCAGGTCTTTTCTGCGGCCAAGGACATCCAGGGCAACCGCAAGGAGTTCGGCTATGCCTACGCCGAGACGCATCAGACCACGCTTCCGGCGGGCGACTATGTCGTCGTCGTCGACCGCGGAGAAGGCGTCGAGAAGAAGGAAGCCACGGCTACGGTGAAGGCCGGCGAGCGGGCCGAAATCACGGTGCCGTAAGTCTGCGAGGGGCTGGGCGTCCCGCCCGGCTCGAGCTGTGGAAGGCCTCAGCCGAAGGCGCTGGCGCCCTGGTCGGCCCGCGTCGCCAGCCGGCGGAAACCTTCGAAGAGCTCGCGGCCGAAGCCGTGGGCGTTGTCCGACAGGTCCGGATGAGGCACCGGCCGCGCCGCTAGCTCGGCCGCGTCGACGAAGGCCTCGAGCACGCCGGCCTCGCCGTCGACCCTGATCACGTCGCCGTCGCGGATACGGCCGATGGCGCCGCCGTCGAGGGCCTCGGGAGTGACGTGGATCGCGGCCGGGATCTTGCCGCTCGCGCCCGACATGCGCCCGTCGGTGACCAGCGCCACCTTGCGGCCCCGGTCCTGGAGCACGCCGAGCACGGTCGTCAGCTTGTGCAGTTCGGGCATGCCGTTGGCCTTCGGTCCCTGGAAGCGTACCACTGCGACGAAGTCGCGGTCGAGGGCGCCGGCCTTGAAGGCGTCGTTGAGCGCCTGCTGGCTGTCGAAGACCAGCGCCGGCGCCTCGACGATGCGCCGTTCCGGCTTGACCGCCGAAGTCTTGATGATCGCCTTGCCGAGATTGCCGGACAGCACCTTCAGCCCGCCCGTCGGCTGGAAAGCGCTGGCCATCGGCGCCAGGACCTTCTCGTCGCCGCTCGCCGCCGGGGCGGGCCGGCGCGCCACCGAACCGTCGGCCGCAAGCGTCGCCTCGATCGCGTAGGGCCTCAGGCCCTCGCCCCAGACGGTGCGCACGTCCTCGTGCAGCAGGCCGGCGTCGAGCAGTTCGCGGATGAGGAACCCCATGCCGCCCGCCGCATGGAAATGGTTCACGTCGGCGAGCCCGTTCGGGTAGACGCGGGCGAGCAGCGGCACGGCCTCGGAAAGCTCCGAGATGTCCTGCCAGGTGAGCGCGATGCCGGCCGCAGCGGCCATGGCGACGAGGTGGATCGTATGGTTGGTCGAACCGCCGGTGGCGTGGAGCCCGACGACGCCGTTGACGACGGAGCGTTCGTCGATCATGCGGCCGACCGGAACATAGTCGTTGCCGAGCGCCGTGATCGCCAGAGCGCGCTTCGCCGCCTCGCGGGTCAGGGCGTCGCGCAGCGGCGTGCCCGGATTGACGAAGGAGGCGCCGGGCGTGTGCAGGCCCATGATCTCCATCAGCATCTGGTTGGAGTTCGCCGTACCGTAGAAGGTGCAGGTCCCCGGCCCGTGGTAGGACTTCGATTCCGCCTCCAGCAATTCGGCGCGGCCGACCTTGCCCTCGGCATAGAGCTGACGAATGCGCGCCTTCTCGTCGTTGGGCAGGCCGGATGTCATCGGCCCGGCGGGGATGAACACGGCCGGCAGGTGGCCGAAGGTCAGCGCCGCGATCACAAGGCCGGGCACGATCTTGTCGCAGACGCCGAGATAGACGGCGGCGTCGAACATATTGTGCGAAAGGCCGATGGCCGCGGCCATGGCGATGACGTCGCGCGAGAACAGCGACAGCTCCATGCCCGGCTGGCCCTGGGTGACGCCGTCGCACATGGCCGGCACGCCGCCGGCGACCTGGGCGACGCCGCCCGCCTCGCGCGCCGCCGCCTTGATCAGCTGCGGGAAGGTCTCGAAGGGCTGGTGGGCAGAAAGCATGTCGTTGTAGGCGGTGACGATGCCGAGGTTGGGCACGCGGTCGCCAGAAAGCGCCTGCTTCTCGGCGGGCGCGCAGACCGCGAAGCCGTGGGCGAGGTTGCCACAGGACAGCACGGCGCGGCTGGCCGTGCGCGAAGCGGCCGCGTCGACGCGCGCCAGATAGGCCTCGCGGGCCGGCCTTGAGCGTTCCCGGATCCGTGCGGTGATCGCTTCGATGGAGGACTGAACCATGATTTCGTTCGCTCCGTGAATGTGGTATGTTTCCGTCAGGTCAAGCTCAATGGAGCGCGACGATGGCGGATCAGAAACAAGGTGGAATGACCGCAATCCGCATGGCGCTCGTCGCCGGAGGCGTGGTCGTACTTGCGGTGTCGGTTGTGTTCCTCCTTGCGCCGGATTGGGCACAGTATTTGTGGCCCTGGGAGATGTCTCGACTCTCGGGCATTTTCATCGCATCGATTCTGGCGGCGTCGGCGGTTCCCGTCATATGGGCGGGATTGACGGACGAATTGGCAGCAGTAGCGTCTGGCTCGATTGATCTGGCGGTGATGTACGCCTTGATGGCGATATATCTGCTCGTCTTCGGCGCTGCGGCGCCAAACGCCGGAGCAACCCTGCTCGGCGGCGTCAGTGTCGCCTTCACCGTCGGACTGGCGCTGCTCTTCATATGGAGCGAGCGGATCCCGTTCCGCGACCGCAGGCCAATGCCGCGACCCGTCTTCTTGTCGTTCTGGGTGTTCGCCTCCGTTCTCACGGTCGTCGGCACGTTGCTGGCGCTGGGCGTACCCAATATTTTCCCTTGGCCGCTGGCTCGCGATACATCCGCGATGTACGGCTTCATCTATCTCGGCGCGGCCGCTTATTTCATTTACGGTTTCGTAAAACCAGTCTGGGGCAACGCCAAGGGGCAGCTTCTCGGTTTCCTCGCCTACGACGTCGTGCTGATCCCGCCCTTTCTGATGCATTTTTCTACGGTACGACCCGAAATGCGCATGAGCCTGATCGTCTATACGACCGTATTGTTCGTGAGCGCGGCGATAGCTATCCACTACCTGTTCCTTAATTCGGCGACCCGGTTGCGCATGTCACCCTCGGCTCGGCCCGTCCGCGCCGAATAGACATGCAGCCCGGACTCCGCGCGGTTCACCACCATTCGTATCGGCAACGGTTTTGACTTCTCGGCTAGAGCTCTGTCCAAAATCTCGCGCTTGGCGTCGCCCTCGATATGCAGCGCCAGAAAACGAGCATTGGCGATCAGAGGCATCGTCAGCGTCAGGCGGGGCTCGCCGCTAGAAGCTGTGTCGACCGATAGGACGCGTCGGGCCTGCGACGGATCGGTGAGCTCGTCAATGTTCGGCGCGTCGGCAAAGAATGAGGCAGTGTGGCCGTCGGTTCCCATTCCCAGCACGACGACGTCGAGCGGTGAGCCCAGCAACGCCACGTCCGCGTCCGCGCGTCGTGCCGCCTCGTCGACATCGGTCGCATTCGAGTATAGCCCAACGAACCTCGCCAGCCGCGCCTCATTCCTCAGCAGTTTCTCGCGCACCAGCCGTTCGTTGGAGCGTTCAGAGGAGGGCGATACGAAACGTTCGTCCACGAGCGTGACGATCACCTTCGTCCAATCCAGATCCTTGTGCGACAGGGCCTCGAAAAACAGCGCCGGTGTCGTGCCGCCCGACACCGCCAGCGTCGCGCCACCTTTGGACTTGATCGCCTCTCGCAGCCGGTCGGAAACGGTGGCGGCAAGCTCCGCAGCGAGTTCTTCGCGCGTCGCGAATGTCCTCAACCGTGCTGAAGCAGCCATCACCCGCTCTCGTGCCATGTGCGTCCGTCGCGTTCGATCAGCGCGATCGAGGCCGATGGCCCCCAGGTTCCCGCCGTGTAGCCTTGCGCGTCCTGGCGGCTTTCCTCCCAGGCACCGAGGATCGGGTCGATCCAGCGCCAGGCGGCCTCGACCTCGTCGCGACGCATGAACAGCGTCTGGTTGCCGCGCACGACGTCCATGATCAGGCGCTCGTAGGCGTCCGGATTGCGAACGTCGAAGGACTGGGCGAAGCTCATGTCGAGGGGCACGTGGCGCAGGCGCATACCGCCGGGCCCCGGATCCTTAATCATGATCCACTGCTTGACGCCCTCGTCGGGTTGCAGGCGGATGACGAGCTGGTTGGCGACGACGCGTCCGGCGCTGTCGCCGAAGATGCTGTGCGGGATCTCCTTGAAGGCGACGACGATCTCGGACACGCGCTGGGCCAGGCGCTTGCCGGTGCGCATGTAGAAGGGCACGCCAGCCCATCGCCAGTTGGCGATCTCGGCCTTGATCGCGACGAAGGTCTCGGTGCGGCTGTCGGCGCTGCCGAGTTCCTCGGCATAGGACTTGACCGGTCCGCTGGCCGAGGCGCCGGCGCGGTACTGCCCGCGCACCGTGGCCCGGGCCGCCTCGTTGCCGTTGATCCGCTTCAGCGAACGCAGCACCTTGAGCTTCTCGTCGCGCACCGCGTCGGCGTCCATCGAGGCTGGCGGCTCCATGGCGACAAGGCACAGGAGCTGCAGCATATGGTTCTGCACCATGTCGCGCAGCGCGCCGGCCTTGTCATAATATCCGGCGCGGCCCTCGAGCCCGACGGTCTCGGCGACGGTGATCTGCACGTGGTCGATATGCGCCGAGTTCCACAAGGGCTCGTAGAGGGCGTTGGCGAAGCGCAGCGCCATCAGGTTCTGCACCGTCTCCTTGCCGAGATAGTGGTCGATGCGGAAAATCTGCTGCTCGGAGAAGTCCTTGCCGATGAGGTCGTTGAGCGCCTTGGCCGAGGCGAGGTCGCGGCCGATCGGCTTCTCGACGACGATCCGGGCATTGCGGCTTACCAGACCGTGTTCCTTGACCTGGTCGGCGATGGCGCCGAACAGTTCCGGCCCGACGGCGAGGTAGAAGACGCGGATGGCATGGCATTCGCCGATCGTTTCCTTGAGTTCGGCGAAACCGTCGCCCGACTTCGCATCGACCGAGACATAGAAGAGGCGTGCGAGGAAGCGCTCGACGTGGTCGCCGTCGATCTCGTCCTTCCTGACGTATTCGTTGATCGACCGGCGCGCAGTCTCCCTGAACTCGTCCGTCGTCATCTTCGTGCGCGAGGCGCCGATGATGCGTGTCGGCTCGGAGAACTGACCTGCCGTCTGCCGCCGGTAGAGGGAAGGCAGCAACTTGCGCTCGGCGAGGTCGCCCGTGGCGCCGAACATGATGAGGTCGAAGGGTTCGACCGGGATGATCTGGCTGGTCATGCGGTTTCCGTTCCGGCCTGCTCCGTCTGGCGGGGCCCGATATAATCTAATCGATTTAAAAAGGCCAGAGCCATGGTGTCATATCCTTGCCCTTGATACTGGACCTTATCGCGGGCGGCGCATCCGACTAGCAGTCCGTCGAGCGGCCGGCCGATCGTTCGCGCTTGCAGCATAGCCGCATCGCGCTGCGAAAGAAGAGGATATTGCGATGGGCAAGCATCTGTCCCGAACGGTGGCCGAAGGCCGGGCCTTCATGCAGATCATCGACGGCAAGCCGGCGGATGCGCTGTCCGGCGAGCGCATCGAGGTCGTGTCGCCTTCGGACGGCGCCGCCTTCGCCTCCATTCCCTCCTCGAGCGCCGCCGACGTCGACCGCGCCGTGAAGGCGGCGCGCCGCGCCTTCGACGAAGGTCCGTGGGGTCGCATGCCCGCCGTCGAACGCGGCCGGCGCCTGACGCGGCTCTACCAGCTCGTCGAGGCCAACGGCGAGGAACTGGCGGCGCTGGAATCGCGCGATACCGGAAAGCCAATCCGCCAGGGCAAGGCCGACATAACGGCGACCATGCGCTACTACGAGTTCTACGGCGGCGCCGGCGACAAGATCCACGGCGACACGATTCCTTTCCTCGAAGGCTACACGGCACTGACGCTGCGCGAGCCGCACGGCGTCGTCGCCGGCATCATTCCGTGGAACTATCCGCTGCAGATCCTCGCCCGCGTCGCCGGCGCCGCACTCGCCATGGGCAACACGCTGGTGGCGAAGCCCGCCGAAGACGCCTCGCTGTCCGCCATCCGCATCGCCGAGCTGGCGCTCGAGGCTGGCATTCCGGAAGGCGTGTTCAACGTCATCACTGGCTATGGCCGCACGGCGGGCGCCGCGCTGTCGGGCCACCCGCTCGTCGACTACGTCACCTTCACCGGCTCGCCGCTCACCGGCACCGCGATCCAGCAGGCCGCGGCGGTGAACAACCGCGGCGTCACCATGGAGCTCGGCGGCAAGTCGCCGCAGATCGTATTCGCCGACGCGGATCTCGACAAGGCGATCCCCGTGCTCGTCAACGCCATCATCCAGAACGGCGGGCAGACCTGCTCGGCCGGCAGCCGCATCCTGATCGAGAAGCCGGTCTACGACCGCGTCGCTGCGGCGCTCGCCGAGCGCTTCTCCCGCCTGGTCGCCGGCCCGCACGATGCCGATCTCGACCTCGGCGCACTGATCAATACGAAACAGCGCGACCGCGTCGCCGGCATGATCGCGGCGGCGGAGGAGGCGGGCATCCCCGTACTCGCCCGCGGCTCGGTGCATGCCGACGCACCGGCCGGCGGTTTCTACCAGGCGCCGGTGCTGTTCGGCTCGGTCGACCCGAAAGCCGCCGTGGCGCGCGAAGAGGTGTTCGGGCCGGTGCTGGCGCTGTTCCCCTTCGACGGCGAGGAGGAGGCGGTACGGCTCGCCAACGACAGCGATTTCGGCCTTGTCGCCAGCGTGTGGACCAAGGATGGCGGCCGCCAGCACCGCGTCGCCAAGCGCGTCCGCGCCGGGCAGGTGTTCGTCAACGGATACGGCGCCGGCGGCGGCATCGAGCTGCCCTTCGGCGGCTTCAAGAAATCGGGCCATGGCCGCGAGAAGGGCTTCGAGGCGCTCTACGACATGAGCGCGACGAAGACCGTCGTGTTCAACCACGGCTGATCGCGCCGGCTGAGACTTCAAACGGGAGCAGGATTGAAATGGCACGTCTCGACAACAAGGTCGCAGTCATCACCGGGGCGGCGTCCGGCTTCGGCGAAGGAATGGCGAAACGCTTCGCCGCGGAGGGCGCGCGGGTGGTCGTGGCCGACCTCAACGCCAAGGGGGCCGAAAGGGTCGCGGGCGAGATCGGCGAATCCGCGATCGCAGTGAGCACCGACGTGTCGCAGCGCGCGGAGGTCGAGGAGATGATCGCGGCGGCGATGGACGCGTTCGGCCGGATCGACGTCATGGTCAACAATGCGGGCTATACTCACCGCAACGGCGACATGTTGGGGGTCGACGAAGAAACCTTCGACCTGATCGCCGCCGTCAACATGAAAGCGATCTACTACTCGGCCTTGTCCGTCGTGCCGATCATGGAGCGGCAGGGCGGCGGGTCGATCATCACCACGGCGTCGACGGCGGGCCTGCGGCCGCGGCCGGGCCTCACCTGGTACAACGCCTCGAAGGGCTGGGCGATCACCGCGACGAAATCCATGGCGGTCGAACTGGCGCCGAAGAAGATCCGCGTCAACTGCCTGTGCCCCGTGGCCGGCGAGACCGGCATGCTGGCGCAATTCATGGGCGAGGACACGCCCGAGAAGCGCGCCGTGTTCCGCGCCTCGATCCCGCTCGGGCGCCTGTCGACGCCGCTCGACATCGCCAACGCGGCGTTGTGGCTCGCCTCGGACGAGGCCGAGTTCATCACCGGCGTCGCGCTCGAGGTCGATGGCGGACGCTGCATCTGAGCCGATTGCGGGCCAGAATTGGTCGGTAGGCCGGCTTTTCGCCGGGGAGGGTGCTTGACCGGCGCACAGCCGGCCCTATTGCATGAGTGCAGAAAATAAATACGGAAACGCCATGCACAGGGTCGCCATCACCGGCACCGGCCTCTTCACGCCGGACGAGGTCATCTCCAACGCCGAACTGGTGGCGTCCTACAATGAATACGCGCACCGGCAGAACGCGCTGCACGCCGAAGCGATAGCGGCTGGCGAGCGCGAGCCGCTGCCGATGTCGTCGGAGGAGTTCATCGTCAAGGCCTCCGGCATCGAGCGGCGGCACGTGGTCAACAAGTACGGCATCCTCGATCCGGGCATCATGCACCCGGTCCTGCCGGAGCGCGCCGAAGACGAGCTGTCGATCATGGCCGAGATCTCGGTCAAGGCTGCCGACGAGGCGATGCGTCGCGCCGGCCTGACCGCCGGCGACGTCGACTGCGTGATCTGCGCGGCCTCCAACCACGAGCGGCCCTATCCGGCGATCGCCATCGAGGTGCAGCAGGCCCTCGGCATAGCCGGCTTCGCCTTCGACATGAACGTCGCCTGCTCGTCGGCGACCTTCGGCATCCAGCTCGCCGCCGACATGATCCGCTGCGGCTCGGCGCGCGCCGTGCTCATGGTCAATCCAGAAATTACGTCCGGCCACCAGGAATGGCGCGACCGCGACTGCCACTTCATCTTCGGCGACGTCTGTACGGCGGTGGTCCTGCAGCGGCTGGAGGAAGCCCATGCCGAAAACGCCTACGAGGTCCTGTCGACGCGCTGCATGACGGAATTCTCCAACAACATCCGCAACAACAACGGCTTCCTGCGGCGCACGCGCGAAGGCCACACGGCCGACCGCCGCGACATGCAGTTCCACCAGGAGGGCCGCAAGGTGTTCAAGCAGGTCGTGCCGATCGTGGTCGACCTCATCCAAGGCCATCTCGCCGCCGAGGGGCTGGCCGCGGGCGATCTGACGCGGCTGTGGCTGCACCAGGCGAACAAGGGCATGAACGACATGATCGGGCAGAGGGTGCTCGGCCGTGAACCGACGCGCGCGGAACAGCCGAACGTGCTGCAGGAATACGCGAATACGTCGTCGGCCGGTTCGATTATCGCCTTTCACAGCTACTCCGACGATCTCCCGGCCGGCAGCCTCGGCAT
>CAYJMY010000044.1:0-27726 GCA_964371125.1 uncultured Mesorhizobium sp. | reverse complement strand
CCCGCTTTCCCACCTCTTCTTCAATGGCCAGGGCCGAAAGGCAGCGTGGCGCGGAAGAGGCGTGTCCAACTCCCCCTCGAGGAGAAGGTGGGCCGCCCGCGCCCGACGCTGGGGAAAGCGCGCACGGCCGATGCGTGTCGCTGCGCCGCTTGCGCGGCCCGCGGGCGGCCCTTACCATTGCCGCAACAGTTCTCGTTCATAACAATCTGGAGGAATTTTCGATGAACCCATCGGGCGTGACGGCAATCGTGACGGGCGGCGGCTCCGGCCTCGGCGAGGCCACGGCGCGGGCGCTCGCGGCGAAGGGCGCGAAGGTCGCCATCTTCGACGTCGGCATGAAGAATGCCGAGCGCGTCGCCGCCGACATCGGCGGCGTGGCGGTCCGCTGCGACGTGTCCAGCGCCGACAATGGCGAGGCCGCGGTCGCCGAAGCCGCCGAGAAGCTCGGCCCGGCGCGCATCCTGGTCAACTGCGCCGGCATCGCCATCGCCATGAAGACGACCGGCAAGGAAGGCGCCCACCCGCTCGACCTCTACCGCAAGGTCATCGAGGTCAACCTCGTCGGCACCTTCAACATGATCCGCCTGTTCGCCACGCGCTGCGAGAAGCTCGACCCGCTGGAAGGCGGCGAGCGCGGCGTCATCGTCAACACCGCCTCCGTCGCCGCCTTCGACGGCCAGATCGGCCAAGCCGCCTACTCTTCGTCAAAGGGCGGCGTCGTCGGCATGACGCTGCCGGTCGCCCGCGACCTGTCGCGCGCCGGCATCCGCGTCTGCACGATCGCGCCGGGCATCTTCAAGACGCCGATGCTCGCCGGCCTGCCGGAAGAAGCGCAGAAGTCGCTCGGCCAGCAGGTGCCGTTCCCGTCGCGCCTCGGCGAACCGTCCGAATACGGCGCTCTCGCCTGCCACATCGTCGAGAACCAGATGCTCAACGGCGAGACCATCCGCCTCGACGGCGCCATCCGCATGGCGCCCAAGTAGCCGCGGGCGGGCCGGCTGCGGAGCGACGCCATGACCGCCGCGACAAGAACCGGGCCGCTCGCCGGCCTCACCGTCATCGAGATGGCCGGCATCGGCCCGGTGCCGCTCGCCGCGCTGATGCTCGCCGAATACGGCGCCCGCGTCATCCGCGTCGAGCGCCTCAGGGCCGGCGGCGGCTTCCTGCCGATTGCGCCCGACGCCGACCTGTCGCTGCACGGCCGCTCGACGATCAGGGTCGACCTGAAGCGGCCGGAGGGCGTCGAGCTGATACTGCGCCTGGTCGAGAAGGCCGACGTGCTGGTCGAGGGCTTCCGCCCCGGCGTCATGGAGCGGCTCGGGCTCGGCCCGGAACCGTGCCTGGCGCGCAACCCGCGTCTCGTCTACGGCCGCATGACCGGATTCGGCCAGGACGGGCCGCTCGCCGACCGCGCCGGCCACGACCTGACCTATCTGGCGCTGACCGGCGCGCTCCATGCCATCGGCCCGAAGGACGGCCGTCCGGCCATTCCGCTCAACCTCGTCGCCGATTATGGCGGCGGCACGATGTTCCTGGTTGCAGGCGTGCTCGCCGCGCTGGTCTCGCGGAGCATCGACGGCCGCGGACAGGTAGTCGACGCGGCGATGGTCGACGGCGCCTCGATGCTGCTCGCACCGACCTTCTCCTACATGGCCTCGGGCTTCTGGAAGGACATTCGCGGCGTCAACCTGCTCGACGGCGGCGCACCCTTCTATGACGTCTACGAGGCCGCCGACGGCCGCCACGTCGCCGTCGCTTGCCTGGAGCCGCAGTTCTTCGCCGAGTTCGTCCGCCTGCTGCCGCTCGACGCCGGCTTCGTCGCCCGCCAGTACGACCCGCGCTCCTGGCCCGGCCTCCGCGCCGCGATCGAGGCCCGCATCGCCGAGCGTCCGCGCGACGAATGGGCGGAACTATTCGCGCCGACCGACGCCTGCGTAGCGCCGATCCTGTCGATGGCGGAGGCCATCGAGCACCCGCACAACCGCGCCCGCAACGTACACGCCCAGGTCGGTCGCATGACGCGGCCGCGCCCTGCCCCGCGTTTCTCGCAAACCCCGGCCGGCCTCGCCGGGCCCGACCCCACGCCGGCGGACGTCGCCGCCATCCTCTCCGGCTTCGGCATTGCCGGCGACGCGGCGAAGGCCCTTGTCAGCGAGGCCGTCGTCGGGGCATAAGCGGAGTCAAGTAATCAGGTTTGGAGGACGCGGTGGAACAGGCCCGCAAGAAGGACGTCATCCGCGAGACCGACGCCGATGCGATCCGCCTAGCGCGGACGCTCGTGCGCGGCGCCCGCTTCGGCGCGCTCGCCGTGCTCGATCCGAACGACGGATCGCCGCAGGCGAGCCGCGTCGCCGTCGCCACCGATCTGGACGGCGCGCCGCTGATCCTGGTCTCGGGGCTTTCGGGCCATACCGCCGGGCTTCTCGCCGATCCGCGCTGCTCGCTGCTCCTCGGCGAACCCGGCAAGGGCGATCCCCTCGCCCACCCGCGCATCAGCCTGTCGTGCCGCGCCGTGCGGCTGGAGCGCGGCAGCGCCGAACAGGCGCGCGCCGAGCGCCGCTATCTCAACCGGCATCCGAAGGCGAAGCTCTATGTCGGCTTTCCCGACTTCGCCTTCTTCCGCCTCGACCGGTTGAAGGCGAGCCTCAACGGCGGCTTCGGCAAGGCCTATGCTTTAACCAGCGCCGACCTGCTGACCCTGAGCGAGGCGACCGCCGGCCTCGCCGAATCGGAGCAATCGGCCCTCGTCCATATGAACGATGACCATCGCGACGCGGTGGACGTCTATGCGCGTGCTTTCGTCGGCGCACGCAGCGAGGGGTGGTACATCATCGGCCTCGATGCCGACGGCGTCGACATCGCGCACGGCGACGAAGCGCGACGGGTCTTCTTTCCACAGCCGCTCACGTCGGCGGCAGAACTGCGCACCGCCCTCGTCGAACTGGTCAAGGCCGGCCGCGCCGTGCTCGCCGGCCGCGAATGAGTCCTGTGCAACTTGGGAGCACGTTTGGGTTGTGAGCTTGCGTTTTCAAGCATCCACGCCATAGATTGCCGCCGTCATCATTCGCGTGACTGATGGCGCCATCCGGGGAAGCCGAGGTCACCGCCCCCATGACCGTCGGCGCAAGCACAAGAAAATCGGGGTAATATGTTTGCGAAAAAAATAATTGAGAACGCCAACGGCGTAGCCGAACTGCTGACGCTGCTGGGCAACGGAAAGCGGCTTGTGATCCTCGGACATCTCCTGGAGGAGGAGCTGTCCGTGGGGGCTATCGCGAAGAAGGTCGGCTTGAGCCAGTCGGCGCTCTCGCAGCACCTGGCGAAGCTGCGCAATATGGGATTGGTGGAAACCCGCCGGGACCGCCAGACGATCTATTATTCCTGCAACTCAGAGGCGGTGCGCGGGCTCTTCCTGGCGCTCGATGCGAGTTTCCACCGCGTCAACGGGATTGCGCAACAGGAGACCGCCGAGTTCGGCCAGTAGTCTCCCGCGCCGCTTGCCCGACCGCGCCGGCCGTGCGACCACGGCGACGAACATGGACCCAACGCAGCCGCCGGCGCAATTGCGCACCATCCAGATCGACGATCCCGGCGATCCGCGGATCGCCGCCTACCGCGACATTCGCGAGCGCGATCTCGTCGGACGCGAGGGCCGCTTCGTCGCCGAGGGCAAGGTGGTGCTCGCGGCGCTCTTTTCCGGCCGCCGCTTCGAGGCCGAATCGGTGCTCGTGCTGGAGAACCGGCTCGAAGGGCTGGCGGACACGCTTGCTGCCGCGCCGGAAGGGCTGCCGATCTACGTGGCTTCGGCGGCAGTGATGGACGCGGTCGCCGGTTTCCCGATGCATCGCGGCATACTGGCCGTCGGCCGGCGCCGCGCGCCCGAATCGTTGGAGGGTCTGCTCGAATCGCTTCCGCCGCGGGCGATGGTCGTGGTGCTCGTCGGCCTCGCCAACCACGACAATGTCGGAGCGATATTCCGCAACGCCGCCGCCTTCGGCGCCAACGCCGTCCTCCTCGACCGGACGAGCTGCGATCCGCTCTATCGAAAGGCGATCCGCGTCTCGGTCGGGGCGGTGCTGAAGGTACCGTTCGTCCGCGGCGGCGAGGCCGCGCATATCTTCGAGGCAGTCCGGCGGTACGGCTTCGAACCGGTCGCACTCTCGCCTGCCGGCGCCGAGGACATCCGCTCGATCGGCCGGCCGCAGCGCGTGGCCCTGGTGCTGGGAACGGAAGGGCCGGGCCTGCCCGCCGCGCTGCTCGCCAGCCTGCGCACCGTTCGCATCGCCATGGCGCCCGGTTTCGACAGCCTCAACGTCGCTGCCGCTTCGGCGATCGCGCTGCACGAGATGTTCCGGACCGGTTGAGACGGCAATCGGCTTCGCCCACGCGGCCGCCACAGCCTGCAACGGACCGGCGACACGGTCAGGGCGCCGACGCTGCCTTCTGCAGCGCCTTCACGCGGTCGGCGAGGCTGCTGATCTTTTCGCGCGGGTCGAGCGGCCTTTCGGGCGCGGCCGCGAGCGCCTTGCGGATCGGCGAATCGGGCCCCTCGAGCGCGGCGGTCATGGTGATGACTTCCGCGGCGAGATCGTTGATCTGTTCGCGCAGCAGCGCATTCTCGCGCCGCTCCTCGCTCCAGTCCTCCGACTTGGTGCGCTCGTAGGCGCCAAGGTCGGCGCGCAGCTTCTTGTTCTCCCGCGTGAGGAGGCCGAGGCGCTCTTCGAGCCGGGCACGATCCTCGTCGAGCTTGGCCAGCGCCTTCTCGACATCGCCGCCGGTGGCGCCGGAGAGGAGGCGCGACATCTGCAGCGTCAGATCCGCCACCTGGGCCTCGAGCTTCGCCTTTTCGATCTGCATCACCCCGAGTTCGCCCTCGAGGTCGCTGCCGGCCCGCGTCGCTCCGCTCATATGCTCGCGCAGTCTCGCCAGTTCGCGCTCGCGGCGGTCGAGCTTCTCGTCGCGGTCGGCAACCGTGGCCATCAGCCGTTCGAGCTTCTTCTCGAGATCGCCGATCCGCTTCTTCTCGATCTTGAGTGCCTCACGGAGCGTCTTGTTCTCGGCGCCGATCTCGTTGAGGCGCTTCTCGCCGTCCTTGCGCTGTCCACGCAGCGAACTCAGGTCGCCGGAGAGCTTGTCGACCTCCGATTCGCGCGCGACCAGCTCGATCTGCCGGTTGCTGGCGGAAAACGAAGCATCGTCGTACATGCGCCCGAGCTTCTCCAGCTCCTGCGCCTTCTGTTCCAGCTTCTGCTCGGCCTCCGCCAGCCTGTCAGCCAGGCGCTGCATCTGTTCTTCGCGGATGCGGAGCTCCGCGCGCAGTTCGCTGCCCTTCGCCTCGAGCTGCGACAATGCCCGGTCCTTCTCGCCCCGTTCCGCGGCAAGCTGCTTCAGTTCCTCGCGGTTGCGATTGATCTCGATGACCTGGGCGGCGGCCTTCTCGCGGAACGACTTGATGCCCATCTCCAGGCGCCGGGTCGACATCGCGAACTCGGCGCGGATCCGGTCCTTGTCGGCCTGGATCTCGCCCAGCGACAGGGGAACGGAAGCCTCGATGCGCTTGCGCGTCAGGCGAACCGCGCGACGCCAGACGGCCGGCGCCAGCATCAGCGCCAGGAAACCGGCGCACAGGAATCCGAGCGCGAAGAAGAGTATGGACTGGATCACCGACGATCACCGCTCCAACGGAAGCGCTCTATGTGCCATAGCGGCACGCCTCTGATCCAGAGCCGAGTTCGTCTTGCCGCGTCTTAAGGTTAAGCCGGCCGCCGACCCGGCCCTGCCTCAGAACGGATTCCAGGTCGGCTTCTGCGTCAGCTTCAGATATCCCACGTTGATGCCGAGTCGCGCCCCGACTCCGGTGCGCACCGGAACCAGCAGGATGTTGCCCCGCTTGAGAACGGTGAAGCCGAGGCCCGCCATCACGTAGGCGGATCCGGCGACGCCAACGAAACGGTCGTACACCGCCGAGATGTCGTCGAGATTGTAGACCAGGATCATGGTTCGCGAGCCCTGGCCGCCGAAGTCCCAGCCCAGCGACGGTCCCTGCCAGAAGACCGAGTGGTCGCCGGCGTTCTTGGTGTAGAGCGTGCCCTCGCCATAGGTGAGCCCGCCGACAAAGGCGCCAGACCCCTCCTCGCCGAGGATGTAGCCGTTCGGCAGGCCGTAGGAGGAGAAGATCTTCTCGATCAGCGACGCGAGGCCGCCGGAGGTGGCGCCGAAGAAGCGGTGCCCCGAATCGACGATTTCCTGGGCTGTGTATCCTTCGGCCCGCGAGCCCGCGGTACCCGTGAACACCAGGGCGAGCGATAGGACCGCCGCGGCAGCCAGCCTGGCGAAGCCCTGTTCAACAATCTTGGAAAGCATGCATCCTGTCTCCGTCCGGGAGCACTGCCCGTCGACGCCCTCTGTTCGCCTCGACCGCTTCTCTCGTCGGCTCGGCGACCGATTGCGGCACGCTATGCCGTAATCCTTTTTCAACCATTAAACTCTCTGATGATGATGGCGGATCGATGGCTTTCGATCCGCATGCCGGGGTCTGTCGATCCGGCCGAAACGATGCCCGCCGCAGGTTATACTCGTAAGCTGTACGGTGCTGTATTGCTCGGCCTATTCTTGCTGGCGACCCGCCCCGCATGTAACTAAGCCTTGCCTGAAATGATTTCGATTCGCGCCGCCGTCGCGGGCGCGGAGTCTCCGGAGACCGCCGATGCCAGATGTGTTCACGCTGTCCGCTCCGGACCTCGCCGCGCTGCTGTGCAGCCGCATCTGCCACGACATCATCTCTCCTGTCGGGGCCATCAACAACGGCCTGGAACTCCTCGACGAGGGAGGCGCCGACGAAGACGCCATGAACCTGATCAGGACGAGCGCAAGGAATGCGTCGGCGCGTCTCCAGTTTGCCCGCATCGCCTTCGGCGCCGCCGGATCGGCGGGCATGATGATCGATACAGGGGATGCCGAGTCTGTCGCCGTCGCCTACATCAAGAACGAGAAGCCGGAACTGGTCTGGATCGGGCGCAGGGCGCTCCTGCCGAAGAACAAGGTCAAGTTGCTGCTGAACCTGATCCTCGTTTCCATCGGCACGATTCCGCGCGGCGGCAAGATCACCGTGGCGCTCGACGACGTCGAGACCGCGCCGAAATTCACCCTGACTTCAACGGGACCGATGGTCCGCGTTCCGCCCAAGTTCCTTGAACTCCACTCCGGCAAGAAACCCGAGGAGCCGATCGACGCGCACAGCGTCCAGCCCTACTACACGCTCCTCCTAGCGCGCGAGGCCGGCATGCAGGTCTCGATCCACGCTTCCGCCGAGGAGATCGTGCTCACCGCCGCCTGAGGCGGCGAGGGCTAGCGCGAACGGCCGCCTTAACGTCGCGGAAACCAATATTCAAAGTTGTTTCCAAGTTTAACGACCGCATTCTCCGCTTCTTTACGTCACCCGACTAGTCTTTCCCTCGACTATTCCCGCGCTGCCAGTTCGGGTGTGGAGAGGCCGAGAAATATGAAGCGTTGCATGTTCATCGACGATTCGAGCGTCATCCGGAAGGTGGCAAAGCGCATCCTCAACGGACCCGACATGCTGGTCATCGAGGCCGAGAGCGGCAACGATGCGCTGCATATGTGCGACAACGACATGCCCGACGTCATCGTCGTCGACGGCGGGCTGCCGGACATGACGGCGGAGGATTTTATCCGCCGCGTCCGCGCCATTCCGAGCCCGATCCGTCCGCAGATCGCCATCAGCCTGGTCGAAGTGGACATCGGCGCGATCATGCGGGCAAAGCGGGCCGGCGCCCAGGGCTACATCCTCAAGCCGTTCAACCGCCCGCAGCTACTCGAGCGCTTCCGCCAGCTCGACATGGCGGCGTGAACCATCCGCAAACGGCTTCGCAGGCCGGAAGGCCTGCGCTCGTTTCAGGGAAAAGCGTGGACTCGACGGTCAGGCGCTGGCGCGGACATCCTCGGGCTCGCGCAGCACATAGCCGCGGCCCCACACCGTTTCGATGTAGTTCTGCCCGCCGGAGGATGCGTCTAGCTTCTTCCTGAGCTTGCAGATGAACACGTCGATGATCTTGAGTTCCGGCTCGTCCATGCCGCCGTAAAGGTGGTTGAGGAACATTTCCTTGGTCAGCGTGGTGCCCTTGCGCAGCGAGAGCAACTCCAGCATCTGATATTCCTTGCCGGTCAGATGCACGCGCTGGCCGGCCACTTCGACCGTCTTCGCGTCGAGGTTGACGACCAGGTCGCCGGTGGCGATGACGGACTGGGCATGGCCCTTCGACCGCCGCACGATGGCGTGGATACGCGCCACCAGTTCGTCCTTGTGGAAAGGCTTGGTCATGTAGTCGTCGGCGCCGAAGCCGAGCCCGCGGACCTTGTCCTCGATGCCGGCCATGCCGGAGAGGATCAGGATCGGAGTCTTCACCTTGGAAAGGCGCAGGGTCCGCAACACCTCGTAGCCGGACATGTCGGGGAGGTTCAGGTCGAGGAGAATGATGTCGTAGTCGTAGAGTTTGCCGAGATCGACGCCCTCTTCTCCGAGGTCGGTCGTATAGACGTTGAAGCTCTCCGATTTCAGCATCAATTCGATGCTTTGTGCGGTTGCACTGTCGTCTTCAATCAGCAGAACGCGCATTTCATTCCCCTTCTCTGCCCTCGTGCCGTCGTGGGGCTGGCGGCGCGGGGCAGCGATTGCCTGAATCGGAGGCTGCCACTGAATGGTTAACAAAATCTAATTCCGCTTTGCAAGCGATATCAGATTTCCTAGCTCGTGCATCCACCATATTGAATCTACTAGTGAATCAAGAAACGGAAACCCTAAAGCGAAACGTTAAGAAACTCGCACAAGCGACTCTGTCGACTCGCCTCGTCCGCATCGTCCGCCGACCAGTGTTTTTTTTACCGCCCCTTAAGTCCTGTCCCTTATGATTAACAACGCCCGTAAACGAATGGTTACCAACGGCGAGAATCTTTAGGATTTCGTTTCCTATCGTCGCCGGAACCGTCTGACGGGCGCGGGACGGCCGTTCTGGGCGGGGCCGCTTCGGTGTTCAGATGTGCGTATTCGGGAGTTACGAGTCATGAAGCCACGTGAGAACCTCGTCCGGCTCAAGCAGTTCCAGGTGAACGAGAAGCGACGCCAGTTGACCCAGCTCGACGTGATGATCGCCGAGTTCGACCGCATGGCCAACGAACTCGACGTCCAGATCGCCGCCGAGGAACGCAAGGCCGGCATCACCGACGTCAACCACTTCGCCTACCCCACCTTCGCCAAGGCGGCCCGCCTGCGTCGCGACAATTTGAAGAACTCCCAGTCCGACCTCGTCCATCAGAAGAAGACGGCCGAGAACCTACTTGCCGAAGCTGAAGCGGAACTTGCCAAGGCCGAAATGCTGGAATCGCGCGACACGCGCCTGCGCGAACCCGAGATCACCAGCCGCAGCGTGATGATCGGCTGATCCGAACCGCGCCGGGCGGGGTCCCGGCCGCCGGCGCCGCCCGGCGCGCAGGTCCGGCTGCGGAACGCTCTTCCACTCGCCGTCGCGCTTCGCCATCATGCGCCGATGCGCATCCTCCTGCCTCTCGCCCTCTTCGCCGCCGCCTTCTGCTATGGCCTGGGTCTGGTCCTTCCGTTGGTCCGGATCGAGAAGCTCTTCGTCTTCACCGAGGAACCCTCGCTCGCGACGATGATCGCCGGTCTGTGGAGCACGGGCGACATCGCCCTGGCGACCGTCGTCGCCCTCTTCTCCGTGGCGTTTCCGCTGGCCAAGCTAGGCCTTCTCCATATCGCGGCCTATGGCGGCCCGGAGGGTCACCGGATGGTTCCGTCCTGGTTCAGGATCCTGTCGAACTGGTCGATGCTCGACGTCGTGCTCGTGGCGCTGGTCGTCTTCGCGGCGAAGACCACCGGCCTCGCCGAAGCCTTCGCACGGCCGGGGCTGTGGTTCTTCGCAGCCTCGGTGGTCCTGACCGCAGGCGCCTCGGCGATGCTCAAGCGGCAGGGCTGAGCAAAAGCCGTCCGGCAAAAGCAAGAACCGGCCACTTGGCCGGTCGGGAAGAAGTTGCTGCGTGGGGGAGGCCGCCAGGGCCGGATGAGGCCCGGTCTAGTGGCGGTACTGCTGGATGCGCGTCGTGCGCAGGCCGGCAAGGCCGTATTCGTCGATCGAAGCCTGCCAGGACAGGAATTCTTCCGTGGTCAGCTTGTAGCGCTGGCATGCCTCGTCGAGGCTGAGCAGCCCGCCGCGCACGGCGGCGACGACCTCGGCCTTGCGCCGAATGACCCAGCGGCGCGTATTCGTCGGGGGAAGATCGGCAATGGTGAGCGGGCTGCCGTCCGGCCCGATGACATACTTGACGCGCGGTCTAACCAGATCGGTCATCGTACTCTCTACACAACTCAACATACCAATCGACGCCACAATAGCGCCACAGCTTTAAAAAAGACCTAAGCGTCCGGGCGAGGCTGTGCCGCTTTCGTCAACGATGCGTTAACCACGCGCCCGGCCGTGGCGCGGCGCCAAATCTTGACCTATATGTACCGGATTGGCATGAAGTGCCCGCTGCGTCCCGTGAAAGACCGTCGATGAACAGCCTGGATCTCCCGGCCCGCCCAGAAGAGACGAGGATCGTCGTCGCCATGTCCGGCGGCGTCGATTCGTCGGTCGTGGCGGGCATGCTGAAGCGCGAAGGCTACGACGTCATCGGCGTGACGCTGCAGCTCTACGATCACGGCGCCGCGACTCATCGCCCCGGATCGTGCTGCGCCGGGCAGGACATCGCCGACGCGCGGCGCGTCGCCGAGACGCTCGGCATCCCGCACTATGTCCTCGACTACGAGGAGCGGTTCCGCGAGGCCGTCATCGACCCGTTCGCCCAGAGCTACGTCTCCGGCGAAACGCCCATTCCCTGTGTCGCCTGCAACCAGACCGTCAAGTTCGCCGACCTCCTGCGCACCGCGCGGGAACTCGGCGCCGAGGCGCTGGCTACCGGCCACTACATCCGCAGCCGCGCGGGCGGCGGTCCCGGGGGCGCGCACCGCGCCCTCTACCGGCCGGTCGACACCGACCGCGACCAGAGCTACTTCCTGTTCGCCACGACCCAGGAGCAGATCGACTATCTACGCTTCCCGCTCGGCGCCCTGCCAAAGGCCGAAGTCAGGCGCATCGCCGCCGAGATGGGGCTTTCGGTCGCCGCCAAGGCGGACAGCCAGGACATATGCTTCGTGCCGCAGGGCCGCTACTCCGACATCATCGCCAGGCTGAAGCCGGCCGCCGCCGCCCCCGGCGAGATCGTCCATATCGACGGGCGCGTTCTCGGCCGCCACGACGGCATCCTGCGCTACACGATCGGCCAGCGGCGCGGCATCGGCATCGCCTCGGGCGAGCCGCTCTACGTGGTTCATCTGGATGCGGAGCACGCCCGGGTCGTCGTCGGGCCACGCGAGGCGCTGGAGACCCGCCGGGTCTATCTGCGCGATGTCAACTGGCTGGGCGACGAGGCGCTGGAGAAGGCCGCCGACGGCTTCGACCTCTACGCCAAGGTGCGCTCGACGCGCCCGCCGCGCCCGGCGTCGCTTCACGTCGGCAACGGCATGGTGTGGGTCGAACTCTCCGAAGGCGAGGCCGGCATCGCGCCGGGCCAGGCCTGCGTCTTCTATTCCGACGACGGCGCCGAGGCGCGCGTGCTCGGCGGCGGCTTCATCGAGCGCTCCGAACGGGGCGAGAAGGCCGAGGCGATGCTCTTGAGGCTCGCCGCCCGCCCCGAGACGCTTCCGGCCGAATAGACCGCCCCCCTGCCAGGGCTCAGTCGTGGATGACCGTGCCCGCGGTGAGGATGCGCAGCACCCGGATCGCTTCCTCGCCGTCCGTGCGCGGTTCGGCGCGCGAGCCGACGCAGGCGATGAAGTGCTGCAGTTCCCGCGTCAGCGGCATGCCCTGTTCGACCGGGACATAGGAAGGCTCGTTCTGGGTGAACGCCCACTGGCCGCTGTCCTGCCAGACCGCATGCCGGTAGACGGCGAGCTTGCGCTCCCACGGTTCGACGTCGTCGAAGACGGCCATCGCCTTGGTGCCGACCACGGTCAGCCGGCGCTCGCGGTAAGGATTGAGCCGCGAGGTGAAGAGATGGCTCCTCAGCCCGTTGGGGAAACGCATGTGCAGGTGGGCGAAGTCGCTCAGATGGTCGAGCAGGGCGGCGCCCTCGCCGCGCACCTCGACGGGTGCGGAGCCGGTGATCGCGAGGATCATCGACAGGTCGTGCGGGGCGAGGTCCCAGAGCGCGTCGTTCTCGGTGTGGAACTTGCCGAGGCCCAACCGGTGCGAGTGGATGTAGCGCACCTGGCCGAGTTCGCCGCGGTCGATCAGGTCCTTCAGCGCCTCGAAGGCCGGATGGAAGCGCAGCACATGGCCGACCATGAAGACGCGGCGGTTGGCCCTCGCCGCGGCCACCGCCCGCTCGGCGTCGGCGACGGTGAGCGCGATCGGCTTCTCGACCAGCACGTCCTTGCCCGCCTCGACGGCGCGGACGGCGAAGTCGGCGTGGAACTGCGGCGGCAGCGCCATCACCACGGCGTCGACGTCGTCGCGCCCCATCAACTCGTCGGGCGGGATCGCCAGGCAGTCCTGCTCGCTGGCGAACCCCTCGGCACGCGGGCCGTTGGCGTCCGACACGGCATGGAGCGCGCCCAGCGCCTTGAGGGTGCGGATATGATTGCTGCCCCAATATCCGCAACCGAGGACTGCTATGCGCGGCTTCATCGACACCAGACTTCGAAGATGTGGTGGCGGACACATAACGGCGGGCGCGGACGAACTCAACCCCGCCGCCTCCGCCGAGACGCAATACCGCGGCGGCGCATGAGGCCGCCTCCCGCTCGCCGCGCCTGCCCGCGGCGGCCGGCATCGGGTCCGGCGCCGCACGATCCACGCAATCGACCCCGGCGAACCGCGCCGGATCCGCGGTTCGAGGCGCCGGGTTGCGCGTGCTTGACAGTCCCCGCATCGCAACCTTATATCCGCGCGTGCTCGACCGCCCCGGCCCACCCGCCGGCGGCCGCGTCGACGGGGCGGAGTAGCTCAGTAGGTTAGAGCAGAGGAATCATAATCCTTGTGTCGGGGGTTCGAATCCCTCCTCCGCTACCAGACATCGAATCCAGCCTATTATCGATCTGAAAAAAGCAAACGAAATCAATTCAGTCCTATTTGGGACGCATAGGGACGCATCGTCCCGCCGAATTGACTGTTGGCAGTCTGCCAACATATTTTGACCCCGCTCTACCAACAGGGGTCTCCGATGCTCACAGACAAGGATTGCAGCAAGGCCGTTGCGGGCGACAAACCTATAAAGCTGGTCGACGGCGGCGGGCTGTACCTGAACGTCACGCCGCGGGGGTTCAAGACCTGGCGCCTCGCCTACCGCGACGGCAGCACCCAAAAGGTCCACAACATCGGCGTCTTTCCCGACTACTCCCCTGCCCGCGCGAGGCTCGCGGCAGAGCAGTTCAAGCATGCCTTGAAGACCGGCACTCCCGCCCCTACGGGTGGCGACACGTTCGAAGCCGCAACCATGAACTGGTATCGCCTGAAGTCCCCCGAATGGACGCCGCTGCACGCCGAACGCGTCCTGTCGCGCATCCGCCGAGACGCCTTCCCGATCATTGGCAGCAAGCGCACGAGTGAGATCACGTCGGCTGACGTGCTTCGCGTTCTGCGCAATGCCGAGGCGCGCGGCGCGCGCGACATCACCCGCCGACTCCGGCAGGGCATCGAAGGTATCTTCGTGCTGGCAATCGCCGAGGGCAAAGCAACACACAACCCCGCCCTCGGGCTCAATCAGGTTCTCGCCAAGCGGCCGGCGGTCCAGCACATGCCCATGTTGCCTGTCGACCGGGTGGGCGAGTTCATGACGGCGCTTCGGCGCTATCCGAGCGACGACAAGCTTGCGGGAATAGCGGTCGAATTCCTTATGCGCACGGCTGCCCGCACGGGAGAAGTGCGCGGCGCCCGCTGGGGCGAAATAGACGAGCGACGGGCGCTGTGGACCATCCCCGCCGAGCGCATGAAGATGAATCGAGTCCATGTCGTGCCGCTCAGCACCCAAGCGCTGAGGTTCCTGGCAAACCTCCCGCGCCAAGGCGAGTTCGTCTTTCCCGGCAAGCGACGTGGCATGATGTCCGAAAACACGATGCTCTTCGGAATCCAGAAGCGGCTAGGATATTCAACCGCGACTTCGCACGGAATGAGGGCGCTATTTAAGACCGTCTGCACGGAAGCACGACTCGACCGTCAAGCCGTTGAACGCTGCCTCGCGCACGTGGACGGGAACAAGGTCGAACAAGCCTATGACGCCTCGGAATTGCTCCCTCAGCGGCGCGAGATCCTACAATTTTACAGCGATTGGCTGGACCGGCAGGAAAGCAACAGCCTTGCCGATCTGCTCGACTGAGACGCGCCGGGACGCGTCGGGACGCGTCGGGACGTATCTGGATGCATCCCAGAGCATCCAGATTCACGCAAAATGTGAAAGTTATCAATGAGTTGCGCCGCTTCCTTGGAGGGCGTATGATTGCGGTCAGTCCGGCATTCGCCTGGCACAGCGCAACAAAAAGCCCGCTCGCACCGACCAAAGTTTGAGCAGGCTTTTTGCACCAAGGATTTCGAAATGGACTCTATCATCGGGGGGAATCCCTCGCAAGCCTCCTCAGATGGCGACCTTTCGGATCTGCTAGGCGATTCGAACGTCGTGCCCATGCCCGGCAGCAATCGTGCCGTCGCTCTCGACCTCGCGGCGCGCGCCTTTGTGGTCTTCCCCTGCAACGCCGATAAACGGCCGTTGACGAGACACAGCTTCCGGGACGCCACTACTGACGCCGACCAGATTCGGGCATGGTGGCGCACCTGGCCGGACGCGCTTCCCGCGTTGCCTACCGGCGCTCGCACCGGAATCGCCGTCCTCGATATCGACCGCAAGAACGGCAAAGACGGCTATGCCGAGTTGCGCCGTCTCGGCTTCGATCCTGATAGCCTCTCGCCCGTCATGACACGGACGCCAAGCGGCGGTTGCCACCTGTTTTTCGCGCACAGGGACGGGCTTAAGAACTGGTCGAAAGATGAGATCGCACCCGGCTTGGACGTGCGGACCGAAGGCGGCCTGGTTATTGCGCCGGGAAGCTTCAAGGACGGCGGTCGCTACACGCCGCTGGGGCATCCGCTGGGCAGCGTTGAATTGCCACCCTTCCCGGATGCCCTCATTCCGCCGGCGAAGCCGGAACGTACCCCTGTGGCCGTGCTGGATGTTGCATCGGCCGAACAGCGGGCTTGGGCAGCCGCGCGCCTTCACGGGCTCACCGGTGCCCTGGCAGCCATGTCCGAAGGTGGGCGGAATGCGACCTTGAACGACGCTGCCATGTGGGCAGGCGGTGCGGCAGCGCAAGGTGGGATGATCGATCGCGAAACCGCCCATGGGCTCCTAGGGGCCGCCTGCGAACGGAACGGGCTGCCGCGACGGGAATTCGAGTCGACCTTTCGCAGCGGATGGGATGCGGGCCTCCGCAGGCCAATTTCGGACTTCCCGCGTGAGATCACGGCCGACGATTTCGAGAATATCGATTCCGATCCATACGATTTGAGCGACCTCTTGGGCGATGAACCCAAGACCGAGTCCTATGCGCTTGACGAAGACGGCGTAATTCGCGCCTTCACCGCTCGCCACGACGGGGAACTGCTCTTTGATCATCACGTCGGACGCTGGTTTCGGTTCGATGGCAACGTCTGGCGCCGGGAAGAAACGAAGCTGGCGCACCATTATGCGCGCGACCTGTCCACAAAGTTCGCCCGCACCGATCCGAAGGTCAAAGCACTTAAGCAGGTCCGGACGTGGGAGGCAGTCGAGCGGGGCGCCCGGACCGTGCGCGAGTTCGCCTGCACTTCGGACACCTGGAATCGCGATCCATGGCTGTTGGGCACGCCTGGCGGCACGGTCGACCTTCGCACCGGGGAGTTGCGCCGCGGTCGGCCGGAAGACCGCATCAGCCGACTTGCCAGCGTCGCGCCCGTTCCGCCGGCCGCGTTCGATCCTTCCCGCGACTGCCCTCTGTGGCTGGCCTTCCTTCATGAAGCGCTTGGCAGCAATGCCGACGCCATCCGCTTCCTGCAGCAGTGGGGCGGCTATTCGCTCACCGGCGACACGCGAGAGCAGGTGTTGCTTTTCGTGTACGGGCCGGGCGGGTCGGGTAAAGGCACGGCAATCAACACCATTGGCGATGTCTTAGGCGAGTACGCCATCAACGTCGGCATGGAGACCCTTACGGCTTCTAAGCACGAGCGTCACACAACCGAGTTGGCGCGGCTTCACGGTGCCCGCATGGCAAGAGCATCGGAGACAGAGAAGGGTCGCGCCTGGGCAGAAAACCGCATCAAGAATCTGACTGGGCAGGATACCGTCACCGCGCGCTTCATGCGGCAGGACGACTTCGAATTCGTCCCCCAGTTCAAACTCACCATCTTCGGAAACAACCGGCCGAGTCTTAAAGACGTGGATACGGCAATCAAGCGCCGATTCATGGTGCTGCCGTTCGATCATCCGCCAGCAACGAAGGATGTCAACCTGCCCGAGCGATTGAAGGCGGAGTGGCCTGGCATCCTGTCATGGCTGATCACCGGCTGCCTCGATTGGCAGCGTCACGGACTTTGTCGGCCGGCCATCGTTGACCGGGCAACAGACGACTACTTCGCCGAGCAAGACACGTTCGGGCAGTGGCTAGGCGAATGCTGCGAGACCGGCCCAAGGTTGGCGGACAGCACTGATCAGTTGTGGGAGTCGTGGCGCATGTACGCCCTGTCAAATGGGGAAGAGGCGGGCAGCCGGAAGCGCACCTTCCCCGAGACGCTGCAGCAACGTGGCTTTGAAGCGATCAAGGATCAATACGGCATCCGTGGGCGAGGGTATCGGGGCGTTCGCGTGATCGAAAGAGATCCATTTGGGAGCGTGTAGATGGGCGGAATTAAGAACAGTTCGATTTTGCGACATGTGCGACATCTGTTCCGATTTATCGCCTACACGCGCGTGCGCTCACACATACGCCTAGGGCCTCTACCGGAAGACATGTCGCACATGTCGCAAAATCGATCCTATCGCACTTCCTCCGGGTCCTCCCTTGGGCGACGGACCGCGGGGACGCTGAGGCGCGACTCTTCGCTCGCTGAAGAAATTATTCCTAATGGATTTCCAAGATGGATTTAAACGCAACTGACCTGTCGGACCTCTTGGGTGACGACCCGCCCTCCCCGAACACCCCTCCGAATGCGGCGGCCTTGCCGATCACGGTTCACGAAAGCGAGCTGGCGGCGTTGCTGGGCATCACCCGGCAGGCGGTTGGCGAGCATGTGCGGTCTGGCGTCATCACCCGCGCCGGCCGCGCCCGCTTCGACCTGGTCAAGTCCGTTAACGCCTACTGCGCACACCTCCGGAAACACGCGGCACGCGCGGGCCGCCCGAGCGACGGCGGCGACAACCTGAAGGCAGAACGGTTGCGACTCACCCGAGCCCAAGCCGAAGCGCAAGAGCAGAAAAATCGGCTGGCGGCCGGCGAGCTGGTCCCCGTCGCCGAAGTCCGGCGGGAATGGGTGACGGCGGCGACCGATCTGCGCAACGCGCTGTTGGCCGTCCCAGGCCGATTGCAGGCGCGCCTAGGCCTTACCGCGGAACAGGCTGAAGCCGCCGATGCCGAGATTCGTTTAGCATTGGAGACAATAGCCGATGGCTAGCATAGCAAAATCCTTAGCAGCAATGGTAATGGCTTCTATCGAAGCAAATTCCCACCGCGAACATGCGAGTTATAAACAAATGGAACCTTGGAATCAGGAACCGTTAGTTGGGGAGAAATACGGATATCTATTGCGCGTTTCTTCAAACGAACGCCGAAACTTGGGATATGTGTCCCCGAATGCGGAGATGGCGGAGCCGGACGCATCGTCTTTTCAATATCCTGAACATGGCTATGTGCTCGCTGACGTTCGGGGGGCATTTTGGGGAATCTACGGGCTGCTAGATGGCTTGGGGGATTGGAATCACTTGCCGCGCTACAAAGGCGCGACCTGGCAGATTCTTGTCGTGTGCCGTGCCGAGTGCTCGCCAGATCCCATGGGCGCCAGTGTGCGAGCGCCGCGGGGTTGGATGAAGTACTCCGGCGACGCCATTGGCGCGCTGATGATCATGATTCCTTACATGCGAGACCGGGGAATTCTGGATCAGATTTGTGCGGGCGAGATACACCCTTGGGCGCGAAAACTCAGCCTGGAATTCCAGCATGAGCTTAAGAATGGCCGCCCTTGACACCCTACACCCGGCCGTCGCGGGCCTTCGCCGTGCCATGCTTGCCGCGCTGCGTCCGCCGGCAAAGCTGGATATGGCGGAATGGATCGAGCGCAACGTCCGCCTTCCGGCGTCGCTGGCGGCGCAATCCGGCCCTATGCGACTGTTCCCCTATCAGGTGGGAATCGCGACCTCGATCGGCGACCCCTCGGCCGAGCGAGTCAGCATCATGAAGTCGGCGCGCCTAGGCATTTCGCAGCTCGCAGTCGCCGGGATCGGCCATTTCGCCATCAACGATCCGGCATCTCAGCTCGTAGTGCTCCCGAGCGAGGCTGACTGCAGAATGATGATGACTGCGATCGTCGAGCCGACCTTTGACGCCTCGCCGGCTCTTCGTGGCGCGCTCGTCCAGGACTCGACCGGCCGCGACACTCTCTACAGCCGGCGCTATCCGGGCGGCTCGCTGGACCTTGTGTCGGGCGGCTCGCCGAAAAATCTGCGCGCCCGCACTGCCCGCGTTCTGTGGCTGGACGAGGTGGACGGCTTGGAAGTCAGCGCCGGCAACGAGGGCGACCCGGTTGAGCTGGCGATTCGGAGAACAATGACTTTCTCGAATCGAAAGATTGTCGCGATCTCGACTCCCGTTGACGAAGCGACCTCGCGCATCGTCCGCGCCTATGCGGCTGGCGATCAGCGGATCTGGGAATGCCCATGCCCGCACTGCCGGACGCCTCATGAACTGAAGTGGGCGGATATCCGCTGGCCGGAAGGCAAACCAGAATCCGCGTTCTGGGCCTGTCCGACATGCGGCGGCGTTGTGGAAGAGTCCGGAAAGCCCGCCTTCGTCGCGGCCGGCGCCTGGCGCGCCACGGCGACCGCGCCTGGGCATCACAGCTACCGGATCAACTCGCTGGTCTCGACACTGCCCGCGGCGGCCTGGCGGCGGTTGGCGGTCGAATTTTTGGCCGCGAAGCGCGATCCGCACATGCTGAAGACGTTCGTCAACACGGTGCTCGGGGAAGCCTGGCGCGACGACTCCGAAGGAATGGACGAGTCCGACCTCGCCACCCGAGCCGAGCCGATCGGGCTGGACCGCCTGCCCTTGGAGTGCATCGGGATTACGGGTGGCGTCGATGTGCAGCACGATCGCCTAGAACTCGCGACTATCGGCTGGACTGCGGACGGCGCCGCGATGGCGCTGGCGCACGAAGTACTATGGGGCGACCCGCTCAAAGCGGAAGTGTGGCTTGAACTTGACGTGGCACTGAAGCGGCAGTTCCGGCACCCGCTGGCGGGAGCGATGCTCCGCTATGATGCGGCCCTGGTGGACTCGTCAGACGGCAACACCATGCAGGCTGTCTATGACTTCTGTCGCGGCCGTTCGGGCTCCCGCATCTTCCCGTGCAAGGGTGATGGGGGATTCAAGCGGCCGATCGTCCAGTTCAGCCAACAGAAGACCGTGCGGCTGCAGATCGTCGGCGTCGATACCGTGAAGCTGCGGATTGCGGAGAAGGTCAAAGCGCGCCTCTTTAGGTTTGGCGACTCCCTCACCCCGGCATGGTTCGAACAGTTCACGTGCGAGCGTCTGCAGGTCCGCTACTCGCGCGGCGTTCCTGTGCGCGAGTGGCACCGCCTAGGTGGACGCCGAGCGGAGGCGTGGGATTGCTGTGTCTATGCCGTGGCAGCGTGGCACGTGGCGAACGTCAACGGCGACCGGCGTGGCGAGGAATTGCGCTCCCTCGCTGCGCCGAGCCGGCCGGCGGCCGTCATTCGGTCGAAGTGGTTACAAAATGGCGCTAGTGCCGCGTAGGGGCCAGCGCGTAAGCTTTTTCGTACCGAGCGGCTGCTTCCGTTATCTTACGAGAAACATAGCTAATCCGGTCGTCGTGCTCCAGCGGCAGTTGCCGAAATACGACCGTGTATGTGTGTCCTGAAACAACCGCATAGTAACCCGGAAAGAGGGTGCCATTGTTATCTTGCCATACGTTTGGGCTGTATTGATTTCCCGCTTCGTCAGTGAATGGGGCGATGCCAAGATTACAGCTCTCTAATCCCTCCACTACATCCGGCAGGCGCTCCGCCTTTTTTATTTCACTCTCTATTTCGGCCAATAGTTGTTCGAAATCCATTGCCGTTTACTTCGCCGCAATTGCTTGTTCTGCCAGAGCGTACAGGAATCCGACAGAGACGCCATCGTCGCCCGTTGCCGCTTCCCGAATTTCCCGCACCAATCGCGGCAGGTCGCCCGTGGCGCGGCATTCGTCGATCGCTCGGGCGGCGTGCTGGCGGCCCAGCTTGTTGTCATCTGCATAGGTTAGCATGTGCATACCTCCGTTCTTGTTTGATCACGGAAGCACTCTGCCTGCCAAAATCCCGGCAGTAAAAACAATAATGAAATCAGTTAGTTACAATCACGTATAACGTGAGATTCACGGCAAACGTGAAACTTAGTGGACCGTGCGCGGCTGTAGAAATTCAGCCTGGCCCAGCCATTCAAAGAGGCTGACGGGCTGCGGGACCTCGTGCTTCTGGAACCACAATGCAACCGCGATCGTGATCAGCATCGCAGGAAACCCGCGCTCTCGCCCTTCGGCGAGGATCTGGGCGACCTCATAACGCTGTTGTTCCGGGCTCATTCCTGACTCCAATTCGAATGTTGGCCGGAGGCGTGGTGGCTCGCCTCCGGCCGTGCCGGATCATCGGCAAGGAGTTACCGACTCCGACCGCAGCACTCAGGGGCCGAATCCGTCGCGCTGCCACTAGTGTCTTCACCAATAAAAATAGCGATTCTGCCGTTGCCGTCAACAGTCTATATTATCGAAATCCTATGATTCACACTAAATGTGAATTTCACACTAAATGTGAATACTTGAAGCTGTCTTGACGCTCTGCGGTTATTTGCAATAATTAATGCCATGAAACTGCGAATCGCTAACTTGATTGCCGACATTGCTTGCGGCGGCGTTCACCCGGAAACCGCCCGTGCGCGGGTTTCGAGCTATGCGCAAAACCGCCTGATCTGTTTCAAAACCGGCACCAACACGAGTCCGAACATCTACAAGCCGATTGATTCGGCCGTGGCGATCGTGCTTAGCGCTGTGCAGGATCTTGGGGTGGCCGATCATGAGGTGCTGAGCACCGCGGCATTGGTCGCCTATCCCCGGATGGACGCCTGCCTGGCCGGCTTGGCGCGCGGCGAAAGCTGGTCCCTGGTCATCGAAGTCTATCGCGCCCCGCTCACGGGCCGCTTCATCGCTGCCGATTTCATCCGTCAAGATCGGCCCGCCGGGCTCACCATGCCCCCGGACATGACTCCGCGCGGCGCCCTGATGGTCGTCGTCGACGAGATGCTGTTGCCAGTCGTGCGCCGCATCCATCCGCCCAAGGGGGCGCACTGACATGGGCATTCTTGACCGCGTGGCCTTTTGGCGCCGTACCGTCGCACCCGCTGCCGTTCGCAGCTTCGACGGTGCAACCGGCGGCCGGCGTGGTCGCGGCATGGGAACGTTCGGCCGTATCAACCCCGAGGCCGCCGCGGCAGGCGCGCACCTAGCATCGCGTGCCGAGTACCTCGCCCACAACAATGCTTGGCTTGCCCAAGCGATCGGCAATTGGGTCGGCGCCCTCATTGGCGCGGGCATCATGCCCAACGCCCGCCACGCCGACCCGGAGACCCGCAAGGCGCTGAACGCCTATTTCGCGGCCTGGTGGGATTCGGCAGACATCGAAGGCCGTACCGACTTCGCGGGTCTTCAGGCGATCGTTGCCCGATCGATGGTCGTGAAGGGCGAGGGCGTGTCGCTGCTCATCGGGACCGACGAAGGGCCGCGGCTTCGCGTCCTCGACCCGGCGCTGATCGATAGCAGCAAGACCGATCATGATCGAACGTTCGCCGGTATCGAACTGGACGACCACGGAAGGCGGCTCGCCTATTGGATGCTCCCGGAAAACCCCGCCAGCATGTTCGCCAATTTCGCACCATCGCAGCGCGTCGACGCGGACTCCGTCCTTCACGTTTTCAAGCCGGTCTCGCCGGGTCAAATCCGCGGCGTGTCATGGCTGGCGCCCGTGATCCTGCCGACAAGCGACTTCGACCAATACTGCGATGCGTTGCTGATGTCCGCGAAGATGGCTGCCATGAGCGCGGGCTTCATCGTCAATCTGAACGGCGGCGGCGCGGATGACATCGCGGCCGATCCGGCATGGGAACCCGGCGGGCTTACGCGGCTTGGCATGGGCGAGGATGTGAAGTTCAACAGCCCTGCCCAGCTTCAGCAGGCCGACGCCTTCCTGAAGCACAACCTCCGGCAGCTTGCGGCAGGCCTTGGGCTCCCCGAGTTCCTGCTTTCTGGCGACCTCACCCAAGCCAACTATTCCAGTCTCAGGGCCGGACTCCTGCCGTTCCGGCAGCGGGTCGAACAGATTCAATACGGCGTTCTTGTGCCGCAGTTTCTCGCGCCGTGCTGGCGGGCCGTCATCCTTCACGGGGTGCTGAGCGGGGCGATCGACGCGCCCGACTTCGGAACGAATCCCGACGCCTATTTGCGCGCCGACTGGCTGCCACCCAAGCCGCTACAGGTCGACCCGCTGAAGGACACCCAAGCGACCGTTGCCGAGATCGAAGCCGGCCTGACATCGCGGCGCAAGGCCGTCGCCGAACGCGGCTGGGTGTTGGAAGACCTCGACGCGGAAATCGCGGCCGACGGTTTCGAGCGGCCGGCCAAGCAAGAGGAACCCAAGCCGTGACAGTCCATCTAACTGCGAACCCGCGCAAGGCGGCCCGCATCATCGATCACCGCAAGCTCGTCACCGGCGACGCTCTCACCCGCGCCGCAAGTTTCGACGGGAGCGCGCTGGACGACGGCGCACTGACGGTTTCGGCGATCATCGCGACGCCGACGCCCGTGACCCGTCGCGACGCGAAGGGCGCCTTTCTGGAAATCCTGGACCCGTATGGGCTCGATTTCGACGCGGCAGACGACTTCCCGCTGTTGCTCGATCATGTAACGGCGGCCCGCGAAACGATCGGGCGCGCCACGCGCATTGCCGTGGAAGATGCGGCGGTGAAGGCGGTGCTGCGCTTCACGGCCGCCGACGACGCCTTGCCGATTCGGCAGCGGGTAAAGGACGGCACGCTGAAGCACCTTTCGGTCGGCTACCACGTCCTGGCCTGGCGCGAAGGGACCGACGCCGAAGGGCGCCGCACGAAGACCGCCATCCGCTGGCGATTGCGGGAAGTGACCCTGACCCCGATCCCCGCAGATCCCAATTCTCGAATCCAACGGAGTGAAACCAACATGGAATCCGAAACCATCGAAGAACTGACCCCGGCCCAGCGCCGGACCGAAATCCGCGCCATTTGCCGCGCGGCCGGCATGACTGCCGAACAGGCCGACGACATGATCGACCGCGACCTTGACCCGGTTGCGGCGCGTGCCGAGGCATTCGAGCACGTGCAGGGCCGGCAGCGGCAGACGCCCCGCATCCGTGTCGGCGTTTCGCATGACGATCCCGCGGCGATCGTGACCCGCGCGGCCGACGCGCTCGCCTTCCGCATGGGCGGCGTTTCGACCCTGCCGGACGCCTCGCGCGAGTTCGCCAACATGAGCTTGCTGGACATTGCCCGCGACTCGCTCACCCGCGCCGGTGTCGGCGTCCGCGGCCTGTCGACCGACGAAGTTCTGCAGCGTGCCTCGCACGGCACGTCCGACTTCCCGCTTGTCGTGTCCAACGCCGCGAACAAGACCCTGTTGGGCGCCTATCAGGCGGCCGAGAGTCCGCTGAAGATGCTCGCCCGGCAGCGGACGCTTCCGAATTTCAAGGAGTCCACCTCGATCCGCCTTGGCGGCATGGGGCGCCTCGAAAAGCTCAGCGAGCATGGCGAGATCACCGCGACCTCCCGCGGCGAGGCTGGCGAAAAGCTGAGCCTGGCGACCTATGCCCGCCGCTTCGATCTGACCCGCAAGCTCATGATCGACGATGACGCGGGGGCGTTCGGCGACATCGTGGCGGCCCTCGGGCAGGCGGCGGCGCAGACCGAAGCCGATCTGCTCATCGCCATTCTGCTCGACAATCCGCAGATGAGCGACGGCAAGGCGGTCTTCCACAACGATCACGCCAATCTGTCGACCGGCGCGGCGCTGGACGAAACGTCACTGTCGGCGGCGCGGCTCGCCATGCGCCAGCGCAAGGATCTGGACGGGAAGACCCTCATCAACGCGGCACCGAAGTTCCTCCTGGTCGGGCCGGAACTGGAAACCAAGGCGGAAAAGCTCCTTACGGCCATCAACGCGACCACGACCGACGACGCCAATGTGTTCGCCGGCAAGCTGGCGCTCGCTGTCGAGCCGCGCATTCCGGATGACCAGTGGTACGTGTTCGCAGATCCGACGCGGCTTCCCGGTATGCAGTACGCCTATTTGTCGGGCGCACAGGGTCCGCAGATTCAGCGGCAGGAGCTTTGGGATACCCTCGGGGTGTCCTTCCGCGTGTTCGAAGACTTCGGCGCCGGCTGGGTCGACCATCGCGCGGCACAGAAGAACCCGGGCGTGTAATGGCGACGCTTCCGCAACTGGTCGCCTATCGCGAACGGCTCATGGATGCCCGGTATTCGGGCATCCGTTCCGTCCGCGACTCCAGCGGCGAGGAAATCCACTACCGCTCCGACGGCGAACTTGCCGCGGCATTGGGAGCGGTGAATCGCGAAATCCAGATACGCGAAACCGAGCTGGGCTGCAGCCGGATCGTGTATCCCCAAACCTCGAAAGGACTCTGACATGGCAACGAACTTCATTCAGCCCGGCAACGTCATCACCATTCCCGCACCCGCCGCGATCGACAGTGGGGCCGTCGTCATCGTCGGCAGCATCATCGGCGTGGCAGCCGGCGGCGCGGCTTCCGGCGCCGACCTGGACCTTCACACCGGCGGCGTCTGGGATCTGCCCAAGGTGAGCGCGGACGCCTTCACGCTGGGCGCTGTCGTCTACTGGGATGCTGTCGCCTCGCTGGCAACGGTGACAGCGACCGACAACACCAAGATCGGCGTCGCTGTCGCCGCGGCCGGCAACGGCACCGCAACCGTCAAGGTGCGCCTGAGCGGCTTCTGAATCACGCTGGGAGGCGTGTTGGCGCCCGCTGTCGGCCTTGCGAAAGGTGGCCGACAGCGGGCGCTCTTTCGTCCGCAGAATCTTGCTCCGTCGCCCTGGAAATGCGCTTGGGCTATTCTACACACGTAGAGACGGAGGCGAATCAATGTTGACCGGAAACGCTCGGATACCCACTGGCGAGGAATTTGCTCGTAACGTTCTAGAGAAACGTGATTGGGTTGCGTCTGAGATTGCCAAGATGAAGGACGGCGGCACCCCAGCACGCGAAATCAGGGCGTGGGAGAAGGAGCTGAAGTCCTTCAACAAGATGATCGCCGACTACGGTCTGGAACGCTTCGCCTAGCTACAATTCCTCCCCGTTCGATTCCCACAATTTTTTACGATGTTGGCAGAGTTACCAACAATATCGCGAATTTCTCAATGAAATCAAACAGTTTGGGTCCCTCCTCCGCTACCAATAAAATCAAAGACTTATTCTAGATTTGCTTTCATTCAGCACCGCCGCCGCATCCCGACTGTGGCTGGATCAGTGGATGCTCATCGCCTGTTCCTGCGGGAACTGCTGCAGGATGACCCGGTTTCTTCCGGCCCGTTTGGCTGCGTAGAGCCGCTGGTCCGCCGTGCGCAGGAGTGCGCCGACATCCTTGTCGTGGTCGAATGTGACGCCGCCGACACTCACCGAGACCCGTCGCGTCTCGCCCGCGAGTGCCAGATCGGTCTCGAAAACGTTGCTGCGGATGCGCTCCGCGATAGTAGCCGCGCGTTCCTGCGATGCGCCGGGCAGCAGAACGCAGAACTCTTCGCCACCGATGCGGCCGACCACGTCGAACTCCCGCACGGAATCCTTGATCGCATGCGCGACCTTGGCTAACGCCACGTCGCCGCAGTCGTGACCGAACGTATCGTTGATCTGCTTGAAGTGGTCGATGTCGATGACCAGGAGGGCGGCCGTGTCGTCGGTTCGCTGATGCTCCATCCGATCGAGATAGCGCTCGACGAGGGTCACGAAGGCGCGACGATTCAGACACGACGTGAGCGCGTCGGTCGATGCCACGACCATCAGTTCCTTGTGGGCAAGCGCCAATTGGCGCTGCTTCCCGAGAAGGTAGCCGAAGAACGGAACGCCCAGTACGAGCGGGATGAGGACGTTGTTGATCGGCTTCTCGCCCCAGCCCCAGGTTCCGGTTTCGAGGGAATAGCTGTCGATGGCGAAAGCGACAGCCATGCAGGCGAGCGTCCCGATCACGGAACCCGCCCAGACGCGGCCCCAGCCGCAAGGTGAAAAGTCGAAGAGCCTGCTGCGCATCGCGGATCCGAAGCCCTGGTTCACACCGCACCATACAGTCGCGAGGTTAATCGAGCGTTTGGCCCGGATGACGGCGCCGAAGGGACGTGCGCGGCCGCAGAAGCAGCTGCCGCTCGTGGCGCCGGCCAAGACGGAGTTTCGCCGCCGCCGTGCACCCGGCGGAATGTGGGGCGCATTCTTGGACCAGCCCGAGGAGAACGCCGGCGGAGTCCCTTCCCGTTGCGCCAGCGAGCGGGCCTTGCCCTCGTCGCGGCCGGCGATGGCCGCCAGCACTCCGTCGCCGGATTGCAGTACGCCCCGCCTGCTAGAGCATTTTCGGCTGTCTATCGCCGCCCTGGGTCGCGATGACCTCGTCCGTATTAGCGAGCAACCGCCTTACCGCCTTGCGCGCCGCCTCCGGGCGCTGCATGCGGATGCACCGCTCGATCTCCTCGTGAAGGTCCTGCGCGTGGCGCAGATCGTTCACCTCGCGCGTTACGAAGACGAACAGGCCTTCCAGCGCAGAATCGATCAACGCTCCCAGCGGCAACAGCAGCTCGTTGCCCGCCGCTCGCAGGATCGCCAGATGGAAACGTGTATCGGCGGCGGTGCGCTCGCTGAGCGTCCGCGCCGTGCCCATCTCGTGGCAGGCCTTGCTGATCGCCTCCATCTGGGCGTCGCTGCGCCGCTGGGAGGCGAGCGCCGCGGCTTCCGGCTCGATGATGTAGCGGAATTCCTGCACGGTCTTCAGGAAGGTGCGGCGTTCGGGCGAGGCCGCATACCAGGTGAGCACTTCGCGGTCGAGCAGGTTCCAGCGCTCGCGTGGCTCCACCCAGCTGCCGATCTTCGGCCGCGACGCGAGCAGGTTCTTCGCCATCAGCATCTTGATCGCCTCGCGGACGACCGAGCGGCCGACCCCGAACATCTCCGACCACTCGGCTTCGTTGGGCAGGATCGTGCCCGGCGGGTAGTCGCCGCGCACGATCCGTTGCCCGATCTCGTTGGCGACCGAGAAATGCACGAAGG
>CAYJMY010000043.1:0-28401 GCA_964371125.1 uncultured Mesorhizobium sp. | reverse complement strand
CTTCTGTAGTATAGGTCTATGTAAATATTAGAGAGGAAGCTCGGTCATGCGTGTTTCCAAGCGGGTCAATGGAATATCTGTCAACGGCATTTCGGGCAGCCGCACCGTACTCTTTGCCATGAACGCAACCGCCGCGGCCCGCAAGAATCTCATGGGCTTCGCGATCGGCCGCACGATCAACGGCCAAATAAAGTGGCTGAACGGCTTCAAGGTGTTCAGGTCTCTCGTGCCGAACCCTCGGCCCGAGGATACGGTGAGTACGCTCGATCATCCGGTGCAGTCTTTCCGATGGGGGCACTACTCCGCCGATCCGGATCGCCGCTACGACTACGTGGTGCGACCCCTCTACAGGCCGCAGAATGGCGATCTTTCGGCGCTCGTTCCGGGAACGGACATCGAGCTTAACATCAGCACGCAGCCCATCGAAGCCAACAAGCACGCAATCTTCTTCAATCGCGGCGCAGTGCCAAGTCAGGCCTTCGCACGCCTGTTCGGGAATCGCCCTCCCGCCGATGAGAACAACCCGGCAGCCGATGATGTGAAGTGGCTTTCGCGCGGCTTGCTCGAGGGCGCCCTCGGCTTCATCAGGCAGGCAAGATCGAACCGGTTCGCGCTGCGGGCCGCCTTCTATGAGTTCAAGTACGTGCCGATCATGCGGGCGCTTGCCGATGCGGCGCAGGCCGGCGCGGACGTGAAGATCGTCTACGAGGCAGGCTCCGAAAAGCGCGACGGCGTGCTGAAACCGACCTCGACCACGAACGGAAACGAAGATGCGATCAGGGACCTGCCATTCGATCACGGGCTGCTGATCAAGCGTCTCAAGCGCGGAGACATTCCGCACAACAAATTCATTGTCCTTCTCGAAAACGGTCATCCGGTTGCGGTGTGGACCGGTTCGACGAACATCACAGCGTCCGGCTTTCTGGGACAGAGCAATGTCGGGCACATCGTGCGCGACGAGGCGGTCGCGCGCGCCTTCCACGCTTACTGGCAGCAACTGTCGGGTGACCCTGACATCGATACGCTGAAGAGCTGGTGCTCGGCAAATCCTGCCGACCTTGCGGCCGGCCTTCCGGCGACCGGAATTACGACGGTATTCAGCCCCCGCAAGAAGTCGAAGATGCTCGACTGGTATGGCGAGCGCGCTGCCGGCGCAGTTCAGACGGTCATGCTGACCTCGGCCTTCGGGGTCGCGCCGAAGCTCGCCGCCTATTTCGACAACGACCGCGACTATCTGCGCATGCTGCTGATGGAGGTGCCGAGCAAATCGCCGGAGACGCAGGCGCTGCTCACGCGCGATAAGGACACCGAAGTTGCGATCGCTCCGACCCTCAACAAGGACGCCATCGCGCTCGCGCTCGAAGGCCATGAACTCGATTTCTGGTTCAGGGAGCGGCACTACCGGGATCGCGGCGGCGGCCACGTCTTCTACATCCACACCAAGATCATGATTGTCGATCCGCTGACCGACGATCCGCTCGTGTTCAGCGGCTCGGCGAATTTCTCGCCCAATTCGCTGCTTCAGAACGACGAGAACATGCTGCTTGTTCGCGGCGACAAGGACGTTGCCGACGTCTACGTGACGGAATTCGCCCGGCTCTTCAATCACCTCTACTTCCGCTATGTCGCACAGGAAACTGCGAAACGCGGCAACTTCGATCCCGAGGCGTCGAAATTCCTGAGGGAGGACGATACCTGGTCGAACGCCTCCTTCCGGCCCGGAACATACCATTTCCTGCGGCGCCAGCTTTTCGGCGTTCCGGCTGAATAGTTCGTGCATCGATGCGGCGGCGTCCACGGCAAGCTCGACGAAGCAACAGGAATCAGTTCAGCGGCAGTCTGCGATAGCGGCCGGGATTGGCGGGATCGGAGAAGTGGCCCATCGGCCCCTTGTCGACGAAGTGCTGCGACCAGTGCTTCATGGCGAAGCGATCGAGCACCACGCCGAGGCCCGGGCCTTCCGGTACCTTGACGACGTTGCCGGTCTGGCGGAAGGGCCCGTCCTGGATGACGTCGCCGACCTGCCAGCGGAACAGCGACTGCGAGGCTTCGGTGATCCACGGCGTCGCGGCGACGACGTGCAGATAGGCCGCGGTCATGATGCCGAGATCGTTGGAATAGCACCAGAAGCCCTTGCCCATCGCCTCGCAGGCGGCGATGAACTTCAGCGTCTTCGACAGTCCGCCGAGCGCGGCGAAGTTGCAGACGAAGAAGTCGGGTGCGCCGAGCGCCACGGCACGGCGCAGGTCCGGTACGTGGGTCGAGAACGGGATGCGCGAGTGCTGGCGCAGCGCGGCCATCTCCTCGAAGGTGGCGACCGGGTCCTCGTAGTTGCGGACGTTGTACGGCTCGATCTCGCGCAACACCCAGCGCGCCGTCGCCAGCGACCACTGCATGTTGGAATCGAGCTTGATCTGCGCCGCCCCGCCGAGCGCCTCGCGCAGCATCTTCACCGTCCTGATCTCGAGCTGCGGGTCGCCCATGATCAGCTTGCCCTCGAAGATCGTCGAGCCGTGTTCCTCGCGCATCTTCAGGCAGTAGTCGACGATCGCCTCGGGGCTCATTTCGCCGCCCGCGCCGCCGTGCTTCGGCCGGAAGGCGAAATACTCGGAAAACGGGATCGCCTTGCGCACGGCGCCGCCGAGCAGCTTGTAGAGCGGCATGCCGAAGGCCTTGCCGCGGATGTCCCACAGCGCCAGCTCGACCGAGCCGAAGGCGACGGAGGCCGCATTCTCGCCGGTGTTGGCAGTGATCTGCCACGGCGGCACGCAACGCGCCTCGCAATCGGCGATGTCGAGCGGATCGGCGCCGATCAGCGCCGGCGCGATCTCGGCCTTGATCACCTCGCCGAAATGCCACCACGGCGCCTCGCCGAGGCCGACGATGCCTTCGTCGGTCTCGACCTCGATGATCGACTTCGACGCTCCGCCGTAGAGGCCGGCCGTCCACCAGAACGGCGCGTCGAGGGGAACGTTGACGTGGGTGACGCGAATGTTGGTGATCTTCATGTGCCTGCCTCAGCAACCCGTCCTCAGTACCAGGCGTCCTGGCTCGCCGCCTTGCGGCGGGCGATGAAGTCCTTCAAAGCCTCGTCGATACCCTCGTCGAGATGGGGGGCGACGTATTCGGCGAGCCTCTTCTTCCACAGCCGGTTGGCGCGCGTCGCGGCATCGGCCGAGCCCGCCGCCTCCCACTTCTCGTAGGGCTCGTTGTCGGCGATCTCCGAGTCCCAGAACGCCGTCTCGTAGTTCGCCATCGTGTGGGCGCAACCGAAGAAGTGGCTGCCCGGCCCGACCTCGCGGAAGGCGTCCAGCGCCAGCTGGTTGTCGTCGATCTTCACCCCATCGAGATAGGTATGCAGCGCGCCGCAGAAATCGGTGTCCATGACGAACTTCTCGTAGGACATCGACAGCAGCCCATCGAGGAAGCCGGCCGAGTGCAGGATGAAGTTGGCGCCGCAATGCACCGCCGCCAGCATCGACATGGTGCCTTCGTTCATGGCGTGGGCGTCGGGCAGCTTGGAGGTGGTGAAATTGCCGGAGCAGCGCAGCGGCAGGTTCAACCGCCGGGCGAGCTGGCCGATGACCATCGATCCGATCGCGGGCTCGGGCGTGCCGAAGGTCGGCGACCCGGAGCGCAGCGACATCGAGGAGAGGAAGTTGCCGAATATGACCGGCGCACCGGGTCGTTCGAGCTGGGTCAGCGCGCAGCCCGCCATGGTCTCGGCGAGCGACTGGGCGATGGCGCCGGCATTGGTCACCGGTCCCATGGCGCCACCGAGAATGAAGGGCACGACGACGGCGCACTGATTGGCGCGGGCATAGGCGCGCAGCGCCGTGGTCATGGTGGCGTCCCAGACCAGCGGCGAGTTGACGTTGACGTTGCCGAGGATGACGCAGTTCTCGTCGACGAAGCGCTCGCCGAAGACGATGCGCGCCATGTCGATCGATTCCTCCGCCCGGCTTTCGGCCGTCACCGAACCCATGAAGGCGCGGTCGGAGTAGCGGATGTGCGCATAGACCATGTCGAGATGGCGCTTGTTCACCGGCACGTCGACCGGCTCGCAGATCGTGCCGCCCGAATGATGCAGCCAGGGCGAGGACTGGGCAAGCTTCACGAAGTTCTCGAAATCCTCGATCGTTCCGTAGCGGCGGCCCTTGTCGAGGTCCATGACGAAGGGCGAGCCGTAGGCCGGCTAGAAGACGACGCTCCTGCCGCCGATCCTGACGCTGCGCGCCGGGTTGCGCGCGTGCTGGGTGAATTCCGCCGGCGCGGTCTTCAGAACCTCGCGCAGCAGCCCCGGTTCGAACTTCACAAGGACGCCGTCGACATCGGCGCCGGCGCGGCGCCAGTGGTCGAGCGCCACCGGATCGTCGCGGAACTCGATGCCGATCTCGGCGAGTATGCGATCGGCGGTCTGTTCGATGCGGACCAGGTTCTCCTCGGAAAGGACGTCGTAGGTCGGAATGCCGCGCAGGATGTAGGGCCTGCCGAGACCCTGCGATCCATGCGAACGCTCCTCGCGGCGCGCCTGGCGGCCGCCGCGCTCGCGCCGCCGCGCCGGTTCCGCCGCAACCTCCATCACCGCGTCAGACATGGTTTCTCCCACCGGCACCATACAAGGCAGCTCTACAAGCCTGGTCGAGCCTAGACCTCCGCACGTCGTTCGTGACGCTGGAAAATTCTCATGGCTTGTATAAGCTGGGCTTATGCAGAACCTGCGTCGCCTGCTGCCTTCGGCCGGCAGCTTGATCGTCTTCGAGGCCGCCGGGCGACTGGCCAGCTTCACCGCCGCGGCGCGCGAGCTCGGCATGAGCCAGGCCGCCGTCTCCTATGCCGTGCGCGGCCTGGAGACGCAGCTCGGCGTGCCCCTGTTCCACCGTCGGCACCGGCAGGTGCGGCTGACCGAGGCAGGGACGCGCTTCTTCGCCGACGTCTCGCTCGGGCTGTCGCACATCCGCAAGTCAGCGGAGGATCTGAGGCAGCTCGCCGTCGGCAGCCACGTGACGCTGTCGGCGTCGACGGCCTTCGCCTCGTTCTGGATGATGCCCAGGCTGCAGCAGTTCCGCGAGGACCTGCCCGGCGTCGATCTGCGCATCCAGACGGCCGACCGCGACCTCGACATCGTCGCCGAGGGCATCCCGCTCGGCATCCGCGGCGGCGACCCGCAGGACTGGCCGAGCTACGAAGCGCTGCCGCTGGCTCCGGAAGAGATCTTCCCTGTCGCCGGCGCCGCCTACGCCGCCCGCTTCGGCCTACCGCGGACTGTCGCCGACCTCGCCTCGCACCGCCTGATCCATCTCGAGGAGCCGTTCCGCGAGGCGGCCAATTGGGACGACTGGTTCCGATCCGCCGGCCTGTCCGTCGCCGTGGCCGGCACGGGCCTGCGCATCAACGACTATGCGCTGGTCATCCAGGCGGCGATGGAAGGACAGGGCATCGCCATCGGCTGGCGCCATCTCGTCGAGCGGCTGCTCGCTTCCGGCCTGCTGGTCCGCGTCACCGACCACGTCATGACCACGGGCAAGGGGTTCCACGTGGTCTGGCCCAAGGAGGGCGGGCTCTCCGACAACGCCCGCCGCGTGCGTGACTGGCTTGTCGATCACGCGTAATACATGTGTTACACAGTAGCTTTAAAATCTCTAAGTAGCATGAAAATGCACGGCTTATTCAGTTATTTTCTGAAAATCTAAGGGCTTGGAACGCCGATCTGCCTTGAGACATTTCAGCTCAATGTACGAGTAAGAAAACTCTCCGGCGTCCGGCGCGATTTTCGATTTAGGTCAATCAGGACTTTTGATCGTACGTGCGAATGTGACTTGTATGCCACATTTTATACAAAATGGAAACGGTGGCGTTGTTTTGTGTATCTATTTCCCACTCTGCCCTTGCGCCGCAATATGCCCCCCGTACTCTAGGAGCGGGGTTTCGCTATGAAAACTGATTGCCTTCGAAGTGCGATCCTTGCTATCGGTCTCCTTGCGTTGGGAGCCGAAAACACGAATGCGTTTGCGTCAATGCCGCAGGCCGCACCCATCCCGGAACCAAATCCGCGTAGCTATACCACTTATCAGGATGACTCAGGCTGGGCAGCGCCTCTCGGTGCGGAACCTCAGATGTGGCGCGCATCGACGCTTTTAGGGCTGGATGGCTGGACGCAAGCCAACTATGCTTCCATTGTGGATTTTATTCAAGAGAGCGTTGGAAGCAGTAGACCACTACGACTATTTCGAACAGCAGATGGCATCGCTCTACTTGTCAACATGAACGATCAGGTTGTGTTTGACATGCATCCGAAGAAGACATTTGTTGAGGAGGCTATCCTTCTATTTTTTGTGCCTCTTTCAATTGATACCGAGAGCTATGTTGTTTTCACTATTTCCGAAGCAAGATCAGCGCGTATATCTGACCTAACGGAAGTTCCGTTACTCGAAAGCATGCCAAAGAGCCGGATAGTCTCTATCGACGAAGAGAATATGCCGCCCATTACAAGCTCGACCTATATCAGAATGTACACTTTGGTAAAATCCGACGGGTTTGTCAGAGCCCCAATCGAAAACACCTATACACTGCAAAAGTGCTCGCCACCGCTTTTTGCTCTCTCGGTGATTACAGACACCGAATGCGCGACTGATCCGGCAAATTAGCGATCTTCCAATGAAGAACTGGCACGTATTTTTAGCTTCCAATATAATCATTTTTGCTTTTTTGTTTGTTCATATGATCCAAATTCTATTTGGAAAATTCGGTGAAGACGCGATATCTGTCGTATACTGGATCGGCTGCATGAATATACCAGTATATATGACGTTGTTTTTATTTGTTCTTGATCACAAAATGGATAAAATTGTTGTTCTTTCCCGTGGTATAGTCGCCATTATTTCTCTATTTATTTATACTTCGGTTATTTTCTACGTCCTGATATTTGATCGAATATCTGGGATTCCGGGATATAAATTTATAAACCAAATACAGTTTCAGGTTGTTTCTTTTGCTTTAGTATTGATCTACGGATTCTTTCTCCATTATTGGCTGAAATTTTCCTATCTTGATTCTGAAACCATGGAACGCGACTCACTATAACCTGGAGTAATGCGCTCGCGCGAACCTCGTCGTAGGCGGCTTGATCATTCCTTCACTAAGTTCCGAATCCTTCTATAACCCCCCCATGCCGATCCGCCACCTCTCCGAAACCATGATCAACCAGATCGCCGCCGGCGAAGTGGTCGAGCGCCCGGCGAGCGTGGTCAAGGAACTCGTCGAGAACGCGCTCGATGCCGGCGCGCGCCATGTCGAGATCGCCACCGCCGGCGGCGGGCTGGCGCTGATCCGCGTCTCCGACGACGGCTCGGGCATCCCGCGCGACGAACTGGCGCTGGCGGTCGCCCGCCATTGTACGTCGAAGCTCTCCGACGACATCGCCGACATCCGCTCGCTCGGCTTCCGCGGCGAGGCGCTGCCGTCGATCGGCTCCGTGGCGCGGTTGACCCTGCGCTCGCGCACCGCCGGCGGTGACGGCTACGAGATCCGCGTCGCGGGCGGCGAGATCGCCGGGCCGAAGCCGGCGCCGGCCAACCGCGGCACGGTCGTCGAGGTCCGCGACCTGTTCTACGCGACGCCGGCGCGGCTGAAGTTCATGAAGGGCGAGCGCGCCGAAACCACGGCAATCGCCGACACGGTGCGGCGCATCGCGGTTGCCTTCCCGGCGGTGCGCTTCACGCTGTCGGGATCGGACCGCTCGACGCTCGACCTGCCCGTCGAAGGCGACAGCGACGCCGCGCGGGCCGCGCGGATCGCAAGGGTACTCGGCGAGGACTTGCCGAAGAACGCGCTCGATATCGACGCCGAGCGCGAGGGCATCCGACTTTCGGGCATCGTCTCGATCCCGTCCTTCAACCGAGCCAATGCGCTCCAGCAGTACGCCTACGTGAACGGTCGCCCTGTGAAGGACAAGCTGATCGCCGGCGCCATCCGCGGCGCCTATGCGGACGCGCTGCCGCGCGACCGGCACGCGGTCGTGGCGCTGTTCATCGACATCGACCCGCGCCTCGTCGACGTCAACGTGCATCCGGCCAAGGCCGACGTGCGCTTCCGCGATCCGGGTCTGGTGCGCGGCCTGATCATCGGCGCCATCCGCCAGGCGCTCGCTGCAGCCGGGATCCGACCCGCGACCAGCGGCTCGGCGGGATTGGTCGCCGCATTCCGGCCGGGCGCGGCGCCGTACGCCCATCCGGGCCCGGCGGGCGAACACCGCAGCCGCTACGCCGACTTCCGCTCGGGACCATCGGCCGCCTACGAGCTGGCGCGCCCGCACGAAGCGGCCGGCTTCGCCGCGCCCGCGCAGGCCGCCTTCGACGCCGGCCCCGGCTCATGGCCCAGCGCCGATGCGCGCGCCGGGACGGTCGAAGCGGACGCCGGGCTCATCTCGGCCCCCCTCGGCGCGGCGCGGGCGCAGGTCCATGGCAACTACATCGTCGCGCAGACCGCCGATTCGCTCGTCATCGTCGACCAGCATGCCGCTCACGAGCGTCTGGTCTACGAGGCGCTGAAACAGGCGCTGGAGGCAGGTCCGATGCCGGCGCAGTTGCTGCTGGTGCCGGAGATCGTCGACCTGCCCGAAGAAGACGCCGAAAGGCTCGCGATCCATGCCGACACGCTGCGCCGCTTCGGGCTCTCGCTCGAACGCTTCGGCCCGGGCGCGGTCGCCGTACGCGAAACGCCGGCCCTGCTCGGCCAGACCGACGTGCCGGGATTGGTCCGCGACCTCGCCGACGAGATCGCCGAACACGACACGGCGACGGGGCTTAAGGACCGGCTGGACGCCATCGCTTCGACCATGGCCTGCCACGGCTCGGTCCGCTCGGGCCGCCGCCTCAGGCCCGAGGAGATGAATGCGCTGCTGCGGCAGATGGAAGCCACGCCGGGTTCGGCCACCTGCAATCACGGCCGTCCGACCTATATCGAACTGAAGCTCGCCGACATCGAGCGGCTGTTCGGGCGGCGGTAGGCGGGACGTGTTCATGAGCCGCCTCTTCTTGACCTCGCCGAGAATCTGTGGCGGAAGACGGCGCTGAGAGGGCGACATGATGAATCGCTACGAAGGCCCCGGTTCGCGCGAGGCCAAGGTCCGCTACCTGGACGGCGATTTCCAGGTCACCAGCCCCGGCGCGTTTGTCCGCTGCGCGGTCACGGCCGAAGCCATCCCGCTCGACGAGCTGAAATACTGGAGCGTCGCGCGACAGGAGCCCTATGCCAGCGCCGCGGTCTCCCTGCAGCGCGAGATCGAGTGCGATCCGAGCCTGCGCCGGCGCGGCTGAATTGTCTCCGGGTTGGAAAGAAGCGGTTCAGGCTTGTAGCTGGCGCTTCCGCCATGCAGCCAAAGTGTCGGCGATGATGCGCTCGGGCACCGGATCGGCCTCGAACACGGCATCGATCTCCAGCACGATCAAGCGCTCGGAAAATCCTTCGGGCACCGCCTTGGCGTGACGCAGGCGGACGGAGTCCTTCGCCGTCGTGACGAGGGCGAGACCGGCGGCATCTGCCTGGGCGGAGAGGTCAGCAAGTTCGTCGGCCATGAACTGGTGGTGGTCCGGAAACGATTTCGTCACGGCGAGTTCGGCGCCCGATTGGCGGAGCGATTGGTAAAATTTCTGCGGATTGCCGATGCCGGCGAAGGCGAGCACCCGTCGCCCGGCCACCGCCTCGGGATTGCGCGGCATGGCATGCGCCTCGAAGACCGGCTTGTTGGCGCGCGCCGCCATGCGGATCGCGCCGTCCGCGGCATCGCCGTCGCCCATCTTGAGGATCGCGTCGGCGAAGCGCAGCTGCCCGACGACCGGCGCGCGCAGCGGCCCGCCGGGAATGACATGGCCATTGCCGATGCCGCGCATCGCGTCGACGACGAGGAGCGCGTAGTCGATATGGATGCGTGCGCTCTGGAAGCCGTCATCCATGATGAGGAAGTCGCAGCCGCGCTCGGTGAGCATCTTGGCGCCCGCGGCGCGGTTCGCGGTCACCGCCACGGGCGCATGTTCGGCGAGAAGCAGTGGCTCGTCGCCGACGTGCCGGGCGCTGTCGCCATGCGGGTCGACGATATGCGGGTGCGAGAACCCGCCGCCATGGCCGCGCGACAGGAAACCCGGGACGAGTTTCATGGCGATCGCCTGCCTGGCGAGCGCAATCGCCACCGGCGTCTTGCCGGTGCCGCCGACGGTGAGATTGCCGACGCAAAGGACCGGCAGGTCGACCTTGAGCCGCGGCGCCGAAGCCATGCGCCGCGCCGCAATGACGCCGTAGGCGGCGGACAGCGGATAGAGCGCGTAGGCGCGCCAGTCGGGCGCCTTCCACCAGAAGGGCGGCGCCTCGCTGGCCACTAGCGGCCGCCCCCATTTCCCTGCATGAGCCGCGACTTGACGCTGAGCGGCTGCAGGAACGGCTCCAGCACCCTGAGCGTCTTGGCGAGCGCGCCGCGCATCTCCTCCACGGCCGCGGCCCCGGCCCCGATCATGCGAGCGCGAACCGCCGGATTGTTCAGGAGGTAATTGACGGCGCCGGCCAGCATATCCTGGTCCTTGACCAGCTTGGCGCCTCCGGCGTCGATCAGGCGCTGGTAGCTCTCGCGGAAATTCTGGACGTTGACGCCGGCCAGCACGGCAGTGCGCAGCATCGCCGGTTCGAGCGGGTTCTGCCCGCCTTCGGCGGTCAGCGAGCGGCCGACGAAGGCGATCTCGGTCAGCCGCAGGTAGAGGCCCATCTCGCCGATCGTGTCGCCGAGAAAGATGTCGGTGCCGGGGCGGATGCGTTCGCCCGTGCTGCGCCGGACGACGTCAAAGCCGGCTTGCGCAAACTCGGCGGCGAGCGCGTCGCATCGCTCCGGATGCCGGGGGACGATGATGGTGAGGAGGTCCGGATGGCGCGACTTGAGGCGCCGGTGGATGTCGGCGGCGATCTGCTCCTCGCCGTCATGCGTGGAAACCGCAGCCCAGGTCTGGCGCCGGCCGATTTCGGCGCGGATGCGCGAAAACGTCCGCTCGTCGACCGGCGGCGGGTCCGTGTCGACCTTCAGATTGCCGGACACCGTGACGGGCCGCGCGCCGAGCGCGCTGAAACGCTCGCCATCGACATCCGACTGGGCGATCACGTGCGCGAGGTTCTCGAAGAGGGCCTCGGCGAGATAGGCGCGCCGCTTCCAGGCCCGGAACGAACGGTCCGACAGCCTGCCGTTGACGAGTACCTGCGGCACGCGCCGGGCGCCGAGTTCGAGGATGGTCATAGGCCAGAGTTCGGATTCGGCGATGATCGCGAGGTCGGGCTGCCAATGTTCGAGGAAGTTCGACACGGCCGGCTTGAGGTCGAGCGGCACGTACTGGTGGATGATCCTTTCGCCGAACCGCTTCTCGCAGACCTCGGCGGAGGTCACCGTGCCGGTGGTGACGACGACGTTGATCCCGAACCCCAAGATGCGGTTGATCAGCGGCGATACCGCGTTGGTTTCGCCGACGCTCGCGGCATGGATCCAGACGAGCGGACCCGCGGGGCGGTTGCGGTCCGCGATTCCGTAGCGTTCACGGCGCCGGGCGCGATCCTCCTTGCCCTTGCTGGCGCGCCAGGCGACATAGCCGCCGACCAGCGGGTAGGCTGCGGCGCCGACCCAGCGATAGGTCGTCAGGATCGTTCTTGCCCAGCGTTCGCTCATCGGCGCTCGTCGACCATGCGATAGGCCCTGTCGGTCGCCTCGTTCAGCGCTGTCGTCAGTTCCTGACGCTTGACCTCCAGTTCTTCCGCCGTGGCGTCCGCGGGCACGTATAGCGGATCGCCGACCACGACCGCCCGGTGGCCGAAGGGCAGATTGACGACCGTCTTGTCCCAGGTCTTCTCGAGGACCTTGCGGCGGCTCGTGGCGACCGCCAGGGGCATGATCGGTCTGCCGGAGTACTTTGCCAGAAGTATGACGCCGAGCCCCGCATCCCTCGGCGTCCCGTGAGGGATGTCGGCGATCATGGCGACGTTCTTGCCCGCTTCGAGCGCGCGCTTCAGCGTGATCAGGGCCTTGGCGCCACCCTTGTCGAAATGATTGATGCCGGCGCGACCACCCGAGCCGCGTACGGTCTCGATGCCGAGCTTCTCGATGACCAGCGCATTGAGTTCGGCGTCGGCGCTACGCGACACCATGACCACGAAGCCCGGCGTCGGCGGGCAGACGATGGGCGCCAGCAGGTGCTGGCCGTGCCAGAGCGCCGCCACCACAGGGGCGAATTCGGCATTGAGGGCGTCCAGGTCCGCCGAACCGCGGCGCGCAGGATTGGTCCAGTAGATGAAACGCAGGACGCTGGCGAAGAGCGACGCCAGCGCCCCCTTGGCGAATCGCGATTCGGCTAGCGGCTTGCGGATCCTCCGCCACGACCGCTTCATGAAGTTGGGGGCCCTGGCAGCCCGGCGTTCGATCGTCGGCTCCGATCTCACCCGGCTTTGACCCCGGGCTCGAGGAGGCGGTGAAGATGGACGACGAAGTATCGCATGTGCGCGTTGTCCACCGTTGCCTGGGCCTTTGCGCGCCAAGCGGTCTCGGCGGACTTGTAGTCGGGGAAGATGCCGACGATGTCGAGCTGGTCGAGATCGCGGAACTCCAGACTGTCGAGCTTCTTGAGTTCGCCGCCGAACACGAGGTGCAGCAGTTGTTTCTTGGCGTCCTGTTCGGCCATTCGCATTTGATCCGTCGCTAAAAAAACCGGCCGATGATTAAACCGAATCACGCCGATTTAAAACCGGTTCCTGACGATCCGGCGCCGTTGCGGCGAGCATCGCCGAAAGGCGTTCGAGCAGCCTGCCGCTGCCGGCAACGAGCACGCCATGGCGCGGATCGGCCCCGGCATAGGCGAGGTCCGCTCCTCGCGCATCGACGATCCGGCCGCCGGCTTCCGAGAGGATGACGTCGGCGGCGGCGATATCCCAGTCGTGGGAGTTGGGCTTGACGTAGGTGGCGTCGAGATCGCCGCTGGCGACGGCGGCGACGCGATAGGCGAGCGAAGGGAAGTATGGACCTCGGCGGAAATCCTCGGGCCAGGAGATGCTGGCGCCGGTGAACATCGACTTCGGGCCGGCGACGAGCGGCATGCTCCCCGCGGCGCGGACCGCGATCCGACCGCCGTCCTTGAAGGCCCCTCCGCCGACCGACGCCTCGAAGAACTCGCTTCGCGCCGGGCAATCGAGGACGCCGGCAAGCGGCCGGCCGGCCTCGACGACCGCGACGCTGACGCACCACGTCGAGCGACCCTCGATGAAGGCGCGGGTGCCGTCGATCGGATCGACGACGAAGGTCCGCAGGGCCGACAGGCGATCCGGCGTGTCGACGGTCTCTTCCGACAGCCAGCCATAGGCCGGCCGGGCGGCCGTGAGCGTCTCGCGCAGGAAGCGGTCTACCGCGTAGTCGGCGGCGGACACGGGAGACTGTCCGGTCTTCAGCCAGACCTCCGGGTTCTTGCCGAAGAAGGACATGGCGATGCGGCCGGCCTCCCGCGCCGCCTCGCGGATCAGCGCGAGGTCGCCGGCAATCTCGCCGGAACGGAGTGCCTCAACTGCCGGCAAGCGTCATCCCTTCGATCAGGAGCGTCGGCGCGGCGGTGCCGAAGTTGCGGTCGATGTCGTTCGCCGGCGTCAGGTGTAGGAACATGTCCTTCAGGTTGGAGGCGATCGTCACTTCGGAAACCGGATGGGTGAGTTCGCCCTTCTCGATCCAGAAGCCCGAGGCGCCGCGGCTGTATTCGCCCGTCACCATGTTCACGCCCTGGCCAAAGACCTCCGTGACATAGAAGCCCGTCTGCAGGGAAGCGATCAGGTCGGCGGGCGAGGCCGTCCCCGGCTCGATGGCGAAGTTGGTGGAGGACGGCGACACCGACGAGGCGGCGCGGACGCCGCGGCCATTCGTCTCGAGGCCGAGTTCGCGCGCCGCCGACGTCGAAAGGAACCAGTGGTGGAGCACGCCGTCCTCGACCATCAGCAGCCTTTCGCCGGCGACGCCCTCGCCATCGAAGGGACGCGAGGACTGCCCGCGCGGGCGGCGCGGCTCGTCGCTCGCCGTGATCCCGGCGGACGCCACCTGCTTGCCCATCATGTCGCGCAGGAAGCTGGTCTTGCGCGCCACCGAGGCGCCATTGATCGCGCCGGCGAGATGGCCGGCAACGCCGCGCGCCACGCGCGGATCGAAGATCACGGTCACCGGCCCGGTGCTCGCCTTGCGCGCGCCGAGGCGGCGCACGGCGCGCTCGCCGGCCTTCTTGCCGATCGTCTCGGGCGAATCGAGGTCGGCGAAGTGGAGCCGCGACGAAAAGTCGTAGTCGCGCTCCATGCCGGTCCCTTCGCCGGCGACGGCGCTGACCGAGCGCGAGAAGCGGGACGCGACGTAGCTACCGAGAAAGCCGGCCGACGTCGCCAGGACCAGGCCGCCGACGCCGGCGCTGGCGCCGCTGCCGCCGGAGTTGGTGACGCCGGAAACCGCGCGCGCCGCGTCTTCCGCGGCCAGCGCATCCTCCCTGAGGCGCTCCGAAGAAACTACGGTCCGGTCGAACAGGTCGAGGTCGGGCACCGTTTTCGCCAGCCGCGCCCGGTCGGCGAGCCCCTGGAAAGGATCCTCCGGAGACACCCGCGCCATGTCCACGGCGCGGCGGGCGAGCGTATCGGGATCGGACGCCGCATTGGCGGAGACGCTGGCGACACGGCGGCCGACGAAGACGCGCAGCGAGAGATCGTCGCTTTCCGAGGATTCGGTCGCCTCGACCTTACCGAGCCGCACCGAAACGCTGGTCGACCTGCCGACGACGGCGACCGCATCGGCGGCGTCGGCGCCGGCCCTGCGGGCGGCGTCGACCAGCGCCGCGACCCGGTCGGTCAGGCGGGAGGTGTCGACGATGTCGGTCATTGCGCGTTCCTACTCGATCACGTTCGGCTCGTGCCCCCCATCTATTGTTGCGGTGGGGCCAGTGCAATGGCTACAAGCGCCGGAAAGGGGCATCCGCCCCGTTGCCGAACCGCGGACCCGACATTGGAAATCGAGAACGCCACGATCTACTCGGAGATCCTGCTGCTGCTGGGCGGCGCCGTGCTTTCCGCGCCGCTCTTCAAGCGCATCGGGCTCGGCACGATTCTCGGCTATCTGGCGGCGGGAATCGCCATCGGGCCGGTCGCACGGCTGATCACGGGCGGGGAGGCGTTCCTCCATGTATCCGAACTCGGCGTCGTTCTGCTGCTCTTCGTCATCGGGCTGGAACTGAAACCGTCCCGCCTGTGGGGTCTGCGGCGCGACATCTTCGGGCTCGGCCTCGCCCAGGTTCTCGCCAGCGGCGTGGTGCTGGCCGGTCTCGCCTCCCTGCTTGGCGGCCTGTCCTGGCAGGCCGCGACGATCGTCGGCTTCGGCCTCGCGCTGTCCTCGACCGCCTTCGCCATGCAGACGCTCGAGGAACAGGGCGAGACGGGCACCCGCCACGGGCAGAAGGCGTTCGCCATCCTGCTGTTCCAGGACATCGCCATCGTACCGCTGCTGGCATTGATCCCGCTGCTGGCGCCGGGAACGGAGACGGCGCGCTACTCCGGCGCGACACAGTTCGGCATCGCGCTGGTGGCCGTTGTCGTGCTGATCTTCGCGGGCCGCTACCTCCTCAATCCGCTGTTCCGCGTCATCGCCGGCAGCGGCGCCAAGGAGGCGATGATCGCGACGGCGCTGTTCGTCGTGCTCGGAGCGGCGACGCTGGTCCATGCGGCAGGCCTCTCCATGGCGCTCGGCGCCTTCCTCGCCGGCGTGATGCTGGCCGAATCGTCCTACCGGCACGAGCTGCGCGCCGATATCGAACCGTTCCGCGGCATCCTGCTCGGCCTGTTCTTCATGGCGGTCGGCCTGTCGCTCGACCTGCACGTCGTCGCCGGGAACTGGCTCACGATCGCCATCGCCGTTCCGCTCCTGATGGCTGCCAAGGTGGTGACGACACTCGCCGCGTGTCGTGTCTTCGGCGTCGAACGCGACGTCTCGGTGCGCGTCGCCTTCCTTTTGCCCCAGGGTGGCGAGTTCGCCTTCGTCCTGTTCACCGCCGCCACGGCAGCGGCGCTGTTTCCTGCGGAGACCGCGTCGCTCCTGATCGCCATCGTGACCCTGTCGATGGCCCTGATGCCGTTGCTGCTGTCGATGGCGCGGCTCTTCATCGCGGTCGAGAAGCCCGAGGAAATGGCGGAGGATTTCGAAGGCGCGGGAGCGGACGTCCTGCTCATCGGCTTTTCGCGCTTCGGCCAGATCGCCTCGCAGATCCTGCTCACCGGCGGGACCGACGTCACCATCATCGAGTACTCGGCGGAACGTGTGCAGAGCGCGGCGAAGTTCGGTTTCCGCATCTATTTCGGCGACGGGACGCGCAAGGAGGTGCTGGAAGCGGCCGGCATCCGCCGGGCGAGGATCGTCGCCGTCTGCACCAACCGCCGCGACGTTACCGACCGGATCGTCGACCTCGTCCAGCGCGAATTTCCCGAATCGAAACTCTACGTGCGTTCCTACGACCGCACCCATGCGCTCGAGCTGCGGGCGAAGGGGGTGGAGTACGAGCTGCGCGAGACGCTGGAATCGGGTCTCCTCTTCGGCCGCAAGACGCTGGAAGCTCTGGGCATGGACGAGGACGCCGCCTACGCGATCCTGGAAGACGTGCGCCGGCGCGACGAGGAGAGAATGCAACTGCAGGCCCTGGGCGACCCGGACAGCGGCCGCGGCCGGTGGCACACGCGGCCGGTCACGCCGGAGCCGCTGATCAAGCCGCATCGACAGGCGCAGCGGCTCGACCGCACGTTCGGTCCCGATTCGCACATGCCGGAAGCGGAAGGACGCGGCGAATGACGGCTGCGATTGGAGGCTTCCGTCATGGCTGACCCGGCATCGTCCGGCCAGACGGCGCGGTTCACCACCGGGTCGACGCTGCGCCACGTCGTCGTCATGACCGCGACCGGCTCCATCGGGCTGGTCTCGATCTTCGTCGTCGACGCGCTCAACCTCTTCTACATCTCGCTGCTCGGTGTACAGGAACTCGCCGCCGCCATCGGCTTCGCCGCGACGCTGCTGTTCTTCACCGTCTCCGTCGCCATCGGCCTCACCATCGCCTGCGGCGCGCTCGTGGCGCGCGCGCTCGGTCGCGGCAGCCGCGAGGACGCCGCCGAGATGGGCGGCGCCGCACTGGTCTTCATGGGTGCGGCGACGGGCCTCCTGACCGCGCTCACCTGGCCGTTTCTGGGAGACCTCCTGGAACTGCTCGGCGCTCGCGGCGAGACGCTGGCGCTGTCGACGCGCTTTCTCCAGGTCGTACTGCCGTCGACGCCGATCGTCGCGCTCGGCATGTGCACGACGGGAATCCTGCGCGGCGTCGGCGACGCGCGCCGGGCCATGTACGTCACGCTCGGCAGCGGCCTCGCCGCCGCCGTCCTCGATCCGATCCTGATCTTCGGCTTCGACCTCGGCCTCGACGGCGCCGCGATCGCGACCGTACTTTCGCGGACGGTCATGCTGGCGATCGGCATCCACGGCGCCCATCGCATCCATCGGCTGGTGCGCCTGCCCGACCGCGTGCGGCTTGCGGCGGCGTTCCGCCCCTTCTTCGCCATCGGCCTGCCGGCCGTGCTCACGCAGGTCGCCACCCCGGTCGGCAACGCCTTCGTCACCGCCCAGATCGCCTCCTTCGGCGACGCCGCCGTGGCCGGCTGGGCGATCATCGGCCGGCTGACTCCGGTCGCATTCGGCGTGATCTTTTCGTTGTCGGGCGCCGTCGGGCCGATCCTCGGCCAGAACTTCGGCGCGCGCCTGTTCGACAGGCTGACGGCGACGATGCGCGACAGCCTCATCGTGACCGTCGTCTACGTGCTCGCCGTGTGGGGTGTGCTCGCGCTCTTCGCCTACCCTCTGGCGAACCTGTTCGGGGCCGACGCCGAAGCCCGCGACCTCGTCGTCTTCTTCTGCCAATTCGCCGCGGGAAGCTTCCTCTTCAACGGCGCCATCTTCGTCTCGAGCGCGGCCTTCAACAATCTCGGCTATCCTACCTACTCGACCGTCTTCAACTGGGGGCGCTCGACGCTCGGCGTCATTCCCTTCGTCTGGGCGGGCGCGCATCTCTACGGAGCGAAGGGAGCGATCGCCGGCTGGGGGCTCGGGGCGGTCGTGTTCGGCATTCTGTCCGTCGTCGTCTGCTTCCGGGTGCTGCGCAGGATCGAGACGGACGGCGCGCGTCGCGATCCGCATCCGGCGCCTCCGCCGGCCGCGCAATCGCCATTCTCGACGGGAAAGGCCTCGACGCTACCCTAAAGCTTTCCGCGTGTGGCGCGCCGCGACGGCCTGATCGATCGAACGCTTGAGTTCGTCCTTGATCGAAACCGTCTCGGCGAGCACGGAATCGATCTTGAGGAAGTCGAGGACGCGGAATCGCGACACCGGCGGCCTGATGAAGACGTCCGGACGCTTGCTCTTCAGCTTCATGGCGATGATCGACTGCATCATCAGCTGGCTCGTGCCGAACATCAGTTCGATCGAGTTCGGGCGCTTGCCCGAGACCTCCGAGGGCGACCCGACGACGTCGATGGCGATGACGACGTCGGCCAACCCTTCGAGCAGGTCGAAGGGCACAGGATTGTAGATTCCGCCGTCGATGAGCAGCCGGCCGTCTCGCCGCACCGGACGGAACAGGGCCGGAATAGCTGCCGAAGCGCTGAGTGCCGACATGAGGTCGCCGTGATCGAAGACGGCGAGCTTATGTCCGAAGAAGTCCGTGGCGGTGACCTTCAGCGGTATCTTCAGGTCCTCGAACCGCTCTGGAACGGCGTCGGGCAGGAAGGCCCTGACGATCTTCTCGATGTTGAACTGGCTGACGCGGAACCCGTCGAACATCATCTCGCCGAAGCTGTTCGGCCGGGCCCGCCACATGCGGCTTGCGACTTCCTTCCGCCGCCCGAGGATGGAGCGGGCATAGGCGTGGATGTCCCTGCCCGACATGCCCGCGGCCATGCCCGCCCCCATGATCGCCCCGATCGAGGAACCGGCGATCGCCACGGGCCGGATGCCCATCTCGTCAAGGGCCTCGATGACGTGGATATGGGAAAGCCCGCGCGCGCCGCCGCCGCCGAACGCGATGGCGAAGGTGGGATCGGTTCGGGGACGGGGTCTTTCGAGGACTTCGGCAAGGACGGTGGACAAGATCAACCTCCCCGTGGGGCAGCCGGTCCGACCACCATGATCGCGGGCTCCGCCGAAAGCAACCGCTTCGCTGCGGCGCGGGCCTCGTCCAGGGTCACTGCATCGATCTGCGCGGCACGCCTGTCGATATAGTCGATGCCGAGTTCGTCGAGCTGCAGTTCGACGAGGGTCGAGGCTATTGCCGACGACGAATTGAGGTTGTTGATCGCATAGGCGCCGACGACATACTTCTTCGCCGCAGCGAGTTCCGCCTCGGTCGGCCCTTCCGCCGCCATGCGGGCCACCTCCCCGCGGATGACGTCCAGCGTCTCGGCGGCACGGTCCGAACGGGTTGCCGTCGAGATCAGGAGACCGGTCGAATATTCGTTGTTGATGAGTGAGGAGCCGACGCTGTAGGCGAGGCCGCGCTTCTCGCGCACCTCCTCGAAGAGGCGCGAGGAAAACGTGCCGCCGCCGAGGACTTCGTTCATCAGATAGGCGGCGAAGAACTGCGGGTCCTTGCGTTCGATGCCGGGATAGGCGAGTCGCAACGACGTCTGCGGGAGGTCGTAGGCGACCTCGATCTCCTGGCCCAGCTTCAGGTCCACCTGCGCGACGGGCGAGAGTTCGGGTTCTGCCGGCAGGTCGCCGAAGACCCTGTCGAGTTCGGCCTTCAGCGTCTCGGCATCGATGGCGCCGACCACGCCGATCCTGAGCTCCGAGCGGGCGAAGAGGCGCTGGTGCTGGGCGCGAAGATCGTCCAGGGTGATCGACGCAAGCGTCGCTTCGGTGCCCTCGTTACGCCGCGCATAGGGATGCTCGCCGTAGATGGCCTGCGACCACGCGACCTGCGCGGCGCGGTCGGGATCGCGGGCTCCGGCGACGATGCCGGCAACGATCTGCGACCGGATGCGATCGACCGGTCCCTGCTGGAAGCGCGGCTGGGTAACCGCCAGCCTGAGCAGACCGAACGCTTCGCCACGCTGGTCGGCCAGCACGCGCATGGAACCGTAGAAATGATCGCGGCCGGCGCTGAAGCGCATCTCGGCCCCGGCATCGTCGAGCGTCTGTTGAAAGGCATCGCTGTCCAGGTCTCCGGCCCCTTCGTCAAAGAGGCCGGACATGAGATTGGCGAGGCCTTCCTTGCCCGCCGGGTCCTGCGTCGATCCGCCGCGGAAGGCGAAGCGGATCGCCACGATCGGTACCGTGTAGTCCTCGACGAGCCAGGCCGTAATGCCGCCCGCGGAGCGGACCTCCTGGATCGCCACCGCAGCGCGCGTCGCCACGACGGCCGGCAGGGTGAGGAAGACGATGGACAGCAGGAGTGAGGCGACGACGTTCGCCAGCACTCGCCGCGGGGTCAAGATGATCATCGGTGGGGCTTTCCTCAGTTCTGGGCGGTCGATTGCGGCAGGAGATAGCCCGTCACCGAGCGGCGGAGGTCGAGATACTTCGCCGCCACGGCCTGAACCTGCGCCGGCTTGACCGCCCGGATGCGCTCCGGCCATTCGGCGATGTCGGCGACGGTGCCTCCCGTCGCCAGCGTGGCGCCATACATGTTCGCCATGCCGGCCTGGTTGTCGCGGGCGAAGATCACCGACCGCAGGAACCGGGTCTTAGCCTTCTCCAGTTCGGTCTCCGACACGCCGTCGCGGACGATCCCGGTGATCTCCTTCTCGACCGCTTTCTCGACATCCTCTAGCGTGGCGTCGCCGCGCGGGACGCCATAGACGGAAAAGGTCGTTGCATCGAGAGAGGTGCCGGAATAGGCGGCGCCGGCGGACGAGGCGATTCCCTGCTCGACCACCAGCTTCTGGTAGATCCTGCTGCGCAGACCGCCGCCGAGGATTTCCGAAAGCAGATCGAGCGCTTCGGCCTCGCCGTCCCTCGACGTCGTGTAGGAGGGCACCACCCAGAAGGACTGGAAACTCGGCAGGCTGACGCGGGGGTCGGCGAGTTCGACGGTCCGCTTCGTGTTCTGTTCGGGCTCCTGCGGCCGGGCGCGCGGCGTTAGCGCTGGCCCTGCCGCGAGGGCGCCATAGGTCTTCTCCGCGAGCGCGCGTACTTCGCCCGGCTCGACGTCGCCGGCCACGACGAGGATGGCGTTATTGGGCGCGTAGTAGCGGTCGTAGAAGGACGTGGCGTCGATCCGGTTCAACTGCTCCATCTCGTGCATCCAGCCGATCACCGGAACGCGGTACGGATGATTCTGGTAAAGCGCGGCGTCGACTTCCTCGTCGAGCAGGGCATCGGGACTGTTCTCGATACGCATGCGCCGCTCCTCGAGGATGACGTCGCGCTCGGGGCCGATGACGTCGTCGGTGAGCAAGAGATTGCGCATGCGGTCGGCCTCGTAGGCCATCATCGTGCCGAGCGCCTCGGGCGGCACGGTCTGGTAGTAGGCCGTGTAGTCGTAGGAGGTGAAGGCGTTCTCGCTACCGCCGATCTCGGCGACCCTTTCGGCGAACTCGCCGGGTCGGTGGTTCTTCGTGCCCTTGAACATCAGGTGTTCGAAGAAGTGGGCGATACCGGACTTGCCCGGCGGCTCGTCGGCGCTGCCGACCTTGTACCAGACCATGTGGGTGACGATCGGCGCGCGGCGGTCGGGGATGACGACGACCTCCATGCCGTTGGCCAGGCTGAAATCGACCACGCCCGGATCCCGTGCCGCGCTGCTCGCCATCGCCGAAGACATCGGCGCGAATGCGATCACCGCGGCGATGATCAACCTGCGAAGCGGCGGCAGGCCGCCGTGGGTCCGATCCGTCATCGGGCATGTTCTCCAGTCGGAATCGCTGCGGTCCACGACGGGACCGCCGGTTCACAGGATTGAATCTGGTCGATCAGAGGCGGCAATCAAGGCCGAACTCGGGCGATCTCGTAGAAGCGTATCGTCGTGTCTCCATAAGACCGCTCGTCGACCACGGCGAAATCCGGGCCTGGATCGAAGACAACCGAAGCCGCCTCCTCGACAACACAGATCGCCTCTGCGGCCAGCCATCCGCCGGAGAGCGCCGCCGCGAGGGCGCGTTCGCCGAGGCCCTTGCCATAGGGCGGGTCGGCGAAGAGCAGATTGAACGGAGGCATGGTGCCGACCGCGCCGAGATCCGTGGCGTCGCGGCGGAATATCTTGGTACGGCCCTGCAGGCCGAAAGCCTCGACATTGGTGCGGATCAGGCCACGGCCTTCGGCGGATTCCTCTATGAACACGCAGAAGGCGGCGCCGCGCGAAAGCGCCTCCAGCCCCAGCGCGCCCGTTCCAGCGAACAGGTCGAGGACGCGCGCGCCGCGAAGACGGTCGGGATAGCGATGGGCGATGACGTTGAACAGCGCCTCGCGCACGCGATCGGTGGTCGGACGGATGGCCTGGTCGCGCGGCGCGGCCAGCGGCCGGCCGCGGAACTCACCGCCGACGATCCGCACCGCTTCCGCCCTTGCGCGGCCCGCGTGGCCCGCCGCCGGGTCGTTCGGGCCTTCCGTCCTTCGACGAAGCGCCGAACGGCTTGGCCCCACCCGGCTTCCGCCCGGCGGGCTTGGCAGACTCCGCAGCCGCCGCCTTGCCCTGCGGACGCGCTCCGGGCGCCATCCAGACGTTGGCCTTGCGCGAGCCGGGCGCATCGAGCGGCCGCTGCTCGCGGTCGCCGGCCTTGCGCGGCCCGCGGCCTTCCTTCCCGGATGGAGCGAAGCCGCGCTCCGGCCGAGTCGTCAGGCGGCCGAGGGCGTCCTCGCGGCCGCGTTCGCGATCGCGCTTGCGGTTCTTGATCAGGCCGCCTTCGCCGATCTCGACGCGCTTCGCCGTCCAGGCGGGTTTCGGTCGCTCCTCCGGCTCGTCGCGGCGATCGCCCGCCCTGACCGGCTTGTTGGAGAACGGTTTGGCGACGGGCGCTTCGAAATTGGCGCCGGCTTCCTCGATCAGCCGTTCGCCGAGCTGGTCGCGCAGCATTTTTCCCTTGAGTTCCTGGATCGCACCCTCTTCGAGTTCTCCGAGCTGGAACGGCCCATAGGACACCCGAATCAGCCGCGTCACGTCGAGGCCGAGCGCGCCGAGGATGTTCTTGACCTCGCGGTTCTTGCCCTCGCGCAGGCCGATGGTCAGCCAGGCATTGGTGCCCTGCTCGCGGTCGAGCGACGCCTCGACGCCGCCGTAGAAGACGCCGTCAACGGCGACGCCGTCCTTCAGTTCGGCGAGCGCTTTCTCGTCCACCTTGCCGTGGACACGCGCGCGGTAGCGCCGCAGCCAGCCGGTCGCCGGCAGCTCCAGCACACGCGCCAGCCCGCTGTCGTTGGTCAGCAGCAGCAGGCCTTCCGTGTTGATGTCGAGCCGGCCGACCGTCATCAGGCGAGGCAGGCCTTCCGGCAGGACGTCGAAGACGGTGCGGCGGCCTTCCGGATCGCGATTGGTCGTGACCACGCCCGCCGGCTTGTTGAACAGGAACAGGCGAGTCCGTTCGATCGGCGGGATCTCGGTTCCGTCGAGTTCGATCCTGTCGTCGGGCATGACGTTGAGGGCGGGCGAAGCCAGCACCTTGCCGTTGACACGGACGCGACCGGCCGCGATCAGTTCCTCGGCGTCACGGCGCGAGGCGATGCCGACGCGCGCCAGGCGCTTGGCGATGCGCTCGCCGGGTTCGGCCGGCGCTTCGGTTCTGGCTTGCGGCTTTCGCGGGCCAGTTCCTTCCTTGAAGGGTGCTGCGCCGCCGCGTCGTTCAAGGGGCCTCTCGTAGGGCTTGCGATCCCGGCCGGGCCCGCTGCGGAAAGGTTTCTCTCCCGCTGTCCCGCTCTTCCCGGCATCCGCATCCCGCTCGCGGCGGCCCGGACGCGGCGCCGAGCCACCCTCGGCAAACGACTTCTTCTCGTAGGGCCTGTCGCCGAAAGGCCGCTTGTCGAAAGGCTTCTTCTCGTAGGGCTTCTTCTCGTACGGCTTGCGCGGACCGGAGCCGTAGGATTTCGCCGGGCGAGCCGCGGCTCCGTCCGCATTCGCCTCTCGCGGGCGATCGTCGCGTGGCGTGAAGGGCTTCTTCTCGTAGGGCTTCTTGTCGTACGGCTTGCGCGGACCGGCGCCGTAGGGCTTCGCCGGACGTGCCTCGGTTCCCTCCGCATTCGCCTCCCGCGGGCGATCGTCGCGTGGCGTGAAAGGCTTCTTCTCGTACGGCTTCTTGTCGTAAGGCTTCTTGTCGTACGGCTTGCGCGGGCCGGCGCCGTAGGGCTTCGCCGGACGAGCCTCGGCTCCCTCCGCATTCGCCTCCCGCGGGCGATCGTCGCGACGGAAGAGCGGACGTTCGACCGACGCCCCTGGCGTACTGTCCTGGCGCTTGGAGAAAGGCCGCCCGGCCCCGCCCTTTCCGGCGAACGGCTTCTTGCCGCCCGGCCCGCCGTCGAAGCGCTTGCCCCCGGCGCGCGGCTTACCGCCTTTGCCATCGCTCTTGGCGCCGCGCGGCCCGCTGGATCGGTATGTATTGCGGGACGTTTCGTCTTTGTCGTCGGTCATTGGCACTTTGCCTTTCTGGGCGCGGTGTAGCAGTAACGTCCGTGGCGTGCGAGGAGAATGTCTGCGGACGCGATTCCTTCGCGCCGAAGGAGAACGACGGCTTGAAACGGCCTGATTTCATGGTCTTGGCACTGGCGGAAGCCGAGGCGGCGGCGGAGCGCGGCGAAGTTCCCGTCGGGGCCGTCGTCGTTGCCGACGGGAATGTGGTGTCGTCGGCCGGCAACCGCACCCGCGAGCTGAACGACCCGACCGCGCATGCGGAGATTCTGGCGATCCGCGAGGCGGCGGTAAAACTCTCCGCCGAGCGGCTGACCGGGGCCGACATCTACGTGACGCTGGAGCCGTGCGCCATGTGCGCCGGCGCCATCTCGTTCGCCCGGCTTCGGCGGCTCTATTACGGCGCCGACGACGAAAAGGGCGGCGCCGTGCGGAACGGCGTGAGGTTCTTTTCCTCACCGACCTGTCATCATGCGCCGGACGTCTATACCGGCATCGGCGAGGCAGCGTCGGCGGCGCTGCTGAGGGATTTCTTCCGGAATCGGCGGTCGCGCTGACCGCAGCCGTTCACAGCGTCGGGAGCCAATCGCGCCAGCTGCGCCCCTTGGTGGCGGCGCGCTTCTGGCGACGCTCCTTCTTCCACTCGTCCTCGCCGACGTCGTCGACCGGAGCGGCATCAGACGGCGCGCGATACACGAGAGGCGGTTCGCTCAGGTACTTGCGCTTCGTCGGGTTGCCCTGCTTCGTCTCGGCGAGCCGCTTGTTGAAAGCCTCGCGCTGCCGGGCCGGAGAATCGATGACGTCGAAATTGCCCCGCTCGCCGATCCTGGCCGCGGACGTGACGCCGGGACGCGAAGAGACGTCGCTGATGACCGGCGATTCGTAGCTTGCGTTTTCCTGATTGGCCGTCGCCTCGTCGCGTATCCGCTTGAGCCGCTGCTCGGGCGATTCCGGCCATGCCGGATTGGCGGTCGCTATCACGCTTTCCTGCGGCGCCGGCAGGTTCGCCAACGCCGTCGGCGCCGGCTTCACCAGATCCGGCCGCGGCTTGTAGTCGATCCGCTCCTTGTTCGACGGCCCGAGAGCAAGCGCGCCGGACAAGTCCGAAAGCAGTTGTTCGTCGGCCGGCGTGCCCGTGCCGTAGGTCGGCGAATTCATGCAGCCGGCAAGCGCCAGCCCGGAAACGAGCAGCGGCACCGTAGCGACGAAGCGCGCGCGTCTATGCGTCATGCCAAATTTCCCACCACTCCAGTCCCGACCGGGACGAAATCTATCGAAAAACCGTTAACCAGTGCTCTTCGCCGCAAAATCCGGCGACAACGTGGCGCCAGGTCCGATGCCGGGGTTTTATCCCATGGCGAGAGCAAGGGCAACGATGCCGGCCGGGCGCCGGTCCGCGCGCGCCCCGAGGACGGCTCAGATCCGGCCGAGCGCCTTCAGTTCGCGCAAGGCCTGGGCGTCGCGGGCCGACATGTCCGGGAACTCGGGATCGGAGCCGACGTCGTCGGTGAACCGCCAGGACCGCGCGCATTTGGCGCCGCCCGCCGGCGCCGGCACGACGGCGACGCCTGCGACGTCGTCCAGCACGAACGCGCCTTCCGGGGCTTGCCTGTCGGATACCGCGATGCCGCTGGTGATGCAGATCTCGGCGAAGTCGATGCCGTCGAGCGCGCGCAGCAACTCCGCGTCGGTGACATGGACGAAGGGTGCGGCCTCCAGCGACGAGCCGATCGTCTTCTTCGCCCGCTCCAGTTCCAGCGCCCCGGTGACCGCGCGGCGCACCTGGCGGACCTTGCGCCACTTGGCCGCCAGGTCCTCGTCGCGCCATGCCGCCGGAACCGCACGGAACTGCTCCAGGTGCACCGAGGCCGCCTCGGGATAGCGGTCGAGCCAGGCCTCCTCCATGGTGAAGGGCAGCATCGGAGCCAGCCACGTCACCAGGCAGTCGAAGAGCTGGCGGACCGTCACGATCGCCGCCTTGCGGCGGGTACTCGACGGCGCGTCGCAGTAGAGCGTGTCCTTGCGGATGTCGAAGTAGAAAGCCGACAGGTCGACGATCATGAAGTCGCTGAGCGTCTTGGCGATGCGCTTGAAGTCGAAAGCGTCGTAGCCCTTGCGCACCACCTCGTCGATCTCCGACAGGCGATGCAGCATCAGCCGCTCCAGTTCCGGCATGTCTGCGAAAGCGACCTGCTCACCAACGTCGTGGCCGAGCGTGCCGAGCATCCAGCGGATCGTGTTGCGCATCTTGCGGTAGGAATCGACATTGGTCTGGATGATCGACTTGCCGAGCCGCTGGTCCTCCCAGTAGTCGGTGGTCATCACCCAGAGCCGGAGGATGTCGGCGCCGGATTCCTTCATCACATCCTGCGGGAAGACCTGGTTGCCGAGCGACTTCGACATCTTGCGGCCGTCCTCGGCCATGGTGAAGCCATGGGTGATGACGGTGTCGTAGGGCGCGCGGCCGCGCGTGCCGCAGCTTTCCAGCAGCGAGGAGTGGAACCAGCCGCGGTGCTGGTCCGAGCCTTCCAGATAGACATCGGCCGGCCATTTCAGGTCGGGCCGGTCCTCCAGCGTGAAGGAGTGGGTCGAGCCCGAATCGAACCAGACGTCGAGGATGTCCTTGACCATCTGCCACGGCTCGTTGGAGCGGCTGCCCAGGAAGCGCTCGCGCGCGCCTTCGGCGAACCCGGCATCCGCCCCTTCCTTCTCGAAGGCGTCGAGGATGCGGGCATTGACCGCCTCGTCCTTCAGCACGTTGCCGTCTTCGTCGGCGAAGACGCAGATCGGCACGCCCCAGGCGCGCTGGCGCGACAGAACCCAGTCGGGCCGCTCCTCGATCATCGAGCGCAGGCGCGTCTGCCCCGCGGCGGGCACGAAGCGGGTGGCGTCGATGGCGGCAAGGGCGCGGCTGCGCAGCGTCGTGTCGTCGCCGAGCGGCAAGTCCATGTGGACGAACCACTGCGGTGTGTTGCGGAAGATGACCGGCTTCTTCGAGCGCCAGGAGTGCGGATACTGGTGCTTGAGGCGGCCGCGCGCGATGATGTTGCCGGCTTCGGCCAAAGCCGCGATCACGGCATTATTGGCGTCGCCCTTCTCGCCTTTGTCGTTGATGACGCGCTTGCCGGTAAAGCCCGGCGCGGCTTCTGTGAGCGCGCCGTTCTCGTCGACGGTGTAGGGGATCGACGGATTGATGCCGCGCGCTTCCAGCGCACGCGCATTCGCGGTCCAGACCTCGAAGTCCTCGCGGCCGTGGCCCGGCGCGGTGTGCACGAAGCCGGTACCGGTGTCGTCGGTGACGTGATCGCCATTCAGAAGCGGGACAGAGAACTCGTAACCGCCTGCCAGTCCATTAAGAGGATGCCGGCACTCCATCATCATCAAATCTTCTGGAACGATATCCCACTTACGCTCGAACCGAGTGACTTTTGCCTGCTTCATAACTTCCGGAGCGAGCTTGTCGGAAAGCAAGAACCGGTCTCCAACCTTCGCCCAATTTCCAGCAGGTGCTTCAGTTACTTCATAAAGTCCGTAAGAAATTTTAGCGGAATAGCTTACTGCGCGATTACCCGGCAGCGTCCACGGCGTGGTCGTCCAGATCACTACCGACGAACTCTCCAAGTCGCGCTGTTTCCCGCCCAGATTACCGCTTGCAGGCACGCGAAGCAGACCAAACTCTTTAACCGGAAACTTCACCCACACCGTATCGCTGGTGTAGTCCTCGTACTCGACC
>CAYJMY010000042.1:0-28693 GCA_964371125.1 uncultured Mesorhizobium sp. | reverse complement strand
TATTCTTTTTGGCGGAGACAATCCGGCACTTAGTGCGGTCCTGCGAAACGTTTGGGAGGCGTGGGACCGAAGTCGAGCGTCACAGTTCGGCGTTCCCGCCGCCACCATTGCGGACCGATGAGGGCACCGATCCCTTTCGGGTGATCAACTACTGCTACGAGGTTTTGTACCAGAATGACCTGAATGGTAATGCGAACGGCGTCAGTGGCCGTGCGCTGGCCAAGCGATATGGCGCATATCAACTGGCGGTCGAACTGCTTGAACTCTTGAGCGACGATTACGACGTGGGTCGGCCTCATCCCGCACTTAGGCCGGAAAAGAGAATCGAGTTCATGCGCGAGTGCGGATACGCGCTCCTCGACATCGGCGAATTGCAGAGGGCTCGGACCTGTTTCGAAAACGCTGAGCGTGAACTCGACGGAACCGTAAAGGAGATCGACCAGCTCAACACGGCGCTCGACTTGACGCTCGTCGACTCGGCATTGGGTAATATTGAAGCGGCCGACGAAGCGCTGAAAACGGCACGGGTACGAGTCGAGCAGCTACATCGAACGCTTGTTGCCTATGAAGTCGCGTTTGACTCTTTTCGACAGGTCCGCAAGCTGTTTCGCCGCGTCCTTTCGCGTGAAGCGCACTTGGCCTTCCTCAAAGGCGACCATGAAACGGCGCTAGACCTCATCGATCAGATTCAGAATGAAAAACGGTGGGAGCATGCCAAAGCGCGTGGCGGCTACGACAGGAACGTCCTAGTGCCAAGTTTCAGCCAGCGGCTGGAACCAGAGCAGACACATTTATTGATCGCGGCACTTCATCGGCGCGCGCGGGCTGACAGCATTGAAGCAGAAACCAGTGATTTCGCCGTCGCGTTGGACCGGTGTTTGGAGGCAATGCTCTTCGCTCAGTCCGAGGGTCATCATCACCAGGCAATGGGGTTCAGGATCGCGTTGGCGCGATGCTTTCGGCGGATGAAGCGTTATTCCGCCGCCGAGACGATCTTGGACGCCGTTCATCACGACCTCCTACGCTACGGATGTTCAGAACGCACGTTCTTGGCCTTCCTCAATGAGGCCGGTCGAGTGCTTGCCGGTCGTGGCGATCCAATTCGGGCCTACGCGACATATTTGCGGCCGGCCATTGGTAGAGCGAAGGCTCGCGGATTCCGTCGCGAAGCTGAGCAGGCCGCAACTCTATCGTTGCAGGCCCTTGAACAGATTGGGCGACTGTTTGCCGATTGCCAAGTCAGCACAGGGGGGGATCAAAAGACTTGGCGGGAAAGGCTCGACGCGGCAATTTCTCAGCATCGCAAGCTCATCTCGGATGCGGAGGACATCTTTCGAGGTGGACCATTCGAGAAGGATCCATTGTTTGCGTACGCAATCGCAGATGCAGAAAGAGTCATCGAACAGATGCAAACGAGCGACGACATCGGGAACCACGTCGGTGAGGTGAGCGCGACCTTGGAGGCACTGCGTATGGTCGCTCGAGGCAACTAGGTCGTCACAGGATGCCCCAAGCCCGGTACCGTCCTCTCCCGGTTACCTCGCGCACGCCGAGTTCGCCAATAAGGTTGAGCGCGCCCCGCTGCGTCACCTTGGCGACCTTCGCGATCATCGGCGCCGACACGATCGGTCTCGACAATACGAGCTCGATGGCCGTCGGCAGGCTGCTAGAGGAGCGGCGACCATTCAAGCGGCGGGTCATCTGCTCGCGCGCCTGTGTCAATCGGGCGATCTCCTTCATGCCGGCCTCGGCCGAGGCCGACATCGCATCGAGAAAAGCGAGCAGACACGTCAAACGATTTCGGGACCGGCGGCGTTCTCTTGGCACCGCCTTCAGCCCGACGTTAAACCCAAACAGGTGCGAGGCGACCTTCCCCCGAGCACGAAGATAGGCGCTGACCAGTTGGCTTCCGAGCCAATGTTGCCGCTGCATCGGTTCGAGCGACTCCCAAGCGTCCCAGAGCAAGGCGGCGCTGAGCGTCGCCGGAAGATCGCCATCATCGCGTAGAACGCGCTTCCACTGTGCCAGGCGGTCCTCCTCGTCCCAATCGGAATCTCGAACGATGAGATCGCCGACGACGAGCTCCTGACGACCGCCGCGTTTGCCGTCCGAAATCTTGTCGAGGAGGCGCTGCGAATGCGCGAGAAGAGCATCGACGTTGGCGAGCTCCTGGGCCAGAGGATCACCCTCGTTCATCAGGGCGAGATCCGTCGCGTCGACGGCCGGTGCCGCCCCGTGCCCTTCCCCAGACTGCTGATCACGATCCTCATAGCCGGTGAGCGCCCCGATGCCCGCGTCGCTCACTGCCCAGTCGGCCTTCGCCCCGGCGATGCGCCGTCGTGCCCTAAGAATTCGGTGGGCGATCGTCAGCTCGTGGGTCGGAGCCCGGACGTCCATCCGTGCATCGTGGAGAACCAGGTCCTCTACATGGACAAGCTCGCCCCCGACCCACATGCTGGCGGTGACATCGAAGAAGTGACCGCGCTCGACGAAACCTTGGCCCACCGGGCTTCGCCGCACCTGCTCGTCGAGCCGGGCGAGCTGATCCTCCGCCCTTCCGATGGCAGGAAGCAGGGCCTGAAGAGGCAAGTGCTCGATATCGTAACCCATTGTTCCCGCGCGGTATTGTTTGCCACACGGAAGCTATCACGCTTCTCGCTTCCGTCATAGCGACCAAGTTTCCCGCGCGCGTACTATATAGACACGCCAAGCCTCCGGGACTGAACAGAGGGATGTCGATCGAGCCTCAGATCGACGAGAATGCCCGTTATCCCAGGCATCCTATGGTTCTCCATCGTGCAAAGAAGCCTCAAGAGACGTTTACAAACGATCGGTTATCCGTATCCTCTGTGTTTAGAAAACCGCCCTCAAACGCACTCTCAGGCGCTCCGGATGGCCGCTGACACGCTAAATCGCGCTTCCCGTCGACCACAGGGCCGGGAAATCGGCTATGCGCGCGTCTCTACCGACGAGCAGGCAACGGAAGCGCAGGTGATCGAACTGCGCGCCGCCGGCTGCGACACCATCATCCAGGAGCACGGTTCCGGCGCTTCCCGCGTCCGCCCCGCCCTCGCCAGGCTGATGCGCGAGATCGGCGCCGGCGACACCCTCGTGGTAGTGCGTCTTGACCGCTTGGCGCGATCGGTCAGTCACCTGCTCGAGGTGATCGAGGATCTGACAGCCAGGAACGCCCATTTTCGGTCGCTGCGGGATCCGATCGACACCACGACGCCGCAGGGGATGTTTTCGCTGCAGGTCCTCGGCGCCGTCGCCCAGCTCGAGCGCGCGCTGATCTCGGAACGGACAAAGGCCGGGATTCGCGCGGCGAAGGCGAAGGGCAAGCTCCCGGGTAATCCCGGTGTCCGCGAGCGTCGACCGGAGGCGCTGGCGAAGGTTACGGCCGCGCAAAAGGCCGCCTTTGGCGCGCGCATTCAAGCCACCGCCAGCCAGTGGCTTCCCACGGTGCGGCGGATGCGGCCCGACCACACCTGGGACGACATTGCGCGCGTGCTGAAGCAGCGCGGTCTTGACTGGACGCCGGAACGCCTCCGCCGCGCCGTGAAGTGGCTTGTCGCCGAGCACCTCGCCGATCCCGGGCTGCTCAGGAAGTCGCCTCCCCGCCTGCCCGAAGACCGGCTGATGACCCTGGTGGCCGGCATCCATGCCTCGAACCCGGCCCTGACGCTGCGCGAAATCGCCGGCCAGCTCGAACGCCTGCATGAACGGACGCCCCGCGGGGGGTCGAAATGGTCCCCCTCCTCCGTCAAGAACCTGATCGACCGAGCGCGCCGCTCGGGGCTCATCGCCGACGCGGCCGCGAATGCAGGCGCATCCGCCGGGTAGCCGGGACATCGTCACCAGCCCTTCTTCTTCATGCTGTCACGCAGCGCGCTGCTGATCTGCAGCGAACTGGCGCCGACCCCGGGTTCAGCACCCTGCCCTCCAGGCGTGCCTCCAGCCCCGCTTGACGCGGCAGCCTTCTCTAACGCCCCCATCCTGGCATTGAGCAACGCCGTAATCATCGGCCACACCGAGAATTTTTGCTGCCGGGCACGCTCCAATAGATCGCGCAGATAGCCGCCGCGGCTGCGGATGTGCTCGGCCCGTTGCAGGATCGCGGCCAGCACGATCGCCGCATGTTGCGGACCCATGACCTCTGCCGCTTCCTGCCAGGCGCTTGGGCTGATCCCCATGCTTGGCCGGGCTCGATCGGCGGCGGCGGCGAGATCCCGCCAGGTCCGGATTTGTCCACTCTCAGCGTAGGGCACGATGTCCGGGCAGGCGCTCAGCACCATTCCCAACGGCAGATCCCGTCTTGGCAGGCTCCGCACATTTTCGGTATGCTCGGCGGTGCCGCTCGCTTCCTCGTTGTTTCCTAAGCCGTCTGTAATTTCACCGTTAGGATTAAAGTTTGGGTTTGAATTTTGTATGTGACGCTCAGAATGAGACTCATTGGAGTTCAATTCTTCTGATTTGACGAATATTTCCAACGTCTGGTGCACGTCGGCCCAGAGATCTTCCAGCTCATCGGCAAGGGCATCGAGCACCTGTCGTGGCGCTGTCCGCGGAAGCCGGGCAATGATTGCCTCATAGCGGCGCTGAAAGCCTCGCCAGTTGCCGGGCACGCTCTCGTTGATGCCGGCATCGATCATCTTGGTCACGTCGCGCCGGCAGATGGTCAACCGCTCCTTGACCACGCGGAACGCCTTGCGCTCGGCCGCCACGGCTTCCGCCAGTTCCCGAAACTCAGCCGCACGCGCCAGGATCGGCGCGAGATCGAATCCGTAAGCCTGCTCGATCGCTCCGCCCTGTCCTTTCCGGGCGAAGCGTTTGCCGTTGGGGCTGTCCCTGCGGATGATCAGGCCCGAGGTCACCAGGTTGGCGAGGTGACGGCGCAGCGTCGCCGGCGACATGCCGTTGGCCCTACGGATGAGCTGCTCGTTCGATGGGAAGACAACCAGGTTGCCCGCCCCGCTGAGTTCCTCATCGCGATGGAACGTCAGCAAGGCATTGAGGATCGCCAGAGCGCGATCGGTAGCTCCGAGGACCTCCTTCGCCTCGCGGATGTCCCTGAAGACCTGCCATTTGGACGCGGTGGCGCCCTGATCGATATTCCTGGCCTTGGCTTGGCTTGAAATCAGGCCAAGCTTCATCGGCCGCCGCCCGAAGGGCGTCGTTGCAATATGAGTCTGCATTGTCTTTCACCTATCGAAAGGCAAAAGAAGTCCGACCACCAAAGCGGCGCTGGCCCAACAAGGCCTTGACTGCGATTCAGGGAAGTGCGATTCTCGGGTTACCACACGCCGAGAAGGGCCTTCCGGAATCTGTTTTCGGGGGCCTTTTTCTTTTGCGGGGCTATTCTCCGTTAGTTCTCGTGTCGTTTTGCTGCCGGAACTCCACATAGAGTTGATCGAGGTGCTCCGTCAGGTAGTCTCCGAACGCTCGCGCGTCGGGTCCTCTCGCCTTGAGGGCCAGGGTGAACTTCTTTCCATCTGCAACGGTCTCGGCTGCGAGGCGGCCGTCTGTCGGTTTCCAACTGCTCCGGGACGGGGCTGGTTTCGACCTCGTTTCAGCCTTAGTGGCTTTGAGGTGCTTTGCGAGTTCCTCGAACCGCTGGTCGCTCGGCAGCGCGGCTATGGCCGGCGCCTTGATGAATTGAAGCGCCTTGTCCAGGTTGCTCGGCTTGTCGAGGAGCAGCTTGAGGTCGTACCAGCGGTCGCGGCCGATCCGCGTCGCGCGCCCAATGCCTTTCAAGAGTGGTTCCGGCACACTGGCAACCGCAAGCATCTTCGACAGCGTAGATTTGTCGGCACCCAAGGCCGCCAGGACCGTCGAATTATCATCATCGAAATGGCGATTAACGATATCTGCCGCGAAGACCGCCTTCTCAATGAATGAGGTATTGGCCCGGCCGTTGTTCTCCTGCCCCTGAGCGATCACGTGTTGTCGGTCGGTCATCTCTTTGATGACGGCGCGAACCTTTCGCCCGAGCCTGACGGCAGATAGCCGCCTCAAATGGCCGAAGACTAGCATATATCGGCCGGGCTGCAGGGGATGTGGCCTCACGAGAACAGGCGTGTCCTGCCCGCGCTCCCGCACGGCCGCTACGACGCGTTCCAGCTCCTCCCGATAGTCGTCGCTATCGAGGGAGAACCGGTCTTTCGCAAAGGAGTCATCTATCAGTGCCGGGTCGAGCTCGACGATCGTTTCGCCTTCCAGCAGCTTGCCCGCTTGGGCGGCCATCTCGTCGATCGAGCTCAATAGTGAGCGGGTCGCCCCCTTGGCTGCGTAATCGAGAACCGCGCGGTTTTCGGATGGCGTGTCCTCGCTGTTGAGCAGGCTCGCGAACGGGTTCTTGCGTGCCATCTAACACCCTCCCCACGCCGTTAGAGCATTGATCCGCCGTGTGTTTTCGGTGATTTTTACCGCCGTCAACTTCCCGATGCCCCTACCGACTCTGCGAACCGGCGCGCCTTGGTCGCTATCGCGTCGCGAAGCTAGTCCTTTGAAAGCTCTCAACTTTTTGGCGCTTTTTACGGCCGTCAACTTCATAGCCGCCCCCACGCCCGGTGAATGAGCGCCTGAACCTCAAAGTTGACTGCGTCGAGGCTCTCAATCGCTCGGTCGTACGTGTCCCGGTTGAAATTCGCGCGCTCTACTTCGTACAGCGACTGCTTGGTGAGGCCGGCGTCCGAGATCGCCGTTGACTTGAGCATGGGGTTCTTGAGGATGTCCTCGGCCAGCATGGACTGCATGAAGCCGAGCATCTGCGCCTGGGGCACATCAGTCGGTTCAAACCGGGTGATCAAATATCGGAGCCAGTCCAGTTTGAAATTAGCGCCGGCCTTCTTGATGGTCTTGGCGATGTTGCCGAGCATGAGCAGAAACTGGCTCATCGACATGAGGTCCAGCATCTGCGGATGAACAGTGATCAGCACTGAGGTCGCGGCGCTGAGCGCAGTGAGGGTCAGGTAGCCGAGCTGCGGCGGACAATCGATGATCACGACGTCATAGCGATCGTCGACGCTTTCAAGCGCCTTTCCCAGTCGGGTGAAGAAGCGTTTGCCTTCCAGCGATGTCTGCATCGCCAGCGGCGTCTCATACTCGTACTCCTGAAGTTCCAGGTTCGCAGGGACGATGTCGAGAAGCGGGAAATTAGTTGCCTGGATGACGTCCGCCAGCGGCTTCGCGTCGTCGTAACGGATGGAGTCGTAGAGCGACGGATTCTTGTCTAGCTCCGGCTGGAAACCATGCAACGCCGACAAGGACGCCTGAGGGTCAAGGTCGATGGCGAGAACCCGATGCCCTGTAAGCGCGAGGTGTTGTGCGAGATGGGTCGCCGTGGTCGTTTTACCGGAGCCGCCCTTGAAGTTCACAACCGCGATGACTTGCAGCTTCTCTCCTGGCTTGCGGCCAGGCACGTATTTCTTGGCATCTGATCGACCGTTTTTGTCGAGATAGTGTCTGAGTTCAACGATCTGTTGTGCTGTGTATGAGCGCCGGCCGCCGCCGCCAATCTGTGGGGTAGGGCCTTTGCCTTCGAGATGCAGGCGCTTGAGGTTGTTAGGGGTCACGCCCAGGTAGTGAGCAGCTTCTGCCATACCGAAGGACCGCAAGGTCTTTTCGGCATTCGGAGGAAACTTCTCCATGCGCAACTGGTCGAGCTTACGCGAGATCTCGGCACCCTGGGCGAGTATCCTGTCGTCGAACTCAAAGGAGGGCAGCGCGTTCATCTCGTTCCCGTCGCAAGAGAAAATAGCGCTAACTTGGAACAACGCGCCGATTTAGCGCCACTATGTGCGATTCCCTCGAAACGGCAAGAGAATTTGCGTTAACGAAGTCTTAACGCCACGTCTTGCCGCTTACTATGCTCGCTCCAAAGAGCGCTATTTTAATTAACCTTTTCAATGTCTTGCTGGATCATCGGCAACACCCTTATCAAAGTGGGCACTCATACTTCTATTAGAAAACGCACGGCCCCCCAACGGCAGCCTGCGGCGAGCCGGCCGGCGACTCACGACCAAGTCAGCAGAATCACTCATACATTCACTAGTCGCGACCTCAGTCCAAATCATGCCCCTTGCCCTCCGACTTCAATCGAAGCGGAGCGAAACGCATGCGGGCAATAGCCATCTCGACGGCGGGATACAGAGGCGCCGCCGACCTCATCGATTCGATGCACCAGTTGCGGGCGCGGATCTTCCGAGGCCGGTTGGAATGGGACGTCGAAGTTCGGCAGGGTAGGGAGGTCGACGAATTCGATTCCTACCGCCCCACCTATATCCTGGCGGTGACACCATCCCGTCAGGTAGTCGGATGCGCGCGGCTGCTGCCGGCGACGGGGCCGACCATGATGTCGGTCCTGTTTCCCGATCTCGAGCAGGCCGGCCTGCTGCGCCCTCATGCTGCGATGGTCGAGAGTTCACGCTTCTGCGTCGATACCTCGCTGGAAGCGGGGAGGGCAGGGGGGTCGCTGCACGATGTCACGCTGACCATGTTCGCGGCGATCATCGAGTGGTCGATGGAACAGGGTTACACCGAGATCGTCACCGGCACCGATGTCCGCTTCGAGCGCATCCTGAAGCGTGCGGGCTGGCCAATGGCGCGCATTGGGGAGCCGCGACCGATCGGTAACACGATGGCCGTCGCGGGTCTGCTTCCGGCCGACCGAGAATGGTTCGAGCGCGTGCGGCCGGCGAACTATGCATCGCTTCTGCAACGCGCCAAAGCCGCCGCCTGATGGAGAACGCGCGAATGGGCCAGCTCCGCTCGCACCCCCGGCTTGTCCGCAAGCTGCAGGAGGCGCTTGGCGATCAGATATGTGTCGCGCTCGACGACACGAGTGTGGTCGAGATCATGCTCAATCCCGATGGCAGGCTCTTCATCGAACGGCTCGGCCACGGGATTGCGGCCGTCGGCGAAATGACCTCCGCGGCGGCCGAGATCGTCATCGGCAGCGTCGCCCATGCACTTCAATCCCAGGCAGACGACGAACAACCGATCATCAGCGGCGAGCTGCCGATCGGAGGGCATAGGTTTGAGGGCCTGTTGCCGCCCATCGTCTCTCGGCCGACCTTCACGATCCGCCGCCGCGCGTCGAGGCTGATCCCCCTTGATAACTATGTATCGTCCAAAGTCATGACGGCTCGCCAGGCGGACATCATCCGCAATGCGATCGAATCGCGACTCAACATCGTGATCTCCGGGGGGACGGGATCGGGCAAGACCACACTCGCCAACGCCGTCATCTCGGAGATCGTCGAGGCCGCGCCCGAAGACCGGATCGTCATTCTGGAGGACACCGCCGAGATCCGCTGCGTCGCAGAGAACGCTGTCGCGCTCCACACGAGCGACACGATCGACATGGCCCGGCTCTTGAAGAGCACAATGCGGCTGAGGCCAGACCGCATCATCGTAGGCGAGGTCCGCGATGGTGCCGCGCTCACCTTGCTCAAAGCCTGGAACACCGGACATCCGGGCGGGGTAACGACGATCCATTCCAACAGCGCCATGTCGGCACTGCGCCGTCTCGAACAGCTCACCGCCGAGGTCAGCCAGCAGCCGATGCGCGAGGTGATCGGGGAAGCGGTCGATCTGATCGTGTCCATCGAGCGGACGGGCCGAGGCCGGCGTGTGCGCGACGTCATCCATGTCGAGAGCTTCAATGGCTCCCGCTACGAAACCGAAACCTACGCCCAGATCGACGAGGCCCAATTTGATGTGGAAAGCCATGCCGCGTAGCCTCTCTCTCCCACGCGCGAGCGCAATGCTGGCGCTGATCCTCTGCTTGGCGGTGACAGCGCCGGCGTTTGCCGGCAGCGGCGGAGGCCTCCCTTGGGAAGGCCCGCTCCAGCAGGTCCAGCAGTCCATCACGGGTCCGGTCGCCGGCTTCATTGCGCTCGCGGCCGTCGCGATCGCCGGCGGCATGCTGATCTTCGGCGGAGAACTCAACGACTTTGCCCGCAGGCTCATGTACGTCGTGCTGGTCGCCGGCATCCTCCTCGGCGCCACGCAGATCGTAGGCCTGTTCGGCGCGAGCGGCGCCTCGATCGGCGAAGTAGCCGGCGAGGCGCCGCGGGAAAGCTCTGGGGAGTTGGCCGATGGCTGAGCATGGCTCCAGTCTTGACCGCTCACGCATCCATCGGGCCCTATCGCGCCCGAACCTGTTGCTCGGCGCCGACCGCGAATTGGTGCTCCTAACGGGACTTGCCGCGGCCATCCTGATCTTTGTCGTGCTCACCTGGTATGCGGCGTTGTTCGGAGGTGCAATCTGGATCGTGGTCGTTGCGGCGCTGCGCATGATGGCCAAAGCCGACCCGATGATGCGGCGCGTCTATGCCCGTCATATCAACTATCGGCCCTACTACCGGCCGACGTCCACGCCGTGGCGGCGTTCCTGAGGACGCGGAGATGACGGCTCTTCGCGCATTCCGGCATTCCGGTCCATCGTTCGCTGACCTTGTGCCCTATGCGGCGCTGGTCGCCAACGGGGTCATCCTGCTCAAGGACGGCAGCCTGATGGCCGGCTGGTATTTCGCCGGTCCGGATTCGGAGAGCTCGACCGACGCCGAGCGCAACGAGGTGGCGCGCCAGATCAACGCGGTCCTGTCGCGACTTGGATCCGGCTGGATGATCCAGGTCGAGGCGGTGCGTGTCGCGACGGCAGCTTATCCGTCCCGTGACGATTGCCATTTTCCCGATCCGGTCACCCGCGCAATCGACGAGGAACGCCGAGCGCATTTCGAGACGGGGAGGGGACATTTCGAGAGCCAGCACGCGTTGATCCTCACGTGGCGGCCGCCGGAGAGAACCCGTTCCGGCCTGGCGCGATACGTCTATTCCGACAGCGAGAGCCGCGGCGCGCGCTACGCCGATACGGTATTGGAGAGTTTCCAGACATCGATCCGCGAGGTAGAACAGTATCTCGCCAACACGCTCTCGATCCGTCGCATGGTGACGCAGGAGGTCGAGGAGCGCGGCGGGTTTCGCATCGCGCGCTATGACGAACTTTTCCAGTTCATCCGCTTCTGCATCACTGGGGAGAACACCCCGGTCCGGCTGACCGAGATCCCGCTCTATCTCGACTGGCTTGCGACGGCCGAGTTCCATCACGGTGTCTCGCCGATGGTCGAAAGCCGCTTTCTGGCGGTGGTGGCGATCGACGGCTTTCCAGCGGAAAGCTGGCCCGGCATCCTCAACGCGCTCGACCTGATGCCGCTCACCTATCGCTGGTCGAGCCGCTTCATGTTCCTGGACGATCAGGAAGCGCGCCAAAAACTCGAGCGCACCCGCAAGAAGTGGCAGCAGAAGGTCCGGCCGTTCTTCGACCAGCTGTTCCAGACGCAATCGCGCTCGGTCGACCAGGACGCCATGATGATGGTGGCGGAAACCGAGGACGCGATCGCGCAGGCTTCGTCGCAGCTCGTCTCCTATGGCTACTACACGCCCGCCATCGTTCTGTTCGACGAGGATGAGCCGCGCCTTCGGGAGAAGGCCGAGGCGATCCGGCGGCTCATCCAGGCGGAGGGGTTCGGCGCCCGGATCGAGACCATCAACGCGACAGAAGCCTTCCTTGGTTCTCTTCCCGGCAACTGGTACGCCAACATCCGCGAGCCGCTGATCAGCACACGCAATCTTGCCGACCTGATCCCCCTGAACTCGGTGTGGTCGGGCGCACCGATCGCGCCTTGCCCCTTCTATGCGCCGGGCTCGCCACCGCTGATGCAAGTAGCCTCCGGCTCCACGCCGTTTCGGCTGAACCTGCATGTCGACGATGTCGGCCATACCCTGATATTCGGGCCTACCGGCTCCGGAAAGTCCACGCTGCTCGCACTGATCGCCGCGCAGTTTCGGCGCTACGCGGACGCTCAGATTTTTGCGTTCGACAAGGGCCGGTCCCTGCTTCCGCTGACGCTCGCCGCCGACGGCGATCACTACGAGGTCGGGGAAGGGGAGGGGACGCATGGTCCGGCGCTCGCCTTCTGCCCCCTTGCCGATCTTGCGACCGACGGCGATCGCGCCTGGGCCTCGGAATGGATCGAGACGCTCGTCGCGCTGCAGGGTGTGACGATCACGCCCGACCATCGCAATGCCATCTCCCGCCAGATCGGTCTGATGGCCGAAGCGCGTGGCCGCTCGATCTCCGATTTCGTCTCAGGCGTCCAGATGCGGGAGATCAAGGAGGCACTCCACAACTACACGGTCGACGGTCCGATGGGCCAGCTCCTCGACGCCGAACAGGACGGGTTGTCGCTCGGGAGTTTTCAGACCTTCGAGATCGAGCAGCTGATGAACATGGGCGAGCGGAGCCTCGTGCCCGTGCTCACATACCTGTTCCGGCGGATCGAGAAGCGGCTGACCGGGGCTCCCAGCCTGATCATCCTCGATGAAGCATGGCTTATGCTCGGCCATCCTGTCTTCCGGGACAAGATCCGCGAGTGGCTCAAAGTGCTGCGCAAGGCCAACTGCGCGGTGGTGCTCGCCACACAGTCGATCTCCGACGCCGAGCGGTCCGGCATCATCGACGTGCTGAAAGAATCCTGCCCGACAAAAATCTGCCTGCCGAACGGCGCGGCGCGCGAGCCCGGCACGCGGGAGTTCTACGAGCGCATCGGCTTCAACGAACGGCAGATCGAAATCGTGGCGACGGCGATGCCCAAGCGGGAATACTACGTTGTCTCGGCCGTAGGCCGCCGCCTCTTCGACATGGCGCTCGGCCCGGTCGCGCTGGCCTTCGCCGGCGCTTCCGGTCGCGACGACCTGAAGCGCGTCGCAGCACTTCGCACCGAGCATGGCCGCGATTGGCCCCTCCATTGGCTACAGCAGAGAGGATTAAGCGATGCGCAAGCGCTCCTTCATGTCGACTAGTGCCGCGGTGGCGATTGCTGCCGCAAACATCGTCAACCCCACACCGGTCCGGGCCGGCGGCGTAACAGGGCAGGCGACGGAATGGACGCAATTGCTCAACAACGGCGAACTGGTGGCGCTCGTCGGCAAGTCGGCCGAGCAGATCAACAACCAGATGACGCAGATCGCGCAGCTCGCCGAGCAGATCCAGAACCAGATCCGCATGTACGAGAACATGCTGCAGAACACCGCGAAGCTGCCGTTCCATGTCTGGAGCCAGGTCGAAAACGATTTGAACCGCCTGCGAGGTCTCGTCGCACAAGGGGAAGGCATTGCCTTTTCGATGTCCAACGCCGACGAGGTGTTGAAGCAGCGTTTTCAGAGCTATGCGGATTTCAAGACCGGCCTGGCAGACGGACAGACGTTCTCGTCCAGCTATGAAACCTGGTCGACCACAAATCGCGACACGATCGCCGGCACGTTGAAGGCTGCCGGCCTCACCGCCGAGCAATTCTCCTCGGAAGAAGCGACCATGAGCTCGCTGCGGTCTATGTCGGAATCCGCCGACGGGCAGATGAAGGCGCTGCAGGTCGGCCATCAGATCGCCGCCGAGCAGGTCGGGCAGTTCCAGAAATTGCGCGGATTGCTGGCGCAGCAGACGACGATGATGGCGACCTGGTTCCAGTCGGACCAGGCCGACAAGGATCTCGCGCAGCTACGGCGCGAGCGCTTCTTCAATACGGTGCAGCCGGGCGTGCGCGGCGGCCAGGAGATGGAGCCCCGCTGGTGAGCCGGTCCGCGATCATTATCCTTGTTGTCGGGGTCGTGTCTCTGAGTACAGCCGTACTATGGGTAGTGCTCCCACGCGGCGCGACGCCGCGCGTCACCGATCCGGGCCCCGCTGCAGACGACGCTGAACGCCGCCAGCGCGCGGAAAAGTTCTTCCGTGGAGATCCGGATCGCGACGTTCGCGGCGGCCAGGAGATGAAGCCGCGATGGTAGTTGCGCGACCGGTCCGCGCCTCCAAATGCGCATTCATCACAATCGCGGCCGTGGTGCTGGCGAGCGCGCCGGCGCTGGCGCAGGACGGCAGCGTTCTCACGACGCTCGAGAACCAGGTGGTGACCGCCGCCCGCGGCTGGGAAACCACGGTTCTCGACGCCGCCCGGTCCCTGTTCTGGATCCTGGCAGTGATCGAGATCGGCATTGCCGCCGTGTGGCTCGCCATCAACGCTGCCTCACTGGACAGCTGGTTTGCTGAACTGGTGCGTCGCATCATGTTCATCGGTCTGTTCGCCTTCATCCTCGACCAGGGTCCGACTGTCTCGAAGGCGATCGTCGACAGTCTGTTCCAGATCGGCGCCTCGGGCGGCTCGGCATCGCCGGCCGACATCTTCAATGCAGGCATCCGGGTGGCGTCAAAGATGTCAGAACAGGCGCAATTCGGTCTGTTCGAGGACAACGCGCTCGCGATGGCCGCGGTCTTCGCCATGATCGTGGTCGTCGTTTCATTCAGCCTGGTGGCGGCGATCTTCGTCGCCGTCATGGTCGAAATGTATGTCGGCCTGCTCGCCGGCATGATCATGCTCGGACTCGGCGGTTCGAGCTACACCAAGGATTTTGCCGTCCGCTATCTCGTTTATGCGTTCTCGGTCGGCATGAAGCTGATGGCGCTGGTGATGATTGCACGCATCGGCTCCGAGGTCCTCATCGGCCTGGCCGAGGCGCCCACTGCAACCACAGACCAGTTCATCACCACGCTTGCCATCGCCGGCATCTCGGTCGTCGTCTTCATCATCGCCATGTATGTGCCGCCGATCATCCAGGGCGTCGTGCAGGGCGCCTCCGTCAGTGGCGGCATGGAAGCAATCCGGCACGGCGGCCAGGCAGCGACCTTCGCCGCCGGCGGCGCCTTCCTCGGTGCGAATGCGGCGAGGACCGGTGCCGCGAGCGCCAGTGCGGCCCGCGCTGGCGGATCCTCGATCGTCGGGGCGTCGCTCCGCGGCATGGCGTCAGGGATCGGCAGCGCAGGGTTGGCGGCCGGCTCGGCTGCGAAGGACAAGGCGATCGCCGCACCGGGCGCCTATGCGAACTCGCTGCTCGGCCTCGCCAACTCCAAACTCGACGAGGCCCGACAGAAGTCGCCTCGGCCCAAAGCACCTCCGCCCCTGCCGGACAAGTAATCAGGAGCATACCCAGACATGGCGAGGAACACTGCGCCGGAAAACCCCTATCTCGCGGCTCGGCAGGAATGGAACGAGCGCTACGGCTCCTATGTGAAGGCCGCCGCCGCCTGGCGCATCGTGGGTGTCACCGGGATGCTGCTTGCCGTCATCAGCACCTCCTATGCGCTTTATCAGAGCAGCCAGGTCAAGCTCGTGCCCTACCTCGTCGAGGTTGACCGGCTGGGCACCGCCGTCAACGCCGGCTTCCCGCAACAGATCGAATATGCCGACGCCCGTGTCGTGCGCGCCACGCTGGGCAACTTCATGACGAACTTCCGCAGTGTCACGCCCGACGCCGTCGTTCAGAAGGGCTACATCGACCGGACCTATGCCCTGCTGCGCACCTCCGATCCCGCCACCGAGAAGATCAATGGCTGGTTCCGCTCAAACTCGCCCTTCGAGAAGGCGAGAGCTGCGACGGTGGCGGTCGAGGTGAACAATATCGTGCCGCTCTCGAACCAGAGCTATCAGATCGACTGGACCGAATACCAGCGCGACCGCAAGGGCAAAGAGATGGGCGCGCCACGACGCTTCCGGGCCGTTGCGACCGTCACCCTGACGCCGCCGCAGGACGAGGCCGTCATCCGCCTCAATCCGATCGGTCTCTACATCCGCGACCTCGACTGGACCGCGCAGCTATAGGAGTGGCCCTGCCATGTTCGCACCATCCATCGTTTCCCATGGCGTCCTGCTGCCGCTTGCCCTTGGCGCCGCCCTTTCCGCCGCACCCCTTCTCTTGCCGTTTGCCTATGGCCAGGGGTTGAACGCGAATGAGTCAAAGGGAACGGGGATCTCCGGAAAATGGCGCGGCAGCCGCGGGCTGGTGACAAAGGGACCGGACGGCAAGGTCGTCTTCCTCTTTGGGGAGGTGCAGCCCTCCGTCGTATGTTCGCCGCTCCAGGTCTGCGATATCGAGCTCCAGCCTGGAGAGGTCGTTCGCGACGTTTTGATCGGCGACACGGTACGCTGGAAGGTCGAGCCTGCCACGTCGGGCGCTGCTGGCGGCCAAGCGATCCATCTGATCGTCAAGCCGTCCGAACCGGGCCTCGTGACCTCGATGGTCGTCACTACGTCGCGACGCACCTATCACATCCAGCTCAAGTCGCATCCGAGCCAGTACATGGCCAGGGTCGGCTTCGAATATCCCGAGGACGTCTCGACGAAACTTGCCGACATCAATGCGCGACTGGAGGCGAGCACGATTCCGGGAGCGGGGGTGCCGGCCGAGCAGTTGAACTTCGGCTATTCGGTCTCTGGGAACGCCCCTTGGCGGCCGACGCGCGTCTACAGTGACGGGGCCAAGACCTACATCCAGTTTCCACGCTCGCTTTCCGGCCAGGATGCGCCGGTTTTATTCGTCGTGTCAGGCGGCGAGAACCGCATCGTCAACTACCGGATGAAGGGCAACATGATGGTGGTCGACTATCACGTCGATCGGGCCGTCCTCCTGTCGGGCGTCGGCCGGCGCCAGGACAAGATCACGATCAGGCGGGGAGGGTAGGGGATGGGCCATCTCAACCTCCGTCGCCTCGTCGGCGTTACTCTGGCATGTGCTCTAATGGCAAGTTGTCAGGCAATGAACGCCGACGGACTGGTCACGAGTTCCGCGCCGCCGGAGATCTCCGGGCCCGCCGCCAGCGCCATCGCCGGCGACATGGTGAGCCGGCTTGCGGAGCACCTCGGCCCCGGAACCGGCACGATCCTCCTGAAACCTGATGGATCGCCCTTTGGCGGCGCGCTCGAGGATTCACTCAAGACCTGGGGCTATGCGGTCGTCAGCGATCAGAAGCCCGACGGCGAGAAGTTGGTCCCACTCGCATACGTGATCGACAGCCATGACGGACAGGTCCTGGCGCGCCTGTCGACAGGCACGATCGATCTTGGACGGGCTTATACGACGACGGCGACCGGTGCGGCACCAGTGAGCCCGCTTTCGGTCATGCGACGCGGTTAGGGGAGAGGAACATGGTCCAGTCCCTGCAACTCGGCGGTCATCCAACGAACCAGCAACCGAACATCCGGCGGATCAACCGATTGCCGGTGATCGTTGCGATCGTTCTGGTCCTCCTCTTTCTCGGTGTCATCTTCTACGGACTGAGCTCACGCGGGCTGTATTTCCGTGGCGACCCGGACATCGGAGGTCCGGGCGGCAACCCGGCCTCGACATTCGGGGATGAGCTGAAACGCGGGGTGCCGGATGGCATCATCGGCGAACCGAGCCCGGCGCCGGTGTTCCAGCCGACACCTCCTGAAAGGATCGAGACGGAGAACCCGTTTGCGCCACAGCCCGTCCTCCGGGAGGTCGTGCCACCTCCACAACAACAGCTCGAGCCGGAAGAACTGTGGCGGGCGCGCCTCGAGCGCGAGGCCGAAGAGCAGTATTTCCGGGAGCGGCAACGCCACCGCATGGCCCGCCTCCAGGCGCACGATACCGCCTACGATTCTCCGATCGCCGTCAGTATTGAAAAGCTCAGGGCTGGGGGCGATACCGGCGCGAATGCCGGCGCGGGCGTCGGTGTCGCTGCGCCGGACAGGGCAGGGGCAACTGATCTCTATTCGGCTGCGCTCCAGGCCGGGCTTGCCGGCCAAAATGTCGATGTAAACGGTCAGCGCTCGAAGGAGGATTTCTTCAACGCCGATCTCCGTGACCTCGGCTACCTCCCCAACAAGGTGGTGCCGCAGCAGTCTCGATACGAGCTCAAGCGCGGGTCGGTCATTCCGGCCACGCTGATCACCGGTGTCAACTCCGATCTCCCCGGTCGCATCACCGCGCAGGTCAGTCAGAACGTCTACGACAGCGCGACCGGACATCACCTGCTCATCCCGCAGGGGACAAAACTGTTCGGCCGCTACGACAGCAAGGTCTCATTCGGCCAGTCGCGTGTCCTCGTCGTCTGGACGGACATCATCTTACCGAACGGCGCCACGCTGCAGATCGGCGGTATGGCCGGCACGGACGCTCAGGGCTATGGCGGGTTCAATGACAAGGTCGACCGGCACTATTTGAGGACCTTCGGCTCGGCGGTGCTGCTTGCGGTCATTGGCACTGGCATCGACATGGCGATCCCCGAGAGTTCCATGCTCGCGACCCAGGACACAGCGTCGGACGCGGCGAGGCGGAATTTCGCGGAAACGTTCGGCCGCGTCGCCGAGCGAACGATCAACAAGAACCTCGACGTTCAACCGACCTTGCGTATCCGGCCTGGCTACAAATTCAACGTTTTGGTCGACCAGGACATGGTATTTCCCACAAACTATCTCTATCGATTGGAGGCTGAGCGAACTATAGGTCGCCCTTGAGCTTGCCAGAGCATCGGCAACTTGAGGATGCACGCATTCAATGCTATAAGAGAGCGCGGTCTCCTGTCTGACGACGACAGGCGCTCAGCAATAGCGCACTACTTCGCTTCGCCAGTTCTGGAGTATTCACGGCGATGTCGTCGGTGACGTTCCGGACTTCGGAACTCTCGCACGCAGGGCTACGGCCCAGGTGCGCGTGCGTTTGCCGCCAATCGAGGGCTGCTGGTGCCGACGGGGCGAGCCCGCTTCACGCGTCAGCACGCGTCAGGCAGTATTCTGCCAGGGGGCTCTGCCCAACGTCGGCGGCACGGGCCCGCCGGTAGCCCAGTCCAACACTCAACGGTGTGCACGACGGGCACTTGGGTGCCAGAGCCGATCTGTATCATGCAGCCGATGTTGCCGGTGCATAGCGCCGCTAAAATGGCTGGCGCGTTGGCCAGCGCGCGAGCGTCGGGCGGTGGCATCGCGATTGTCAGCATGCAGACTGCCCCTCGCTGCGAAGGAGAATGGGAGTGATGGCAGTCCGCCGCTTCCCACTCCGAGGCGAAACAACGTCTTCAGATTAGTTGCTTGGACCTCCGCATTGACGGAGGTGCGGACTACTCAGCGCATGGTGACGGTATGGAAGAAGTCGCGGAGAAGAACCTCGCTGGACTCGCAATGTGCAGACGACTGTCAATCTGCCAGCCCTGGCGCAATCTCATTTTCCCTTCCTTGCAACAATGCCTTATTCGAAAACCTGGTTGTCTGTTCGACTCCGGCCGTGAGAATTCTTTGCTTTGCAGGATCGACAATCTCGGCAAAATTGGCTGCGATGCTCTCAGGTGTCTGTTCGCCGCGTGGTAGGTATACACCCTCGGTCTCGTAAACGAGCGTCGCTGCGTAACAACCTCCGCCGCAGCTCAGTACAACGCGGTTTGGAGCATCGTCGCTAACCAAACAGACTAATCCGGCGGACACACTTTCCACTGTCATGATTGAGTGCTGCTCTTCGGCGAGAAGTTCGGTGGTCATGGCGGTCGACGCGATGGGTGCGAGACAGTTCACGCGAATATCGTACTTGGCACCTTCTAGGCACAAAACGTTCATTAGCCCAACGAGCCCCATCTTCGCAGCGCCGTAGTTAGATTGCCCATAGTTGCCATAGAGGCCCGAAGATGAGCTGGTCATTGCAATTCGGCCATAGCGCTGCTCGCGCATGGGATCCCACACAGCGCGGGTGCAGTTCGCGCTCCCAATCAGGTGCACATCCACAACGGCCTTGAAGTCTGCCATGTCCATCTTGCCAAAGCTCTTGTCACGCAGGATCCCGGCATTGTTGACCAAGATGTCAATGCGACCCCATCTCTCCAACGCTGCGCCTGTCATTGCCTGAACGGCCGCGAAGTCGGTCACGCTGTCGGTATTGGCGATCGCATCGCCGCCCTCAGCAACGATCCGTCCAGCAAGAGTTTCGGCCGCGTAGCTCCCGTCGGCGAGGCGCGCTGGGTCGTTGATGACGAGTCGCGCACCGCGCACTGCCAGTGCCAGAGCGTGAGATCGGCCTAGCCCGCTCCCGGCGCCGGTGACAATTGCTACACGACCGGTGAAACCAATCTCCATTGTGGGGCCTCTTGCATGTGGCGGCTTCAGCAGATGGGCGCGGTGAACGACCGTAGGGCGCGCGCTCACCACTCCCACCTTCCTCCGCCGTGAACTTCCCGCGTCCCTGCCGCCGCAACTGGCCGCAGGTCATTCTCGCCAAGCCGACATCACCTATTGAAAGTTGTATCTGACGGGCCAATGATGGCCGAGTTCAAGCGCAGCTTCGTAGTACGCCTGCATTACTTGCTGCCAGAGCTTCGACTCTTCCTTTCCGATCTCCGCCGCCTTCTCGGTAGGCAAGTCGACAAGGCTTTCGGCCCACGTTATCCGCACATCCTCGGGGACTTCATTCAGGATCTGGCCGTGAGCCAGATTCTCTGCTGTCGCTTCCCGCTCAATGGCATCCCAGAACGGCCCCGATTCCGCCTCGAGTTGAAGGGCAGTATCGTGGATGATCGCCTGCACATCAGCCGGCAGACCATCGAACCAATCCCTGTTTACCGTCAGAACCACTATCGTCATCGACCCAAAACCGATGTCGTTGTAGTAGGGAGCGACCTCATAGAGCTTCAGAGCCTTGGCGATCGTCGGCGAGGAGATCGTTCCGTCAACGAGGCCAGTCTCCAGACCGGTGTAGCCTTCTGTGCCTTGCATAGCGACGCCTCTTCCAATCCCACCTATCCAGCTTAGGTTAGGACCCGCACCGCCAAATGCCTTTCCAATGACGTCTTGCTTAGTTTCAAGCTTGAACTTTGTAACCAGCCCGTAGCCATCCTGGGGAATGAGAGCTAGAAGTTTCTGATTGTGCCGTTCAAAGGCTTCCTCGAACTGCGGATACTTGTCATATACCCTGCGCGTTGCGGCAACAGACAGACCTGTCGAGGTAGGACCGAAGGGCAGGTAAAACATAAAATTGTGCAGCTTCAGCTTCTCGGAGTCGTGGCAAACACAGTAAACCCCGAATGTTGCAACTCCGGTCTCTACAGCTTCGAGGACTTCGGTGCCCTTCGCAAGCACGCCACCCCATGCCTGGATGATATCGATACTGTGTCCCGTTTCCTCGCCAATCCTTTGCTGGATTACAGGCAAGAACTTGTCCTTGACAATTTTCACGTGGCCCCAATTGTCGCCGTGTCCGGAAGCGGCTCGGGCAAGTAATTCTTCTGCGTTGCCGAGTCCGGACTGAAGCGCCGCCGTAACAAAGGCGACCAAGTAGAACATCTGACCAAGTATCGTATTTTTCATTTTTGCTCCTCCACCGGGGTGTTCAAACTGAGAATCTCGTTCGGGATCGAAAACGTGCCGCCTCGGACTCCGTGCATGCATTTAAGGCTGTTTGACCGTCACTTTGTTTCTTTCATCTGCGGTGGCGCGGTGTGCGCGTAAGCTTCAAGGTTCGAGCCCGATTGTTGCGGAGGTCGGCGTAGTCGATCGTGCGCACCCCGACACCGACAAAGCGTTGAGTAACTCCGACGCAGGTCGCTCATTGTCGCTTCCAGAGGCGTCAAAAAAAATGTCGCAACGAGTGCGCGGACACGTTTTCATCGCCGGCCAATGAGCGTTGTTACCCAGCTGTGGTCCTCTACGCCCCACCGGTGGCAAATGAGCTTCTAGCGGCCAAGTCGACCCTTAATTCCGAGTTAAGCAGACGGTCATCGGCAGACAACGGCAGATTTTGCCGCGAACACCACGTTCCGGGTTGGTGCCTTTTGCCGCCTTCGCTGGTTACGTGGAGCAGCTGCAGGACCCGATTGCGCTATCGCACTTCCATTAGACGGACGAACGTGCATATTGCAATGAGTCCGATTGAGGGTGCCGAGGATCTCGAATGGCTCGTGGCGCAACAAGGCGCGCGTCGTTGCGAAGCAATGACACCAAGGTAGCCATCCTTGATGCTGCCGAAGAGCTTTTTTCGGATCGTGGTTTCGACGGTGTGTCCGTCCGCGACATTGCGGCGCTCGCCGATGTCGGCCTAGCGAGTATAACCTATTACTTCGCCACGAAGGACTCTCTGCTGGAGGAGGTCGTGGACCGACGGGCGGAGACGCTCAACCAATTGAGACTTGACGCCCTGGAAAAAGCGCTAGTCGATGGGGGCGAGGTTCCGTTGATTCTCGAAGCTTACGTGGCACCGTACTACGACTTGATGAAGAATGGTGGCAAGGGCTGGAAAAACTACAGCATGCTCATCGCGCAGATGGCTCAGGGGAATCGGTGGCTACCCTTAATAGAGAAGCATTTCAATTCCACCGCCAAGACATTTCTAGCCGCACTTTACAACACTATGCCTGGCGTCCGTGAGGATCGTATAGTCAAGGCATTTGTATACTACATCCAACTGATGGTTAGCGAACTCGCGGACAATCAACGTGAGGCCACGCTCACGCAGAAAGACAAAGAGCCGAGCCGCAATGGCGGATATGAGACACTTGTCCGGTTCGCAACAGGCGGCTTTGAATCTCTGACACGGGACTAGGTGTGGGCGTCGTTTGGCCATCGGGTTGCGAGGGTCTACTTTCCGCGGCGAAGTCACATCCTCGGAGAATTGTGGGGAGCAGCCGATGTCGCCTCCACACGCTATCACGGGTGTTCGAAGCTGCGCCATACCGGTCCGGTATGAATGGATTGGCCGCCGTCGACGGTGAGCGCCTCTCCGGTGACGAAGGACGCCTCGTCAGACGCCAGAAACAAGACGGCGGCAGCAATTTCGGAAGCGGCAGCCATTCGGCCCGCAGGAACCGTGCTTCGAAGGTAGACGCCTCGCTCCGTAGGCGCGTCTTCGCGTCCATAGTGCCGCTCGATATTGGCCGTCAGAGTTAGCCCGGGACACACACAGTTACATCGGATGTTGAATCGCGCGTAGTCTATCGCCGTTTGCCGGGTAAGTCCTATTACCGCAGCTTTGGAGGACGAGTAGGCCGCCAATCGAGGTTGTCCAATCTGCCCCATGATAGACGCGTTGTTTACGATAGCGCCTGCACCCTGCTTGCGCATTTGAGCAACAGCGAAACGCGAGCCAAGGAAAGTACCCCGAACGTTGACAGCAAACACGGCATCCCACTGGGCGGTGTCAACGTCCTCCACGCTACCGGAGATCCCGAAGCCTGCGTTGTTGAACAGGATGTCGACGCGACCGCCGAAGTCAATTGCTGTGTCGAATGCGTGATGCCAGTCGCCGTCGGAGGCAACACTTCCCTTGACGAACACCACCTCGCCACTCTCCGCCAAAGACGTCAGGGAATTGGAGCCCTCGATGTCAAGACAGACGACTTTCGCCCCTTCCTGGACGAAGCGCTCGACAGTGGCGAGACCAATACCCGACGCACCACCTGAAACTATCGCCGTTTTACCCTCAAGCCTCATGAACCGTCTCTTCTACCGCTAATGCGCCAACTAGGCAGACGGGAGTTCAATGAAAGAACATCCCGCCATCGATATTCACCAACTGTCCAGTCATGAAATCGCTATGTTCTGACGCCAAGAACAAAAGGGCTCCAATCAGGTCATCTGGCTGCTCGACACGTTGTAGGCATCGAGCCTTTGCCATTGAACGAACAAAATCGGGATAGACCCGCATCGTCTCCTCGGTCTCCACAAGGCCAGGACAGAGCACATTGACGCAAATGTTGCTTTCACCGAGTTCGCGGGCGAGCGAACGAGTCAGTCCAACGACGGCACCTTTCGACGCGCCGTAGTGCACCCAATACGGGGCTCCGGCGAAGTACGTCCCGGATGCCAGATTGATGATTTTTCCGTATTTTTGCGCCCGCATCTGAGCAATCACCGCTCGCGCGGCAAGCCAACTGCCCTTTACATTTACCTCCATCACTCGGTCCCACTCCGCCTCAGACAGCTCATCAAACGGTTGTCTGACCCGCTCGCGGCGCAAAACGATTCCGGCATTGTTGACCAGTATGTCGAGCCGGCCGAACGCCTTTAGCGTGGCAGCCGCCATCGCTGCGGTGTCCGCAGAACGCGACACATCGGTGCGGATCGCGAATGCCGCTCCGCCCCCCGCACGAATGACCCCCGCAACGTCCTCGGCCGCTTCGAGATCAATGTCGGCGATACAAACATTTGCGCCAGCATCAGCCAGTGCTTTCGCAAATGCTCGGCCCAAACCGTGGCCCCCCCCGGTGACAACAGCCGTTCGGCCAGCAATCTTGAACATGCCCTTCCCTCACGCAAGTCGACGGCACCGCGACACCGATCACAGATCGTAGAAACCACGCTGCCTGTCATCAACTCGGCTATGTCGGCAAACTTTGCCGCGGCTCGGGCATCGCGATCAAAATTCGGCACTATGCGAGATTGTCATTCTCAATGGCACACAGGCTCAGCGTGCAGTCATGCGCCGCATGCTGCGTCAAGTCCCGCCTGAGGATCTTGGTCGTACGAACAGGATGGCGATGAGACCAAGCCCCACCAGAGCCGCAACCACCAAGATCACGCCTCTGAAGCCGAAATCGCCGACCAGCCAGCTCACAATCAGCGGTCCGATGCTGCCCCCGAGAAAGATCGAGAAAACATAGAGCGAGGTAGCGGCTCCCGGGTTCTCGGGAGCAGTTCCACCGATCTCTTCCAGGATTGCCGGGGCACAAGCCAGGATCGCTACGGCGAATGCAAAGAGCAGGACGTTGAGGGCAAGCAGTTGATCGCGAAATGCCGAAATCCAAATCAGGCAGATGATCGCCGCCAGAAGCGCGAAACGTATGCGCAGGAGAGGTGTTAGGCGTGAGAAAAACGGTGTCAAGAACGGAACCAACAGCATGGCGGGGAACGCCGATGCTCGCAAAATCAGCAATGCATCCGGCTCGCTGGCAACGCTACTTGGACCTGCCAGGGAGATCGCTGCGTATATAGCTACAAATGATCCTAGAAGCATGGTTGCCGCGAAATACAGCGCCAGCAAACGCGGCTGGCGGACGAGCCGAGGAATGGCAGCCAGTGCCGCCGCGAAACGGACTGCGCGGCCGGGCACGGCCGGGCGCAGGACTAACCAGCACGCGACCGCAAACATGAGGGCCAACACCGCGCTGCAATAGAACACGGCTTGCCAATCGAAGGTAGAAGAGATCAATTGGGCGGCGACCTGAAAAATTATCGCCGCGGAAAGGCCTCCGCTGGCGATGACTGTCAAAGCCACGCCTCGCAGGCGCGGATCAATATGCTCGGTGACATAGGGGAACACCGACGGCATGATGTAGGCCGTGCTCACCCCCTGGAGTATCCGAAACAGGATCGCCGAATTCAGGTTCCAAGCCTGCGCGACAAGAACGCTGGTCAAGGCGCTCGCCAACAGTCCGCCGGTTATGACGATGCGTGGCCCGAACCTGTCGGACAATGGTCCGGCTATTAATACGGAGACAGCGTAGGCCGCACCAAATGCGCTTGTTGTGATCGCGATATCCTCCGGCCGAACGCCGAAGCTCTCGCTCATTGTATCAAACAGGGCCAGCACCGAGTACATCTGACCGTTGACCACGATGCCGGCCGCAGTGAGCAGAAAGATCGTCAGGAACGGAGGTGCCCAGCCCGACGATCGTACCGCCAGAGTCATCGCGCGTCTCCAAGCGGCGAAAGACGTATCACTCCATGATCCACCTCGACCCGCGTGCCCAAGGGCGCACTCAGGCGCGAAACAGTTTCTGTGATTGCCTTGCCTTCCGGCTCCGACGCCGAGAAAGCTCGCACAGGCGTCCTGATACCGGTCGCACAGGGAATGAAGTGGCAATTGGCCAGGCCGTCCCTGGTGATATCTGCCCCGAATACTACCCCGTAGCGAGTGGCGGGAGTAAAGAATGCAACCTCGAGATCAAACACGAAATTGCCCATGCCATGGACGATCGGGGAGCCCTTGTAAAATTCGACGCCGGAAATCACGTGCTGATGTCCGCCGAACACGCCGGAAGCACCCGCATCGATCGCAACGCGTCCCACCTCGCTTTGATAGGCGAGCACATCCTCGACCATCGACGCACCCCAGTGCTGGTAGACGAGCACCGCATCGCAGTTTAATCTCACGTCCGCGATCGCAGCCCGCATGCGTTCCAGATCGTCGGCAACCGCCCAGGTGTCCACCGCCGGTGGCATGCCTGGATATTCAAGAGGATTGTAGCGAGGGCGGTAGGCGGTAAGCGCCCTGAGGGAGTTGATCCCGGCCTGGTTGTGTCCGGCCGCAAATCCATTTGGCACCGTGGAACTGTAAGCGAGAAGACCGATCCGAAGGCCGCCGCGTTGTAGGATCAGGGGCGCCCCAGCTTCTGCTTCGTTTCGACCGGCGCCGAAATGGGCGATGCCCGCCGCGTCGATTGTGTCCAGGGTGTCCAGGAGCCCACCTTCACCGTGATCCAACATGTGGTTGGTGGCCAAGGCTACAGCCTGAAAGCCGGCCTCAGCTATCGACAGAGCAGACGCAGTGGTCCCTTTCTGTGGATAGATCTTACCGGGAAAAGGTGTGTCGCGGCCCGTCAGTGGAAACTCCAGATTGGCGACAGCAAGGCCGGCGTCGCGGATAGTCTCGGACAGGTCGCCGAACATATCCGGATCAGCTCCGCGCATAGGGGCGATGTCGCCAGCGAAAACCAGGGAACAGGTCATTTCGGAACCCTCATTTGACAACACAGTGGGCGCTTGCGACGCTGGTGCAGACCGCGCAAGAAAGTTGACGATGCTGCGGCCGCTACCGCCTGGTCGGTCAGCGCCGATAAACAGCTTCACCGCCGACACCGCCTGCGACTTCTTGATGGCCGCACAACGGACACGAATGCGAGCCTGCGTCTGGCGCCTAAGCCGGGGCTTCAACCTCGACGAATTCCCTCCGGGTATCAGCGTCGACCTTCGGCAAGGTGCTAAGAACGCGCCGGGCGGCGATCAGTTTGTTCACGGAGTCGCCAACCATGTGCGGCCATATACCGGCATCGCGCACTAACTTGTCGGCAAGCAAATTCATCTCGCCTCCCGCCGTGCCGATGATTTCCATCGCCATGCGACTGACACTTACGATTGCCTTTGCGCCTAGAACCACCGTCAACGCCCCTTTGACCTGATCCCGCGCAATGTCGTTGGCATTGGCGTAGTCCCATTGCTGGGCTGTCGTCAGGAGCATCGCACGCAAGGACTCGGTGAGGATCGCCATCTCGGTGAGTCGCAACTCGATTGCCTGGGCGACGTCGATCGACGGCGCCCGCCGTTCCGCGATGTAGCGTTTCGCAAGGTCGAGGGCGCTGTCGCAAAGGCCCAGCGCACAAGCTGCGAGTTCGAGTTCGCCCGTGCCGGACTTATCGCCGGCGGATCCCTTGAGGCCGCCATTGACTTCGCCGATCAGATTGGCGTGCGGCACCTCGGCATTGTTCAGAACCAGTTCGGCATTCTGATAGAATCTCCAACCGGCCTTGTTGTAGACCTTGCCGATTGTGAAGCCCGGCGTGCCCCTGGGCAAAAGGAATAAGCTCGATCCATCAACAATCGAGGCATCTATATTTGTACGGACATCGAGGAGGAACAGACTCGCCGCCGGTCCGTGAGAGATAAACTGCTTCTCGCCGTTGACAATCCAAACATCGCCGTCGCGGTGCGCCCGGGTTCTGAAGCCGGACCTGGGATCGCTGGGGGGCGGAATGCGATTGTCCGAGCCGGCATTGGATTCGGTCATGCCACGGCCGAGGAGATAGGTGTCATTGGAGACGAATTCAGGAAGGAACCGCAGCTTCTGCTCTTCCGAACAGATCGTCGACATCAGCCGGCTCCATTTCCAACACTGGCTGAATGCTTTGGCGACCCCGCTATCTGCTCGCGACAATTCGATGAGAACCGTGACCTGGGTTACCAAGTCCACTTCCTGGCCGCCGTAGGCTTTGGGCAAAGCAGCGGTCCGGAAATTGAGCTTCGAACCTCTGCGGATTAGTTCCCAATCGAGACAGTCCGCGGGATCTTCAATTTGATCCTGCCGGAGCACGATCGGACGAACTTCCTTTTCGGCGAATTCGCGAGCGATCAGCTGCCAATTGCGCTGGGAAGCATTGAGTATGTGATCCACTACTTAATCTCCAATAGCTCAATAGCGGCTACTGAGCCGAATATTCGGCGATGGCCCTGCTGATCTCTCTCAGGGACTGATCGACGCCAAGACCCGCAACACTACTGATCAACGAGTCCCGGACCAAAGCCGCGAGCGGCATGTCGCGCATCACACCCATGGCGCCGAACACCTCTGCCGAATCGAGCGTGATCTCTTTGGCGGCTTCGGAGATGAAGACCGAGGCGATGGACCGGGCGGACAAAGTGAAAGATGTCGCTTCGGCACCGTTGGCATGCGCGGCGCTGGAATTTGCCGCTTGCCAGAGCAGCAACCGGCCTGCTTCCAGCTTGATTGCCATTCTCGACAATAGAATGCCAACCGCTTCGTGCTGACCGATCGGCTTGCCGCCTTGAACGCGCATCGTCGAATAGGCGGTAGCCTCGTCGAAGGCAGCCCGGGCGATCCCCAACGAGATGGCGTCCCGCCATGTCTGGGCTCGACCCCCAGCCAGGAGGGCAGGCACCTCGCCGAAAAATATCAGCTCGTCCGCCGCGGAAGCCGGGCAATCCTCAAGGCTTACGGCGCCGTGCGGCCCGTGCTTCCACGATATTGTAGCAGTGAAGTAGTCATGGCTGGTTGCCTTTTCCTTCTCGCGCGCCTTGATCGAAATTCCCTCGCGATCGGAGGGCAGGTAGAAGTAGCGGATGATGCCTCCTTC
>CAYJMY010000041.1:0-29491 GCA_964371125.1 uncultured Mesorhizobium sp. | reverse complement strand
TCTCGATGTCGGCGCCCAGCCGGTCGGCGAGGTTGGCGATCTCGTTCATGAAGCTGATCTTGGTCGCCAGCATGCAGTTCGCCGCATATTTCGTCAGCTCAGCGCTGCGCACGTCCATGACGATGATCTTCTCGTGGTTGCGGTTGAACGGCGCGTAGAGTTCGCGCAGCACCGCCTCGGTATCTTCGCTCGCCGTGCCGACGATGATGCGGTCGGGTCGCGTGCAGTCGGCGACGGCAGAGCCTTCCTTGAGGAACTCGGGATTGGAGGCGACATCGAAGGAGAGATCGCCGCGCCCCCGCGCCGCCAGCCGGTGCTCCATCTGGGCGCGCACCTTGTCGCTGGTGCCGACCGGCACCGTCGACTTGACGACGACGATCTTGCTCTCCTCCATGTACTCCGCGATCGTGTCGGCGACGGCGAGTACGTAGCGCAGGTCGGCCGAGCCGTCCTCGTCGGGGGGCGTGCCGACGGCGATGAACTGGACGCCGGCGAAGCCGACGCCTTCCCGGGCGTCCGTGGTGAAGAACAGGCGGCCGGCGGCGCTGTTCTGGCGAACCAGCTGCTCCAGCCCCGGTTCGTAGATCGGCACCTCGCCGGCGCGCAGCCGCTCGATCTTGGCCGGGTCGACGTCGACGCACAGCACGTCGTGTCCGGCCTCCGCCAGCACTGCCGCCTGGACGAGGCCCACATATCCCGTACCGAAGATCGTCACCAGCATATTGCTCGTCCTTTCCGCACCGCGCGGCCGCCGCTGTTGGCCGCCGCAGGTCCGCTCACCTGTCGCCGAACCAGGCTTCGGCGGAGCCGAAAAACTTCACCTTGCCCTTTTCCAGTTCGAGGACCTTGTTGCAAGTCCGTTTGATCAGGTCCGAATTGTGCGAGGCGAGCACGATGATGCCCGCCCGCTTGGCCATTTCCTGCATCCGTGCCCTGGCCTTTTCCTGGAATGGCGGATCGCCCGCGCTGATCCATTCGTCCATCAGCAGGATCTCCGGCTCGAAGCTGGTGGCGATGGAGAATGCCAGTCGGCCGGCCATGCCCTGGCTGTAGGTCTTGTATGGCAGGTCGATGAAGTCGCCGAGCTCGCTGAAGGCGACGATGCCGTCGATCCGCTGCTCGATCTCCTCCATGGTCCAGCCGTTGATCAGGCCGCGCAGCACGATGTTGCGCCGCCCGGTCGCTTCCTTGCGGAAACCGAGGCCGATGTTGAACAGCGCGTCGACACGGCCGCTCACCTCGATCGATCCCTCCGTTGGTTCGTAGATCCCGTAAAGGACCTTGAGCAGCGTCGTCTTGCCCGCTCCGTTGGCGCCGACGAGTCCCAGCCGGTCGCCGGCCTCGAGGGAAAAGCTGACGCCGTCGAGAGCAGTGACGAAACTCGTGCGGCCGGCGGTGGCGATGGTTCCGCCCGTCGGCACCCGCCGATCGAGCATGGCAAGCGAAAACCTGCGGCGAAGGCGGTAGACTAGCTTCACGTCCTGGGCGCGGATCGAGACCATCAGAGGATGAATGCCAGCCGCTTGCGGTAGCGCCCGAGGAGGAAAAGAGCGAGCACCCAGCTGACGATGCCGAGCCCGCTGCAGAACAGCAGCGCGTAGGCCGGCAGCTCGCCCGTCAGGATCGGAACGCGGACGACCTCGAGGAAGTAGGTGAAGGGATTGTAGTAGTAGAAGACGTGACGGACGCCCTTGCTCCCCTCATAGGACCAGAACACGGGGGTAAGGAACATGCCGATCCGCATCAGGTTGTTGATGATGTAGGAGCTGTCAGGAAAGAACGCGCCGATGAAGGCGAAGATGGTCACCACGGCCGGCGTGATCAGGATGATGACAATCATGCCCGGTATGGCCCACAGGCTGCCGAGCGGGATCGGATCGCCCGCCAGGAGCAGCAGCGCGATGCAGCCTGCGAACGCATAGCCGGAGCGGATTACCGACCGCCACGTCTGCCGCATCACGTAGATTGAAAGCGGCAGTACGGTTCCCTTGATCATGCTCTCTTCGCGGAGGAACAGCGACGTGCTCTCGTTCATTGCCTCCATGATGTAGAACCAGATGAACAGGCCGGTCGCGACATAGCTGACATAGCCGGGTCCGCTCCCACCGCTGCGGAAGATGAAGATGAACGTGGCAGCAAAGGCCATGTAGTTGAGCAGGAGCCACACCGGGCCGAGCGCCGTGCGCCGATGCTGGTCGCCGATGTCTTCGTGGGCCAGTGCGATCCACACGCGCCGCATGCGGATGGCGGCACTGAGGTCGGCGAATGCTTTGCTGACGTCGGACGCCATCGTCTTCCTTTGAATCCGCCGGGCAGGTAGCACACGGGCCCCTCTAATGCAAAGAAGCGAAGCCCGCCGCCGTCCCGTCGAATTCTCGCGGAACGGCGGCGTATCGCCGACACTGGACGATTCGTCGCGGCGTCCCCTACGACACAACGTTGCCGTCCGCGAACCGCCAGTCGCTGCCGTCGGAGACGGCGATGTGGCGGTTCGACGAGCCGTCCGAGACGAAGATCAGCTGCCCGGCCGGCGACGCCGACGGCAGTGTGGCGACGGCATAGGCGCGCAGGCGGTGATGGCGGTTGGCGTCGATCACCGTGTTGAAGCCCGTGCCCATGGCGAGTTCGCCGCCGGGCTCGATCGAGACGCGCGTGTTGACTGCGGCCGAGCCGTCGGTGGTGTCGAAGACGATGCGCGAAGGCGTGCGGTTGCTCACCTGGGTGCCGGTCGCCACCGCGCGGATGTGCGCGCCGTCGCGGAAGGCGCTGCCGTCCGATCCGGCGAAGGCGAAGCCGCCCAGTTCGTCGTTGGCGGCGATCGCCGCATGCGTGCCGATGGCCGTCCCGCGCGACTTGCCGAAGAAGATGCGGCCCGGCGAGGCGTTGGCGCCCCAGCGCGCCATCAGGAAGGACGCGGCGGCGCCCGTCGAGTTGATCTGGACGTTGGGCGTGGCGGCCGTCCCGCTGTATTCGGTGGTCTGCTGCGCCGCGCCGAAGGCTATACCCGCGGCGGTTTGCATGTAGCCCGTGGTCCTGTCCACCGAGAGCGCCGTGGTCCAGGCCGACCCGTCCGGCGAGACCTTGAGCGCGAGATTGTCGTCGCCGATCAGGCCGAGTTCGGCGCGCCCCGACCAGCCAGACTGCATCAGTAGCGACAGCACGTTCGCAGCGGCTTCCTTGTTTAGCGTGTAGCGCAGATCGCCGTCGCCGCCTTCGCCGGCGGTCTTTGCCGTCCACAGGGCCTTGTTCAGCTTCGCCGAGAACGGGTTGGTTCCGTCGGCCGTGGCGCCGACGCCGAGCAGTCCGAGGTTCTGTAGCGTGGTGATGGTGCCGGCGACGCTCGCCCAGGCCGAGCCGGTGAAGTTGAAGAACTCGCCCTCGTCGGCGACCAGGGCGAGCCAGCCGGCGCGCGGCGAGAGGAAGACCCACCCGCCATCCTGGCGCACCGCGATCCTGCCGTCCTGGCCGTCCCAGGCGCCTGTCGCGCCGGCGGCGACGATGTAGCGGTCGCCGTCGTCCGGCGCGCCCGGCGGGCTCGCCAGGTCGCGGTCCCGCACCGCGAGCTGGACGATCGCGTCGAGCATCGCCAGCGCCTCGTTGTGGGTGACGTGCTTCTGTGCCTGGCTTGGCATCAGGTAGGGGAGTTCGAGATTGGTGGTTGTTTCCATCGGAGGGCCCTGCTTCAATCGAGACGGAGTCTAGCGCCGCCGCCGGGGAGGGGGATAAAACGGCTGCGTCGACGATGTCCGTCGGCGCTGCGGCGACCGGCGCCGCGGCGTTTTCTCGATGTGCGTGCAAGGACTTGGCATGGTGGATGTAACGACCGCCATTCGTTGCTGCTACGCAAAACGGTTCCGTTTTGTCCCCCTCCGCGGAAACGCCGCGCCCTATCCGCGAAATCCGGCGCCTGCTATCTGGTGCATCGAAAAGCCCGACTGTTGAGGCGCTGCCGCGATCCGCGCGGCCGCCGACCCTATCGGGGCATCGAAGCCGGAAGCCGATGACGATTTCCCTCACCCATCTGCAGCGCCTCGAGGCGGAATCGATCCACATCTTCCGCGAGGTGGCCGCCACCTTCGCCAAGCCGGTCATGCTCTATTCGGTGGGCAAGGACTCCTCGGTGTTGATGCACCTCGCCATGAAGGCATTCCATCCGGCGCGGCCGCCTTTCCCCTTCCTCCATGTCGATACGACCTGGAAGTTCCGCGAGATGATCGCCTTCCGCGATGAGATGGCGGCGCGGCTCGGCGTCGACCTGATCGTCCACGTCAACGAGGAAGGCGTGCGCGACAACATCAATCCGTTCGACCACGGTTCGAATACCCACACGCACGTCATGAAGACCGTCGCGCTACGTCAGGCGCTCGACCGCTACGGCTTCGACGCGGCCTTCGGCGGCGCCCGCCGCGACGAGGAGAAGTCGCGCGCCAAGGAGCGCATCTTCTCCTTCCGAAGCGCCCAGCACGCCTGGGACCCGAAGAACCAGCGGCCGGAAATGTGGAGAATCTACAACACGCGCGTCGCGCCCGGCGAATCGATCCGCGTCTTCCCCCTGTCGAATTGGACGGAACTCGACATCTGGCAGTATATTCTGCGTGAGGACATTCCGATCGTCCCGCTCTATCTGGCGAAAAAGCGCCCTGTGGTGGAGCGCGACGGCATGCTGGTCATGGTCGACGACGACCGGATGAAGCTGCGGTCCGGCGAGAAGGTCGAGGAACGCATGGTGAGGTTCCGCACGCTCGGCTGCTATCCGCTGACCGGCGCCATCGAATCCGATGCCGTAACGGTCGAGCAGATCGTCGAGGAGATGCTGGTGGCGCGGACCTCGGAACGGCAGGGCCGGCTGATCGACCGCGACGAGGCCGGATCGATGGAGAAGAAGAAGCGGGAAGGCTATTTCTGATGCACGAGATGGTCGCCAGGTCTTCGCACGCAGCCCCCGATCTACGCAGCTTCCTTGCCGAGCAGGGCGACAAGTCGCTGCTGCGTTTCCTCACCTGCGGTTCCGTCGACGACGGCAAGTCCACCCTGATCGGGCGCCTGCTCTACGACACCAAGCTGATCTTCGAGGACCAGCTCGCGGCGCTGGAGCGCGATTCGAAGAAACACGGGACCGTCGGCGACGACATCGATTTCGCCCTTCTGGTCGACGGGCTCGAGGCCGAGCGCGAGCAGGGCATCACCATCGACGTGGCCTACCGGTTCTTCGCCACGGCGAAGCGCAAGTTCATCGTCGCCGATACGCCGGGCCACGTTCAGTACACGCGCAACATGGCCACTGGGGCTTCCACGGCCGACCTCGCCGTCGTGCTGGTCGACGCGCGCAGCGGCATCCTGCCGCAGACGCGGCGCCACAGCTTCATCGCCTCGTTGCTCGGCATTCGCCACGTGGTGCTCGCGGTGAACAAGATCGATCTGGTGGACTTCAGCCAGGACGTCTTCGACAGGATCGCGGCGGACTTCGCCGCCTTCGCTCGCGAGCTCGGTTTCGCTTCGCTCGTCGCGATACCGCTGTCGGCGCGCCACGGCGACAACGTCATCGAGCCATCGGCAAACACGCCCTGGTACGAGGGGCCGACGCTGCTTTCCCACCTGGAGGAAGTGGTCGTCGACGACGTCGCCGCAAACCGGCCGTTCCGCTTCCCGGTCCAGTATGTCAACCGGCCGAACCTCGACTTCCGCGGATTTGCCGGGACGATCGCATCTGGCCGTGTCGCGCCCGGCGACGCTGTCGTCGTGGCGAAGTCGGGAAAGACGTCACGCGTGAAGCGCATCGTCACCGCTGACGGCGACCTTTCGGAAGCCGCCGCCGGGCAGGCCGTCACCATCTTGCTCGACGACGAAGTCGAAGTCTCGCGCGGCAATATGCTGGTCGCCCCGGACGCCCGTCCCCATGTCGCCGACCAGTTCACGGCGATGGTCGTCTGGTTCGACGAGCATGCCCTGCTGCCGGGCCGGACGTACATATTGCGTACCGAAACCGACCAGACGAACGCCTCGGTGACCGAGCTGAAGTACCGGGTCGACGTCAACAGCTTTGCCCACGAGGCGGCGAAATCGCTCGACCTCAACGAGATCGGCTCGTGCAACCTTTCCACCCAACAGCCGATCGCCTTCGACAACTACGCCGACGACCGTTCGACCGGGTCTTTCATCCTCATCGACCGGATGACAAACCGCACCGTCGCCGCGGGTATGATCCAGCACCCTCTGCGCCGCGCCTCCAACGTCCACTGGCAGGCCCTCGACGTCGACAGGCAGGCGCGGGCGGCGCTGAAGCACCAGAAACCGGCCGTGCTGTGGTTCACCGGGCTCTCCGGATCCGGCAAATCGACCATCGCCAATGCGCTGGAAGCCCAGCTGCACCATACGGGCCGCCATACCTACATGCTCGACGGCGACAACGTCCGCCACGGGTTGAACCGCGACCTCGGCTTCACCGAGGAGGACCGTGTCGAGAACATTCGCCGTGTCGCCGAGGTGGCGAAACTGATGGCCGACGCCGGTCTCGTCGTGCTGGTCTCCTTCATCTCGCCGTTCCGCGCCGAGCGGCGCATGGCGCGCGACCTGATGGAGCAGGGCGAGTTCGTCGAAATCTTCGTCGACACGCCGTTCGAGGAATGCGCAAGACGCGACCCGAAGGGGCTCTACGCCAAGGCGCTGCGTGGCGAGATCAAGAACTTCACCGGTGTCGATTCTCCTTACGAAATCCCCGAGGCCCCGGAGGTCCGCCTGGTGACCGCCGGGAGAACCGCGGAGGACATGGCCGCCGAGATTGCGGCGTGGCTCGACGCTCACGGTCTTGGCTGAGCCGATGTCGAAGAACGCGCTCCCCGCGGACGAGGCGATCCTCGGCCTGTTCGAAAGGCTGGCGCTCGACGCCGGCCGCGCCGTCATGGCGGTCTACGCTACCGACTTCGCGTCCGTGGCCAAGGCCGACGCCTCGCCGGTGACCGCGGCCGACCATGCCGCAGAGAAGATCATCCTCGCCGGACTGCGCGACGAACTTCCCGGCGTACCTTGCGTCGCCGAGGAGGAGGTAGCCGCCGGCGCCGCGCCCGACATCGGCGCCGGGCCGTTCATTCTCGTCGATCCGCTCGACGGCACCAGGGAGTTCGTCAGCCGCAACGGCGACTTCACCGTCAATATCGCGCTGGTCCGCGAGCGCGTGCCCGCCGTTGGCGTGGTCTACGCTCCGGCGCGCGGCATGTTCTACAGCGGCCGTCCGGGGGTCGCCTACGCCGCCACCGCGACCGACGATGGAACTATCGGAGAGCGCCGGCCGATCCGCGTGCGCCATCCGCGGGCGCCGCTGTCGATCGTCGCCAGCCGCTCGCACCTGACGCCGGAAACGGCTGCGTTCATCGACCTCTTCCCCGGTGCGCAGACCGTTTCGGTCGGCTCGTCGCTGAAGTTCTGCCTGCTCGCGTCGGGCGAGGCCGATCTCTATCCGCGCTTCGGCCGCACCATGGAGTGGGACACGGCGGCGGGCGACGCCGTGCTGCGCGCCGCCGGCGGCCGCATGCGCCACGCGGACGGCGGCCCGTTCCTCTACGGCAAGCGCGGCCAGGCGAACGACGTCGACTTCGCCAATCCGTGGTTCGTCGCCGATGTCGGCGAAGCCGTCGAGGCGTTCCGCCGGTAATTCTCCGGTCTCAGCCCTTCATCGCGCGCGGCTGGCGGCGCATGCGCATCACGCTGGCCGCCGCGATGGCGCCGCCGCAGGCGAGCGCGACGATGTCCCAGGGCGTACCCCAGTGCAACGCGGCAACTGCGAGCACACTTGCCGAAGCGCTTATCGCGGCAACTTCCGCCACGACCGAGAGAACGGGCCGCCCGGCGCGCCGTACGATCTGGTAGGCGTGGGCGGAGTGCGCGGCGAACACGTTTTCGCCGCGCAGTCCGCGAAGCACGAGCGTCGAGACGCTGTCGGCGAGGAAGAAGGCGAAAGGCAGGAGTGCCACCCATGGCGAGCGCACCGCGAGCAGCAGCACGACCGCGCCCGACAGCAGGCCGAGCGCCAGGCTGCCGCTGTCGCCGAGGAAAATCCGCGCCGGCGGCAGGTTGAAGGGGGCGAAGCCGAACAGGACCCCGGCGATCGCGGCCGACAGCATGGCCGGCGTGGCGTCGACCATCCCGGCCGCGCCGGCAAGCGCGACGACGGCATGCGGTACGCCGATGCCGGCGACCACCATCAGGTCGAGGCCGTCCATGAAGTTGGTCATGTTGATCCACCAGACGAGGGTGACGGCGAGCAGCGCCCGCTCGGCCGCCAGGGGCATCATTTCGGGCAATACCCGCAGGCTCGGGTCGAGGAACCACAACAGCAGCATCGCCGCGGCGAACTGACCGCCGAGGCGCGCGCCGACGGCAAGATCGCGGCGATCGTCGAGGTAGCCGACGACGGCGAGCAGGATCGCGCCCGCCGCCGCGCCGATCGCCAGGGCCGCATCGCCGGGGCCGGCGAAGGCGGCGGCCGCGATCGCGGCGACCGCGACGGGCGCGGCCGCGAGTCCGCCGATCTGCCGTGCCGGGCCGCTGTGGTTAGAACGCGCGGTGACCGCGGCGGCGAGGAAGTCGCCCGGCAGCATACGGCTCAGGACGGACAACAGCCCGGCCGTTGCGAGAAACGCGGCGAGGAGGACGAGGATGGTCATTGCCCGATCGCTACCATGCGTCGCGCCGCGGCGGCAATCGCTCAACCCCGATGCGACGGCGCCACAGTTGCGCCGTTCACGTCTCTGAATATCGGCTCCCGACGGGTGGATCGTGAAGGCGCCCGTAGCTAGAACCGATTCGGTTTTGGCGGGTGACCGCGTTGCGGTCGGCAGATCAGAAGAGAGCGATGCGGATGAAAACGATGGCTGCGGTGAGGTTGATGGCCGCGACGGCGGTGGTGGCGATGGCGCCTTCGGGTGCTGTTTGGGCCGCCGAAGGGGCCTGGGAAGCAAGCTATGCCTGTCAGGTCACGTCCGCCGAACGGGGCGAATCTCCGCGTGTGACGCTACTGGCTACCCGCAGAGGAAATATCGGCGGCGAACTGAAGTCGGCTGCCCGCTTCCGCCTGTTCAACATCGAAAAACTGTCCGACGAGGAGAATGCGAAATTTCCGGACACTGTCGTCGAGATTGCCGGCTTCGCCAACTGGGCCGGTCTCAAGGCCAACGGCCAACAGGAAAAATCCGGCTACGCGCTCTACATTCCGCTGCCCGACATCGCCCAGGTCGTGGGCCCGATCGAGGGCGGGCGTACACTCAAGATCACTGTCCAGACCAAGGACGGACCGAAGATCTTCGAGATCGACCTGACCGGATCGTCCAAGGCCATCGCCTCGTTCCGCGTCTGCTCGACCTGAGCCGGCGCCGCCACCGGCCTACACATCGACGCCGTCGTTCTGCGACCCGCGCGTCAGCCGCGCCGCGCCTGAGCGGCGTATCGGGCGATCCGCTCGCCCGTATCCTCGACTTGTTTCCAACCGAGCGCTTCCAGACTGTCGGCCCGCGCCACCAGCGCTCCGGTGAGCCGCCGCCAGGCCCCGCCGCGTCCCATAAGGCGGAGCGCCGCCGCGAGCAGCGCATCCGGGACGGCAAACAGCATCGGCCGTCTTCCGCTCCCCTCGCGCATCGCGGCGACGATTTCCGCGACCGACACCGCCTGACGGTCGCAGGCGATGAAGGGACCTGCCGCCGGCCCTTCCAGGGCGAGCAGCAACAGAACAGCGTCGGAGAGCGATTCGACATCGAGCAGCGAGCGCTTGGCGGAAAGCCCGGCGATCGGCAGCGGCATCGGCAGGGCCGCCAGCCGGGCGAGGGCGGCGAGGTTTCCCCTGACGCCGGGCCCGTAGATAAGCACGGGACGCAGGATCGTATGGCGGCCGCCGCCGGCGAAAGCCTGGGCCACCAGGCGCTCGCCCTCGAGCTTCGACCGTCCGTAGTCGTCCTGGGGCTCGGGCGGGGTGTCATCCCGCAGAACCGCCTCCGACACTGGTCCGGTCATCGCCCGGATTGACGAGATGAAGACGAAGCGGCCGCGGATTTTCTTCGCCGCCGCGCGGGCGAGTGCGCCCGTGAGTTCCGCGTTCGCGGCCATGTAGTCCCTGCCCGGGATATCCGCCGTAGCATGGGCGATGCCGGCGCAGTGGACGACATGGTCGATGCTGGCGACAAGCGGCATCCACGCCTCCTCGCGCGCCGGTTCGGCAGGCAGGGCGTCAATATCGTCGTAGAGACCGGCGAGCGCTTCCGGTCGTCGCGAGACGACGCGCACCGCGAAGCCGGCGCGCGCGAGCCGCTCGCCTAGCACCCTGCCGACGAAGCCGCCGGCGCCGGTGAGCAGCACGCGTTCCACCATCGCCTTTGTCCCTGCACAATGGCGCTGTGACTGCGCCGCCGGCGGCACCCTATGTCGTGCGGCGGCTCCGCTCAACGGTCGGGGAGGGGGGCTGCCCCTCAGGCGAGTTCATGTCGCCACGGCGGATTCGCCCCCGCGCGCGAGACGGTCACGGCGGCGGCCTTCGTGCCGAGCGTCAGCGCGGCGCGGATCGCCTCCTGCGACAGCGAACCGATGGCCGCCTTGGCCAGCAGTCCCTGGTCGTGCAGGGAAGCGAGCACGCCGGCGTTGAACGTGTCCCCGGCGCCCACCGTGTCGACCACGTCCACCTTGAGCGAGGCCACGGTGACCGCGCCGCCCCGGCCATAGGCCGTTGCGCCCTTGCTGCCGCCGGTGATGATGACCAGTCGCGGCCCGCGGTCGAGCCAGCGCGCGGCGATGTCGGCCGCGTTCCCCGACTCGCCGAACCAGGCGAGGTCGTCGTCGGAAAGCTTGACGATGTCGGCCATGGCGATCATGCGGTGCATGCGCTCGAGATGAGCATCGCGGTCGGCGATGAAGCCCGGCCGGATGTTGGGATCGAGCATGATGACGCGGCGGGCCTTCTCGCGCCGCATCAGCGCCTCGTAGGCCGAACCGCATGGTTCGGGTATCAAGCTGATCGCCCCGAACAGCATGGCCTCGACGTCGTCGCCGAGCGCCGGCAGGTCGCGCTCCGACAGAAGCCGCCCGGCCGTGTTCTCGTCGTAGAACGTATAGGTCGCATGACCGTCCTGCAGGCGGACGAAGGCGAGCGTCGTCGGGCGCGAGGACTGCGCGGCGTGGCGTGTACCGACGCCGCTTTCGGCGAGCACGCGGCGGATCTGCTCGCCGAACAGGTCGTCCGAAAGGCCGGAGAAGAATTCCGTCGGCATGCCGAGACGGCCGAGGGCGATCGCCGAATTGAAGACGGCACCGCCGGCATAGGGCGCGAATGCCGGTTCGCCGGCCGTGCTGGTGCGCGGCAGCATGTCGATCAGGGCTTCGCCGCAGCACAGAATCATGCGTTGCCATCCGCTTCGGGGTGGATCACGCCCTTGCGGACGATGATGTTGGCGTAGAGCCTTGGCTCGCTGGTGGCGACGACGGCGTGGGCGGCCCTGACGCGCCCGTAGAACGCCTCGCCGACGAGCGGCACCACGGCGAAGCCCGGCGCCCGCCGCGCGCAGACGGCGAGCATCTCTTCATGGACGCGGTCGAGGGCATCCCGGTCGCCGCCGACCGTCGAGCGGAACAGTGCCTGGGGAACGAAGTCGTCCACCGGCAGCACCTGCAGCATGGCGTCGAGTACCGCGGGCAGGCCGAGCCCGTCCGCCCGTACCAGCCGCCTCGCATGTTCGGCCGCCGGGTAGTTGCCGTCGACGATCGCGATCTCGTCGCCATGGCCCATTGCGCGCAGCACGGCGAGGAAGTCCGGTCCGAGGAGGGGCGGCACGCCGATGAGCATGGTCAGCCTGCCTTCGCTGCCTGGCCGGGGCCGAGCAGGAAGCGGTCGGAAAGCGGCAGGCTGGCGGCGCCGAGGGCGCGCGCGGGGTGGCCAACGCTTCCCTCGCGGATCTCGGGCAGGGTGAGGCCCTCGATGTCGATCTCCGCGGTCGCGGCGCGCGTCGCCTCGACGAGGCGGCGGCGTACGCCGACGGGCATCCAGCCGTCGATGATCGCGGCCTCGAAGTCGATCACCGAGGAGGACGCGACGATCGCATAGGCGAGCGCCGCTCCGGCGCGGCCGATCCAGCGGTCGAGTTCTTCGCCGAGATCGCCCCAATCCTCCGGCGACGTCCACAGATGTCCCGCCTCGACACCGCGGGCGTTGAGCGCCTTTTCCAGTACCGCGATAGAGGCGACGTCGATCAGCTGGATCGGCCTGCCGTCGGGGCCGGGAACCGGCATCGAGCCGAGCGCTCCGGCATTGCCGGTGGCGCCCGTATAGAGCGATCCGTTGAGCACGATGCCACCGCCGGCGAAGGCGCCGATGTAGAAGTAGACGAAGTCGCTGGCGCCGCCGCCTTGGCCGAAGACCAGTTCGGCGCCGCAGGCCGACGTCGCGTCGTTCTGCAGATAGACCGGGAACGTGCAGCGCGCCTGTATTTCGGCGCGAATGTCAAAGTGGCGCCACTGGTCCATGATCTCGCGCGGCGCACCGGCCGCGTCGGCCCAGTTCCACAGTTCGAACGGCATGGCGATGCCGAGTCCGGCGATCCGGCCGTCCTGGCGGGGCGGAAGCTCGGCGCGGATCGCGGTCATTCCTGCGGTGACGAAGTCGACGGTGTCGCGCGGCGCCGGGTAGCGGTATGAAAGCTGGCGCATGGCGCGCACCTGACCGAGGAAATCGATCAAAACCAGTTCGGCGCTGCGCCGCCCGATCTTCAGGCCGAGGAAATAGGCACCTTCCGGGTCGAGCGACATTGGCACCGACGGCTGGCCGATTTTGCCGCGCAGCGGTTCGCCGCGTTTGAGCAGCCCGTCCTCTTCCAGCTTGCGCATGATGACCGAGACGGTCTGCGCCGAGAGGCCCGTCATCCGGGCGATGTCGGTCTTCGACAGCCCGGCCTGGCGGCGCACCAGCGACAGGACCAGCCGCTCGTTTGAGTCGCGCATGCCGCTCTGGTTGGTGCCGCGCTGCATGCGGCTCTCCGCCGATGTGATCGGACTGCCCCGCACGTGTCCCGCCTCCATGGACGCTCCTCCCCAAACCGAGGCCTTTGTCGCGAGAATGCGGGCTCGCGTCGAGTCTGTCAATAATAAATAAGAGTGATTTATTTATTGACTCAAACATCGTCTTGGTGTTTGGTCCTCGCAGACGCCGGGGTTGAAGAGACCCGGGTCTGGGGCGGCAAGCGCCGCCAGGGCACTATCACCACCGGGAGGACTATCGTGACCAAGACCACGCTCAAATACACCGTATTCGGCGCCGCCGCGGCCGCTCTCATGGCGCTCGCCGCGCCGGCGTCCGCCGCCGACATCGGCGCCTGTCTGATCACCAAGACCGACACCAATCCCTTCTTCGTCAAGATGAAGGAAGGCGCCACCGCCAAGGCCGCCGAGCTGGGCATCACGCTGAAGAGCTACGCCGGCAAGATCGATGGCGATTCGGAAAGCCAGGTCGCGGCGATCGAGACCTGCATCGCCGACGGCGCCAGGGGCATCCTCATCACCGCGTCCGACACCAAGGGCATCGTGCCGGCGGTCAAGAAGGCGCGCGACGCGGGCATCGTCGTCATCGCCCTCGACACGCCGCTCGAACCCGCCGACTCGGCCGACGCCACCTTCGCCACGGACAATCTGCTTGCCGGCAAGCTGATCGGCCAGTGGGCCGCCGCCACCCTCGGCGACGCCGCCAAGGACGCCAAGGTCGCCTTCCTCGATCTCGCCCCCTCGCAGCCGTCGGTCGACGTGCTGCGCGATCAGGGTTTCATGATCGGCTTCGGCATCGATCCCAAGGACCCGAACAAGATCGGCGACGAGGATGATCCGCGCATCGTCGGCCATGACGTGACCAACGGCAACGAGGAGGGCGGCCGCAAGGCGATGGAGAACCTCCTGCAGAAGGACCCCGGTATCAACGTCGTCCACACCATCAACGAGCCGGCCGCCGCCGGCGCCTACGAGGCGCTGAAGGCCGTCGGCATGGAAAAGAACGTGCTGATCGTCTCCGTCGACGGCGGCTGCCCGGGCGTCAAGAACGTCGAGGCCGGTATCATCGGTGCCACTTCGCAGCAGTACCCGCTGCTGATGGCCGCGCTCGGTATCGAGGCGATCAAGAAGTTCGCCGAGACCGGGGAGAAGCCGAAGCCGACCGAAGGCAAGGACTTCTTCGACACCGGCGTCGCACTCGTCACCGACAAGCCCGCCGCGGGCGTCGAATCGATCGACGTCAAGACCGGCCTCGCCAAGTGCTGGGGTTGATCTAGAACCACGACAGGACGACTGTCGTCGCGACGGAGGGCGGTGTTCCGCCCTCCGGGCGAAGGGCCATGAGGTCCACGGGAGGAAATCAGGATGAGTGACGCGACGGCTGAGGGCCGGCGGCCGCAGGAGTTCGAGACCGTTCTCTCCGGCAGCGACACCAGGGTGGCGAGCTTCGACGCCCACAAGCGGTCTCCGGTCGAGCACGTGCAGCATTTCCTGCACTCCAATCCGGCGGCCGTGCCGCTGATCGTGCTCGTCCTGTCGCTGGTCCTGTTCGGCGTCATGGTCGGCGGCAAGTTCTTCTCCGCATTCACAATGACGCTGATCCTCCAGCAGGTCGCCATCGTCGGCATCGTCGGCGCGGCGCAGACGCTGGTCATCCTGACGGCCGGTATCGACCTGTCCGTCGGCGCCATCATGGTGCTGTCCTCGGTCGTGATGGGGCAGTTCACCTTCCGCTACGGGCTGCCACCGTCGCTGGCGATCCTGTGCGGTTTCGCCGTTGGCGCCCTGTGCGGCTGGATCAACGGCGCGCTTGTCGCCTACATGAAGCTGCCGCCCTTCATCGTCACACTCGGCATGTGGCAGATCGTGCTGGCCGCCAACTTCCTCTACTCGGCCAACGAGACCATCCGCTCCCAGGATATCGAGGCCACCGCCCCGATCCTGCAGTTCTTCGGCCAGAATTTCCGCATCGGCTCCGCCGTCTTCACCTACGGCGTCGTCGTTATGGTGCTGCTGGTCCTGGCGCTCTGGTACGTGCTCAACCACACCGCCTGGGGTCGCCATCTCTACGCCATCGGCGACGATCCAGATGCCGCGCAGCTCGCCGGCGTTCGCGTCAACAGGATGCTGGTCACCGTCTACGTGCTTTCGGGCCTGATCTGCGCACTGGCCGGCTGGGCGCTGATCGGCCGCCTCGGCTCGGTCTCGCCGACCGCCGGACAGTTCGCCAACATCGAATCGATCACCGCGGTGGTCATCGGCGGCATCTCGCTGTTCGGCGGCCGCGGCTCGATCCTCGGCATGCTCTTCGGCGCGCTGATTGTCGGCGTCTTCTCGCTCGGGTTGCGCCTGGTCGGCACCGACCCGCAATGGACCTATTTGCTCATCGGCGCGCTGATCATCGTCGCCGTCGCCGTCGACCAGTGGATCAGAAAGGTAGCAGGGTGATGTCCAGGGAACCGATCCTCACGGCCCGCGGCCTAGTAAAGCGTTACGGACGCGTCACCGCCCTCGACAGCGCCGACTTCGACCTTTACCCGGGCGAGATCCTCGCCGTCATCGGCGACAACGGCGCCGGCAAGTCGTCGCTGATCAAGGCCATCTCCGGTGCGGTCAGCCCCGACGAGGGCGAGATCCGGCTGGAAGGCAATGTCATCCAGTTCCGCTCGCCGATGGAGGCGCGCGACGCCGGCATCGAGACCGTCTACCAGAACCTCGCCCTGTCGCCGGCGCTGTCGATCGCCGACAACATGTTCCTCGGTCGCGAGATCCGGCGGCCGGGCATCCTCGGCTCCTGGCTGCGTATGCTCGACCGCCCGGCGATGGAGAAGCGAGCCCGCGACAAGCTCACGGAACTCGGCCTGATGACCATCCAGAACATCGGCCAGGCGGTGGAGACGCTGTCGGGCGGCCAGCGCCAGGGCGTCGCGGTGGCGCGTGCCGCCGCCTTCGGCTCCAAGGTGGTCATCATGGACGAGCCGACCGCTGCACTCGGCGTCAAGGAATCGCGCCGCGTGCTCGAACTGATCCTCGACGTGAAGAAGCGCGGCCTGCCGATCGTGCTCATCTCGCACAACATGCCGCACGTCTTCGAGGTCGCCGACCGTATCCACATCCATCGCCTCGGCCGCCGGCTCTGCGTCATCGATCCGCGCCAGTACTCGATGTCGGACGCGGTGGCCTTCATGACCGGCGCCAAGGAGGCGCCGCGCGAGGCGCTCGCCGCCTGATCTCGCGCCGCGCGGCGCGCCTTTCGCTGCGCCGCGCGTCTGCGCCAGATTCCGCGTGCATTTGCCGTCCAATTCCGGCTAGCTTCCAGTCGGGAGGAGTTCGATCATCGAGGCGGCCGGGCGACCGGCGGACCCTGCATTTCTTGGATGGGATCATGAAGCCCCCGACTGCGAACGAACTTCCGAGGCCTTCCTTGCGCGATACCGATACCGAAACTCTCGCCAGCGACATCCTGAAATGCCTGACCTATCGAGGCGGCAAGGACGCCACCGTCGCCACGCCCTATGACTGGCTGACGGCGGCGATCAAGGTCGTGCGCGACCGCATCGTCGAGCGCTGGATCGATTCCACCAAGCAGGCCTACGAGCAGCGGGCGAAGCGGGTCTACTACCTGTCGCTGGAGTTCCTCGTCGGCCGGCTGATGCGCGACTCCTTCTCCAACATCGGCATGCTCGACCAGATGCGCGCCGCGCTCGCTTCGCTCGGCGTCGACCTCGACGTGATCGCCGAGCTCGAACCCGACGCCGCGCTCGGCAATGGCGGCCTCGGGCGGCTCGCCGCCTGCTTCATGGAGAGCTTGGCCACCGTCAACGTGCCCGTCCACGGCTACGGCATCCGCTACAAGAACGGCATGTTCCGCCAGGAGATCGCCGAGGGCTGGCAGGTCGAGCTGCCGGAAACCTGGCTCGACCACGGCAATCCATGGGATTTCGAGCGCCGCGAGCGTTCCTTCGAGGTCGGCTTCGGCGGCTCGGTGCTGTCGGTCACCGCCCGCGACGGCCGCCTCGAGCACCATGTCTGGAAGCCGCAGGAGCGCGTCCTCGCCGTGCCCTACGACACGCCGGTGGTCGGCTGGCGCGGCAAGCGGGTCAACACGCTGCGGCTGTGGTCCGGCATGCCGGTCGACCCGATCCTGCTGGAAGCGTTCAACGCTGGCGACCACATCGGCGCGCTGCGCGAGAGCAACAAGGCGGATGCGCTGTCGCGCGTCCTCTATCCCGCGGACGCCACGGTGGCGGGGCAGGAACTGCGGCTTCGCCAGGAGTACTTCTTCACCACAGCCTCCCTCCAGGACATCGTCCAGCGCCATCTCTCCCAGTATGGCGAACTGCATTCGCTGCCCGACAAGGCGGCGATTCACCTGAACGACACGCACCCGGCCGTGGCCATCGCCGAACTGATGCGCCTCCTGATGGACGCTCACGAGATCGACTTCGACACCGCCTGGGACCTGACCAAGCGGACCTTCGCCTATACCAACCATACGCTGCTCCCCGAGGCGCTGGAGAGCTGGCCGGTGCCGCTGTTCGAACGGCTTCTGCCGCGGCATATGCAGATCATCTACGCCATCAACGCCCAGGTGCTCCACGAGGCGCGCGCCGCCGGCCTGGCCGACGAGCAGATCCGCGGCATCTCGCTGATCCACGAGGACGGCGACCGCCGGATCCGGATGGGCAACCTCGCCTTCGTCGGCTCGCACAAGATCAACGGCGTCTCGGCGCTGCACACCGAATTGATGAAGGAGACGGTATTTTCCCACCTGCACCGGCTCTATCCGGAGCGCATCAACAACAAGACCAACGGCATTACGCCTCGGCGCTGGCTGTTCCAGTGCAATCCGGGCCTCACCGCGCTGGCCCGCGAGGCGATCGGCGATGCTTTCCTCGACGATGTCACCCGGCTCTCGGGCCTCGACGCGCTCGCCGGCGACGCCGCCTTCCGCGAGCGCTTCGCCGCGGTCAAGCGCGACAACAAGATGCGCCTCGCCACCGTGGTTTCCGAACGTCTCGGGCTGCGCATCGACCCCTCGGCGCTGTTCGACATCCAGATCAAGCGCATCCACGAATACAAGCGCCAGCTCCTCAACATCGTCGAGACGGTTGCGCTCTACGACCAGATTCGTTCGCATCCCGACCGCGATTGGCTGCCGCGGGTGAAGTTTTTCGGCGGCAAGGCGGCGCCGAGCTACCACAACGCCAAGCTGATCATAAAGCTGATCAACGACGTGGCGCGGGTGGTCAATCACGACCCCTCCGTGCGCGGGCTGCTGAAGGTCGCCTTCATGCCGAACTACAACGTCAGCCTCGCCGAGGTGATGATGCCGGCAGCCGACCTGTCCGAGCAGATCTCTACGGCGGGCATGGAGGCGTCCGGCACCGGCAACATGAAATTCGCCCTGAACGGAGCGCTGACCATCGGTACGCTCGACGGCGCCAATGTCGAGATGAAGGAGCATATCGGCGAGGAGAACATGGTGATCTTCGGGCTGACCGCCCAGGAAGTCGCCGACCGCCGCGCCGCGGGCTATCACCCGCGCGAGGTGATCGCGGCTTCGCCGGAACTCGGCCAGGCGCTGGCGGCGATCTCGTCGGGCGTCTTCTCGCCGGATGATCCCGACCGCTACCGCGGCTTGATCGACGGGCTCTACGACCACGACTGGTTCATGGTAGCCGCCGATTTCGACGCCTACGCGGCGGCCCAGCGCCGCGTCGACGCGCTGTGGCGCGACAGTCCCGATTGGAACGCCAAGGCGGTGCGCAACGTGGCGCGCACGGGCTGGTTCTCGTCGGATCGCACCATCCGCCAGTATGCGGAAGAGGTGTGGAACGTGCCCGTCTAGTGGATCGAATTTGACATTTGAGTCCCGCATGAGGAAGGGCGCGTTCTCAAATGTCAAATTCAAAGATCGACTAGAATCAGATACTTACTAGTGGTCCCGATGATTCCGACATTTGCTCGGGCGAGGACTGCCAGGGGACGCAAATGTCGGAATCGGACCACTAGCAGGAACGTTCGGGGGAGGGAACGGAGGATGAGTGCGGCGCGCACCGCAGCACCGGCTGGCGGAACGGAGGCGGTCCTGCCGCTCGCCGCGGTGAAGGCGGTCGTCGCCGGCCGGCACGGCGATCCGTTTGCCGTCCTCGGCGTCCAGATTGCCGGCGTCGGCTTCGTCGCGCGCTGCTTCATCCCGAACGCCGAGACCGTTTCCGCCCATACGCTCTCCGGCCGCAAGGTCGGCGATCTTGTCCGCCGTCACGACGCCGGCTTCTTCGAGGGCAAGGTGTCGATCCGCAAGCGCCAGCCGCTGCGCTACCGCGCCCGCAACGCGGGGGGGGAATGGGAGATCGGCGATCCCTATTCGTTCGGCCCGGTGCTCGGGCCGATGGACGACTACTACATCGCCGAGGGCTCGCATCTGCGCCTCTTCGACAAGCTCGGCGCGCATCTGATCGACCATGAGGGCGCACGCGGAATCCACTTCGCCGTCTGGGCGCCGAATGCCCGGAGGGTCTCCGTGGTCGGAGACTTCAACGACTGGGACGGCCGCCGCTACGTCATGCGCCGCCGGGTCGATACGGGCATCTGGGAGATATTCGTGCCCGACCTCGGCGCCGGCCGAGCCTACAAGTTCGAGATCGTCGGCGCCGACGGCAAGCTCGTGCCCCTCAAGGCCGATCCTTTCGCCTTCCGCTCGGAGTTGCGCCCGGCGACCGCCTCGGTGACGACAGCGCCTTTCGCCCACGCATGGGGCGATGACGCCCACCGCGCCTACTGGCGCTCGGTCGACCAGCGCCGGGTGCCGGTCTCGACCTACGAGGTCCACGCCGGCTCCTGGCAGCGGCGCGAGGATGGCGGCTTCCTCTCCTGGGACGAACTCGGCGAACGGCTGATCCCCTATGTCGTCGACATGGGCTTCACCCACATCGAGTTCCTGCCGGTGTCGGAACACCCGTATGACCCGTCCTGGGGATACCAGGCGACCGGTCTCTATGCGCCTACCGCCCGTCTGGGCGAGCCCGAGGGTTTTGCCCGTTTCGTCGACGGCGCCCACCGGGCCGGCCTCGGCGTCATCCTCGACTGGGTCCCGGCGCATTTCCCCGTCGACGCCCACGGGCTCGCCCTTTTCGACGGTACCGCGCTCTACGAGCATGCCGACCCGCGCAAGGGATTCCACCCCGATTGGCAGACCGCGATCTACAATTTCGGCCGGCGCGAGGTGGTCTCCTTCCTCGTCAACAACGCCCTCTACTGGGCGGAGAAGTACCATGTCGACGGATTGCGGGTCGATGCGGTCGCCTCCATGCTCTACCTCGACTACTCGCGCAAGGCCGGCGAGTGGATCCCCAATGAACGGGGCGGACGCGAGAATCTCGAGGCCGTGCGCTTCCTCCAGCAGATGAACCGCGCCCTCTACGGCGGCTACCCCGGGGCGGTCACGATCGCCGAGGAATCGACCTCATGGCCGAAGGTCACGCAGCCGGTCCACGAAGGCGGGCTCGGCTTCGGATTCAAGTGGAACATGGGCTTCATGAACGACACGCTGCGCTACCTGGCGCGCGAGCCCATCCACCGCCGGCATCATCACCAGGAGATCACCTTCGGCCTGATGTACGCCTTCACCGAGAATTTCGTCCTTCCGCTCAGCCACGACGAGGTCGTGCATGGCAAGGGCGCGCTGCTTCACAAGATGGCCGGCGACGACTGGCAGAAGTTCGCCACGCTGCGCGCCTACTACGCCTTCATGTGGGGCTACCCGGGCAAGAAGCTCTTGTTCATGGGACAGGAGTTCGCCCAGCGCGCCGAATGGAGCGAGGCGCGCGCCCTCGACTGGTGGCTGCTCGGCAATGCCCCCCATCGCGGCGTGCAGCGACTGGTCAGGGACCTCAACGTCGTCTACCGGTCGCGCCCGGCGCTCCACGCCCGCGACTGCGAAGGCGAGGGATTCTCCTGGCTGATCGTCGACGACGCGGTGAATTCGGTCTTCGCCTGGTTGCGCAAGGCGCCGGGTGTCCCGCCGGTGGCCGTGGTGTCGAACTTCACGCCCGTGCCGCGCGAGGACTACCGCGTACCGCTGCCGCACGCCGGTCGCTGGCGGGAGATCGTCAATACCGATGCCGCCGAGTATGGCGGCAGTGGTAAGGGGAACGGCGGGTTGGTCGAGGCAAGGCCGGAGGGAGGAGCCGCGGTCGCGACGCTGCTCCTGCCGCCGCTCGCCACGCTCATGCTTGAATTCGTGCCCGAAGGGCCAGTGGGAGGATGACATGGAAAAGCGCAACCAGCCGCTCGCGCGCGACGCGATGGCCTATGTCCTCGCCGGCGGAAGGGGAAGCCGGCTCAAGGAACTGACCGACGTCCGCGCCAAACCCGCCGTCTATTTCGGCGGAAAAAGCCGCATCATCGACTTCGCGCTTTCCAATGCGTTGAACTCCGGCATCCGCCGCATCGGGGTCGCCACGCAGTACAAGGCGCATTCGCTCATCCGCCACCTGCAGCGCGGCTGGAATTTCTTCCGTCCCGAGCGCAACGAGAGCTTCGACATTCTCCCGGCCAGCCAGCGCGTCTCCGAGACGCAATGGTACGAGGGCACCGCCGACGCGGTGTTCCAGAACATCGACATCATCGAGGCCTACAACACGGAGTACATGGTCATCCTCGCCGGCGATCACGTCTACAAGATGGACTACGAGCTGATGCTGCGCGAGCACGTCGATTCCGGCGCCGACGTCACCATCGGCTGCCTCGAGGTGCCGCGCATGGAGGCGACCGGCTTCGGCGTCATGCATGTCGACGGGAAGGACCGTATCGTCTCCTTCATCGAGAAGCCGGCCGATCCGCCCGGCATGCCCGACAAGCCCGACTTCGCGCTGGCCTCGATGGGCATCTACGTCTTTCGCACGAAGTTCCTGATGGACCAGCTGCGCCGCGACGCGGTCGATACCGCCTCGAGCCGCGACTTCGGCAAGGACATCATTCCGTGGATCGTCAAGAACGGGAAGGCCGTGGCGCACCGATTCGCCAAGTCCTGTGTCCGCTCCTCCTTCGAGCACGTCTCCTACTGGCGCGATGTCGGTACGATCGACGCTTACTGGGAAGCCAATATCGACCTCACCGATGTCCTGCCCGAACTCGACATCTACGACCGCGACTGGCCGATCTGGACCTATGCCGAGATCAAGCCGCCGGCAAAGTTCGTCCACGACGAGGACGGGCGCCGCGGCTCGGCAGTCTCGTCGCTCGTCGCCGGCGACTGCATCATCTCCGGCGCGGCGCTGCGCAAGAGCCTGCTGTTCACCGGCGTGCGCGTGAACTCCTTTTCTTCGCTTGAGGAGGCGGTCGTCCTCCCCGACTGCGTCGTCGGCCGCAACGCGACGCTTCGCAAGGTCGTGCTCGATCGTGGCGTCAGGATCCCCGAGGGCCTGTCCGTGGGCTACGATCCCGAGCTCGACGCGAAGCGCTTCCGCCGCAGCGAAAGCGGCATCTGCCTGATCACCCAGGCGATGATCGACAGGCTGGGGTGATGAAAGTCCTCGCGGTCGCTCCGGAGATATTTCCGCTGGTCAAGACCGGCGGCCTCGCAGACGTGGCCGGCGCCTTGCCGGCCGCGCTCGCCGGCTACGGCGTGGCGACCCGCTCGCTGGTCCCCGGCTATCCGGCGGTGATGGCCGCGGTCGGGCGGAAGAAGGCGCTCCATCGCTACGACGCCCTGTTCGGCGGCAAGGCGGCGGTGCTCGCTGCGGAAGTCGCCGGCCTCGACCTCCTCGTCCTCGATGCGCCGCATCTCTTCGACCGGCCGGGCGGTCCCTATGGCGATGCGGTCGGCGGCGACTGGCCGGACAACTGGCGCCGCTTTGCCGCCTTCTCCCGCGTCGCCAGCGACATCGCCGGAGGCATCCTGCCGGGCTATGTCCCCGACCTCGTCCATGCCCATGACTGGCAGGCGGCGATGGCGCCGGCCTACATGAAATATGGCGGCGCGCCGTCGACGCCGTCGGTGGTGACCGTCCACAACCTCGCCTTTCAGGGCCAGTTCGGCGCCGAGATCTTCCCCGCGCTCGGCCTGCCGCCGGCGGCCATGGCGCTCGACGGCGTCGAATATTACGGCGGCGTCGGCTTCCTCAAGGCCGGCCTGCAGTCGGCCTGGGCGATCACCACGGTCAGCCCGACCTACGCGCAGGAGATCCGCACGCCCGAATTCGGCATGGGCCTCGACGGATTGATCAATCTGCGCGCCGGCGACCTCCACGGCATCGTCAATGGCATCGACACGGCGGTCTGGGACCCGCAGACTGACATCCATCTCGCCGCAGCCTATACGGCGAAGTCGCTGCGCGCACGCGCCGCCAACCGCCGCGCCGTCGAGCAGCGCTTCGGCCTCGAGCACGACAACGCGCCGCTGTTCTGCGTCATCAGCCGGCTCACCTGGCAGAAGGGCATGGACATTCTCGCCGGCGTCGTCGACCGCATCGCGGCGGCCGGCGCCCGCCTCGCCGTGCTCGGCTCGGGCGACCGGGCGCTGGAAGGCGCGCTGCTCGCCGCAGCCGCCCACCACCGCGGCCGCGTCGGCGTCGTCATCGGCTACGACGAGTCGCTCTCGCACCTGATGCAGGGCGGTTGCGACGCGATCCTGGTTCCGTCTCGCTTCGAGCCCTGCGGGCTGACCCAGCTCTACGCGCTACGCTACGGCTGCGTTCCGGTGGTGGCGCGCACCGGCGGGCTGGCCGACACCGTCGTCGACGCCAACGAGGCAGCGCTGTCCGCTGGCGCCGCCACCGGCTTCCTCTTTGCCCCCGGCAGCGCCGAGGCGCTCATGCACGCGGTCCAGCGTACGATCGCCGCCCATGGCGACCCGAAGTCGTGGTCGTCCATGCAGAAGCAGGGCATGAAGGCCGATGTCTCCTGGGTCCGTTCCGCCGGCAGGTACGCGCAGCTCTACGCATCGTTGATCTCGAGAAGGCCCGCAGACTGATGATCAGGGACGTCGCCACGAAACCCTACGCCGACCAGAAGCCGGGCACGTCGGGCCTGCGCAAGAAGGTCCCGGTGTTCCAGCAGGAGAACTACGCCGAGAACTTCATCCAGTCGGTGTTCGATTCGCTCGACTTCTATGCCGGCCGCACGCTGGTCGTCGGCGGCGACGGCCGCTACTTCAACCGCGAGGTCATCCAGACGGCCATCGCCATGGCCGCCGCCAACGGCTTCGGTCGCGTCATCGTCGGCCGCGGCGGCATCCTGTCGACCCCGGCCGCTTCGCACGTCATCCGCAAGTACGGCGCCTTCGGCGGCCTCGTCCTGTCGGCCTCGCACAATCCCGGCGGCCCGCACGAGGACTTCGGCATCAAGTACAACATCGGCAATGGCGGCCCGGCCCCGGAAAAGATCACCGACGCCGTCTTCGCCCGCTCGAAGGTCATCGATCGCTACCGCATCTTCGAAGGCGGCGCGATCGACCTCGACACGATCGGCCTCGCCCGCCTCGGCCCGATGGAGGTCGAAATCATCGATCCCGTCGCCGACTACGCGGCGCTGATGGAAACGCTGTTCGACTTCGATGCCATCCGCGCCATGTTCCGCTCCGGCTTCCGCATGGCCTTCGACGCCATGCACGCCGTCACCGGCCCCTACGCGAAGGAGATCCTCGAAAACCGCCTCGGTGCCCCGGCCGGCACGGCGCGCAACGCCGTTCCGCTGCCCGATTTCGGCGGCCACCATCCCGACCCCAACCTCGTCCACGCAAAAGATCTCTACGACGAGATGATGGCGGCCGACGCGCCCGATTTCGGCGCGGCCTCCGACGGCGACGGCGACCGCAACCTGATCATCGGCAAGGGCATCTTCGTCACCCCGTCGGATTCGCTGGCCCTGCTCGCCGCCAACGCGCACCTGGCGCCCGGCTATGCCGGCGGCCTGAAGGGCATCGCCCGCTCGATGCCGACGAGTGCCGCCGCCGACCGCGTCGCGCAAAAGCTCGGCATCGGCCTCTACGAGACGCCGACCGGCTGGAAGTTCTTCGGCAATCTGCTCGACGCCGGCGTGGCCACCATCTGCGGCGAGGAGAGCGCCGGCACCGGCTCCGACCACGTGCGCGAGAAGGACGGCCTGTGGGCGGTGCTTCTGTGGCTGAACATCCTCGCCGTGCGCAAGGAGCCGGTGAAGGCGATCGTCGAGCGCCACTGGGCCGAGTACGGCCGCAACTACTATTCCCGCCACGACTACGAGGCCGTCGACACCGACGCCGCCAACCGGCTGGTCGACGGGCTCCGCGCCCGGCTGGCTGCGCTGCCCGGCACGCGCATCGGCGCGCTTACGATCGCCGCGGCCGACGATTTCGCCTACCACGACCCGGTCGACGGCTCGGTCAGCCGCAACCAGGGCATCCGCGTGCTGTTCGAGGGCGGCTCGCGCGTCGTCTTCCGCCTGTCGGGCACCGGCACGTCCGGCGCCACGCTGCGCGTCTACATCGAGCGTTACGAGCCCGACCCGGCAAAACACGGCCTGGAGACGCAGGCGGCGCTGGCCGACCTCATCGCCGCGGCGGAAGACATCGCCGGCATCCGCCGGCACACCGGCCGCGCGGAGCCGACCGTGATCACGTGAGGTACGTTATCTCCCCCCCCTCGAGGGGGAGATGTCGCCGAAGGCGACAGAGGGGGTCGGCAAGGCCGCGCGCGACGCTTCCCTTTTCTTTTCGGGGAGGGTGGCCCGAGGGGCCGGGTGGGGGCGGTGGAGGCAGTGCTCGACGCTCTCTCGTCTCAAAAGTCGGCTGGCTTAGGGGGACAGGTAGCGCTCGATGCTCGATTTCCCCCTCATCCGGCCGCTTCGCGGCCACCTTCTCCCCGCCGGGGAGAAGAGGCCGCCCGGCGCCGATTCCAGCGTTTTGCAGAGGTTCGCCGCGCTCGCCGGGGAGGGTGACGGCGCGGCGGCCGGCGCTCCTCTCCCCGCCGGGGAGAGGGTGGCGAGGGCGGAGCCCGAGCCGGGTGAGGGGGCCTTTCGCCCAGGACCAGAGGGGCATTCGCGCCGGCAGAACGCCCGTCACCCCTCCCTGATCTCCGGCTCGACCAGATTGGCGAGCTGCGAGAGTGATTCCTGCCAGCCGAGATAGCACGCCGCCTCGGGGATCATCTCCGGGATGCCCGTCTGCACGATCTTCAGGTCGGTGCCGCAGAACACCTCGGTCAGTTCCACCGTCACCTTGATCTCGCCGGGCAGGTTCGGGTCGTCGAAGCGGTCGGTGTAGACGAGCTTCCGGTTCTCCTCGAGTTCCAGATACTCGCCGCCGAACGAATGCGCGCCGCCCGTGGTGAAGTTGGTGAACGACATGCGGAACGTGCCGCCTACCCTGGCGTCGGCATGGTGCACCTTGCCGAGGAACCCGTAGGGCGGCAGCCAGCGGCACATGGCGTCCGGGTCGAGGAAGGCGCGGTAGACCTTGGCGGGCGGGGCCTTCAGCACGCGGTGCAGGCGGATCGTGTGCGGCATGGGTCTACTCCTCTGTCACTGCCGGGGGAAAAAGCGATTCGAGATAGCGGCGCAGGTGCGCGAGGTTGTCGCGCGCCACCTCGGCACCGTTCTTCGCTTTGGCGAAGATGAACGAGCCCTGCAGCACGGCCTGGATGAAGAAGCCGACGCTTTCCGGCGTCCAGTCGGCGTCCGGCGCATGGAGCGCCTTGGCCCCGGCCGCGTCGGCGACGAGCTCGTCGATATGCCCGCTCATGCCCGCGTCGCAGGCCGCAAGCAGCGCCGGGTGGCTCTGGTAGACCTCCTGCACCAGCGTGCCGAGCAGGCAGGCGAATTCGGGGATCGGCCGGTCGAGGATGGCGACGCGAAAGTCGACATAACCGAGCAGTCGCGCGCGCGGATCGGCGAGCCGGCGATAGGGCGCGTCCGCGAACACCGCGCCGGTGAACGCGTTCCAGTGCTCGATCGCCGCCAGCAGCAGCTCTTCCTTACTCTTGAAATGATGGAAGAAACTGCCCTTGCCGACCCCCGCCCGGGCGCAGATCTCGTCGACCGACGTCGCCGCATACCCCTGCTCGCGCACGACGGCGATCGCGGCATCGATGAATTTCTGGCGGGACGGATGGGCGTTCATGGCGACATACCAACTGGTTGGTATGCAACAAACCAACTGGTTGGGAGGGAGTCAAGAGGCGCATTGTCATCGTCTTCTTTGAAGGCCGAAAATAACAACGGCCCTACTTGGGAAACGACATGAATAGCGATAACTTAACCAAAAATTTAATTTGTCATCGAATTTATCTAATTACGTAACTAATAGAACACTGATATCAAATCACCAGCAACGCCAGTTCAATCAAAGAATGTCAGTCCAAAGAAACCGCCGGTCATTCGAAAAAAACGCTTCAGCATGTGATCATATCGACGTGGAATCACCGGCGTTCTAAGCAACTCCTACAATGACCCTACGTCATAGCGCTGAAAACGAGAGGGCTTTGTTTAGGGTCTCTTCAACGATCTTTTGCTATTATCCCTCTTAAAATCGCACCAAAGATAGTTACACCAAGTTCTCTCGCCCTCTGCCCTCTTTCGAGTTCCTGTATTGCCGCTTCAGCGTCCGGATGACCGCGTGCCGCCGCTATCTGAAAGTACCGATACGCTTGATCAACGTCTCTAGCGACCCATTTGCCCCCCAGGAGAAGCCTTGCGTAGCTGACCATTGACTCAACATCGTCCAACATCGCGCCTTTCTTGAATAGCTCTACCGCCTCGCGGACATTCCCCTGATTGTAATAGACCCATCCCAGATTGTCGTGTGCAGCTGGGTAGCCAGCGACAACCAATTTAGTCAGCAATTCCTTGGCTTCAGGAGAACGTTGGGTCTGCAATGAGCGTGCGAGCTGATAACTATAGCGGAGTTCTTGAGGTTCGCTCTGAGCTGCAATACGACAGGCGTCGATTGCCTGCGCCGCATGCACCGCAAGCAAGCGGTAGGGCACCGCCGAGAAGTTGAGATTCCTGCGAAGGTCATATTCATTCCCAGCCAATCGATCGCATAGATTGCCAGCCTCAGTCGGCGCAGCCGTACCTTGATCCTCAACTCTCTTATCTCCCGTCACCACGGGCGGTTCCAGACCCGCGCTTAGGTCGCGGGTGCAGGTAGCTACGAGTTTCCTAATGATCAGGGCGTGCCGCTGCCCGTTGTCATCAAGATATACTTCTCGTAAGAATGCAATAAATTGCGCATTGAAATCTAGAAAGAATATAAAAGTCCTTTCAACCGTTTTTTGTCCTTGGCCAATCGTTTTGACCGGTTCATAGCTGTAATAAATTAGCAAGTATACTTTCTCTGTTATTCCACTAGAATCGTATGCCTCGCGCTGCGCTTTCACTTCAGAAGGAGATTTAAGGTTATGGCCGACGAAAGTATTCACGCCGAGACCATCAGTATACAAATTCATATCCTTCCCTATGTAAAATCTATCTAGTAAAACCTTAAAGTCAAAAAAAACTTTCCCGATATCAGGCGAATTAGGCACCACCGAATTATCAAGCAAAACCGTAACTTCATTGTTTGTTGATGGTGAACAAAAAAATGCGAAGTTATTGGTTATATATGCGGCTTTGTTGTTTCTTGTTTGTTTGTCTTTCTCATCTATTATCATCTTCAATATGTCTTTTATACAAGCATGGTAAAGTCCCGCCGCTTCTATCCTGTCCTCCTCGGCGAAAAGCTGTAACCATTGAGTTTGAGTTAAAATGCTACCTTGCCCCTGAAAGTTCTGGCCTGAAAAAAAATCTTTCAGCGACCCTTCCATATCTGCGGATATTTGTATCTCTGCACCGGCTGCGCATGTGCTGATGAGCTCATAAAAGGCTTGTGCGTTGGATCCTTTCTCGACCTGATCCTCAGCGAAGGCCGCCGTGATGTTCCATCCGGCAAAGATAAAGTGAATCAATAGGAGTATGACTTTTCCAAACATCCTATTTCTCCTTCGCGCCGAAAACCGCCGCGAGTGCGCCGGCAAGCGCACTTACAATGACTTTGAACCCTTCTTCGGCCACTGACACCAGTGAATTCCTCGCAACCGGGCCGACGAAGTCGCTGAGGAAGATCATGGTCGCAAACAGAAATAGTAGTAAAATCAATATTATCAGCAATGTATTTCGTCTAAACATTGGGTAATCATCCCGAAGCGTATCAATCGGACGCGTCTTTAACAGGGTATCCAGCGGATAATTGGCAGCTTCGCCTGAATGTAAGAAAATAGCAAGCAGTCGCGCGCCGTAGATACTCGGCTTGGGCCGGTGATAACATTCAGGGTGTGTAGGCAGCTGAGAGTTTGGCGTTGCGTGGACATGTCAGGTGTTTGTCAGCCGGCCTTGTCCTCTCACTATTGCGTCGGTTCTTTTGCGCAGTCTATCGGTAGAGACCACGCAGGTGTCCGGAGGCGATATTGCGTTTCTAGCAGGCTGTTGAAGAAGTCGCTCGCCGCGAGGCTTTCAGCATGATTCACTG
>CAYJMY010000040.1:0-29500 GCA_964371125.1 uncultured Mesorhizobium sp. | reverse complement strand
ACACGTCATGACGGCCGGCGACATACGACCAGGTCCCCGAATCCGCGACCGCGCCATGCCCTCCAGGGCACGATCTTCTTTGTGCACGAAAGGGCGCCGGCGCGACGTCTCCTCGACGGGGAGGTGCCGTGCCTGCCGTCAGGCGATCTTGTTGAGCAGGCGCGTCAGGGTCTCCGCCTCGCGTGCCGAGAGCGGCGCCAGCGTTTCCGCCGTGATCGCCCGGGCCAGCGGCACCAGCCGCTCGATCGCCGCGCGGCCTTCCGCCGTCAGGCTCACCATCAGCCGCCGCCGGTCGCCGGCGTGACGCGTGAGCGCCACCAGCCCGCGCGCCTTCAGCCTGTCGATGACGCCCTTGATCGTCGCCGCGTCCATGGCCACCAGCGCGCCGAGCTGGTTCTGCGAGGTCTCGCCGACGTCGCGCAGCCTGGCCAGCGCGGCGAATTGCGGCGGGGTCAGGTCGCCGATTTGGGTGGCGAAGATGGCGACATGGCGCTGGTGCGCCTTGCGCAGGACGAAGCCGATCTGGTCCTGCAGCCGGTAGGCGTCGCCGTCCGGTTCGGCGTCGACGAGTCTCAGGATGTTGTCGTCGCCGCTCACCGTAGCCCGTCCCAGGCCTTGATGTCGGCGACCGCCAGCCCGCCCATGCGGTTGTGGATGCGCGGGCCACAGGTCATGACCAGCACGAAGAGGATCTCGTCCGGGCGCGGGCCGTCGGCGACGCCGACCTCCATGGCGTCGAAATGGCTGCGCACATAGGCGGCGTTGATGTGGCCGACCGGCACGTCGAGACGCGCGCCGAAGGCGCCGACCTTCATCGCCGAGGGCACGATGGCGCGCGCCTCGCCGAGTCGCTCGCGCATGGCATAGCCGCCCGGCACGTGCCACAGCGCGCCGTGCTCGATCTCGCCTTCCGTCCCGACGATGGCGCCCTTGCCGTAGCCGTCGATCGCGGAACGCTCGCCGAGCGCGCCGATCAGGCGGTCGGTCAGCATCAGGCCGAGGGGCTTCAGATCGTCCATGGCGCCCTGCAGCGCCGCCTCGTAGCGCCCGGCGAAGGGGTTCTTCACCACGGCCATCGCCGCCGCCCGCCGGCGCGGCCGGTCGGCGGCGGGTCCGCCCTCGTGGAAGATCTCCTCGACGACGAGACTGGTCTTGCGGATCGTGAACTCAGGCATGGACGGTAATCCCCTTCGAAGTCTCTGCAATATCGGTCGCGGGAACGAGACGAGGGTCGCCGCAGAGGCGCACCCCGCCGCCGAGAAACAGCGCCGCGGCCTCGATCAGGCCGGCGCGGCGCAGCCGCTCGGCGACGGCAGTCCCGCGGTCGAGCGCCTCGGCGATCTCGGTGCGGCACAACGCGCCGACCCGGTAGGTGACGAGCCGGTCGCCGAGGTCGCTGTCGGGCGACAGCGACGAGGCCGGCACGCGCGTGACGGCGGCATGGCCGGGCAGGTCCACGGCGTTGGCGACGATGGTCGCGGCGGCGTCGGCCTCGGCCGCGCTCTTCGCCAGGACCGTCACGGCGTCGGCGATGCCGAGCGAATGGCTGCGGCCGCGCCAGCCGCTGGTGGCGATGCCGCGCACGGGGTCGTCGGCCTGCACCACCAGCCGGTCGGAGAGGCCGTTGCCCGTCCCCGCCACCGCGGCGCGGATCGACTGGCCGGGCGAAAGGAACAGCGCGATGTCGCCGCCGTCGTTCACATAGGCCTTGGCGACGTCGCCGCCTTCGACCAGCGCGGCGAGCGTCTCGTCGGCGACCGCCCCGGCGACCGCGGCCATCGGCGTGATGAAGTCGGCGGACAGAGGGCAGACCGCCTGCTCCATGCGCCGGGCGGTCGATCCGTTGAAGCTGCGCGGCGTCGTCGTCGCGGGACGGCGCAGTTCGCCGAGTTCGGCGACGAGTTCCTCGAGGACTGTGGCGAAGCGCGTCGTGATCCGCCGGTAGGCCGCCGCGCGTTCGTCGGCTTCGGCGAAAGCCTCGACGATCAGGTCGATCGGACCGTGATGGAGATGCAGCCGCCTGCCGTCGGCGAGCAGGCGCACCTGCGCTTGCGCCATCATCGCGGCGCGTCCGCGGGCATGCGCCGCAGCTGCTCCAGCGGCGGCCACAGATTGCCGGCCGAAGCCCGGGCGCCGGCGCGCGGGTTGCCGTATTCGCCGCCGCGCGCCAGCACGTCGGCGACCGTGCGGATCTCGTTCTCGTAGCCGCCGAGGCGCACATAGTCGTCGCGGCGCAGCGTGAATTCGATCGGCGCGACCAGCGCGGGCGTCGGTACGTAGCCGAAGGCGTTGTCGGGCACGCGCGCGACATCGACCATCAGCGTGATGCCGCCGCCCGGCCAGACATAGACCGGCGCGCCGCCCACCGTGACGTAGGTCCTCAGCCCCTGTACGGAGCGGGTCAGGTTGACCGGGTTCTCGACGACGCCGGCGCGCAGCGACCCGCCCGCCCCGGCGACGAACAGCACCGTGCACAGCGCCGGTTCGCAATTCTCCTCGATCAGCCGCACCGATTTCGCCAGCCGATCGGGGAAGGGCTTCTTCGCCGGCTTCAGATCCTCGTCGAGCTCGTAGTAGGCGTACTGCTCGCCCGTGGTCGACACCATCATCAGCGAGAGGCCCGGCCGGGCGCCCTTCTTCGGGTTCCACGGGCCGAGGATGTCGAGCGGGTCGGTAATCGTCGTGCCGCCCCAGCCGAGCCCTGGATCGGAGACCTTGAAGTAGCGGCCGGGCGTCGAACGCCGCCCGACGATCTTGATGCCGGTGTCCGCCCAGCCGAGCACCTTGCCGGCCTGGTGCTCGGAGACCACGCCGGTGATGTGGTCGTCGACCACCACCACCTCGTCCACCAGCCCGCGCCACTGTGTGGCGAACATGCCGATCGTCGCCGAGCCGCAGCCGACGCGCATGCGGCTCTCCGCCTTGCCGTCGATGATAGGCGGCTTGCCCGCCTCGACGACGACCGTGGCGCCGCCGTCGATGGAGAGCGCGACCGGCTTCTTGTTGCACAGCGCCACCAGCGTGTCGCAGGTCACCCGGCCTTCGGCCTTGGAGCCGCCGGTGAGGTGGTGCACGCCGCCGAGCGACAGCATCTGCGATCCGTATTCGCCCGTCGTCACGTGGCCTACCGCCTCGCCGGCGGCGCGCACGGTCGCCGTCTCCGGGCCGATGTGACGGTCGGTATCGATCTTCACCTTGACGCCGCAATAGCTGAAGATGCCTTCGGTGACGACCGTGACGAGGTCGACGCCGTCGACCTCCTGGCTGACGATGAACGGCGCCGGCTTGTAGTCGGGATAGGTCGTGCCCGCACCGATGGCGGTGACGAAGCGCCGCCCGGTGTTGACGATCTCGCCTTCCCAGCCGCCGCCCTCGAGGAACGGCACCACGGGCTCGCCGGTCTCAGCGGCATGATCGAGCACGACCAGCGGATCGCAGCGCACGATGCGGCCGCCGGCATTGGCGTAGCGGTCGCAGGCGCCGGTGCGGCCCTTGGCGACGTAGCACATGACCGGGCAGGCGTCGCAGCGGATCTTGTCGCCGGCCTGCGCCGGTCCTGGCTCATGCGTGTCGAAACGTTCGGCGAGCTCGCTCATCGGCCCGTTCCCCTGGCGCGCATGGCGGCGAGAATCCGGCTCGGCGTCGCCGGGACCTTCGTCACCAGTACTCCGGTCGCGTGGCGAATGGCGTTGAGGATCGCCGGCGCGGTCGGGATCAGCACATGCTCGCCGAGACCCTTGGCGCCGAAGGGTCCTTCCGGATCCGGGACTTCGACGAGGATGGTCTCGATCGGCGGCACGTCGCCGATGGTCGGGATCAGATAGTCGTGCAGGTTCTCGGTGCGCCCCGGTATGTACTCCTCCATCAGCGCCAGCCCGATGCCCTGGGCGATGCCGCCTTCGATCTGGCCCTCGGCGAGTATCGGGTTGATGGCGCGGCCGACGTCGTGGGCAGCGGTGATGCGCACCAGCCGCACCGTGCCCAGGGCGAGGTCGACCTCGAGTTCGACGATCTGGGCGCCGTAGCCGTAAACCGCATAGGGACTGCCCTGGCCCCTGGCGTCGAGCGGCGCGGTCGGCGGATCGTAGCTCTCGACCGCCGAGAAGACATAGCCGTCGGCGTCTTGCGGAAGGGCGGAAAGGTCGAGGCTGCGCGTCGCGTCGCCGTCGCGAATGACCAGCTTCCCGGGCGCGAGATCAAGCGTGGCAAGGTTCGATACGTTGGCGAATCGAAGCAGCTTCTCGCGCAGGACGGAGGCCGCGGCCTGGGCGGCGCGGCCGCTGACGAAGGTCTGGCGCGACGCCGAGGTCTTGCCGGCGTCGGGCGTGATCGCCGTGTCGCCGGTCTCCAGCCGGATCGCCGCGAGCGGGATGCCGAGCCCGTCGGCGGCGATCTGGGCGATCACCGTGTTCGAACCCTGGCCAATGTCGACGGCGCCCTGGTGCAGCACGATCATACCGTCCGGCGTCAGGCCGATCTTGATGGTGGAGGGATTGGGCAGCGAGGTGTTGCCGCAGCCGTACCAGCACGAGGCGATGCCGACGCCGCGGCGCGTCCCGTCATGCGCGGCGTTGAAGGCCTCGGCCGCCGCCAGCGCTTCTTCCCAGCGCGGCCTCAGGGCCTCCAGGCAGTCGACGATGCCAACGCCGCGGTCGAGCCGCTGTCCACAGACCGTAACGGAGCCGTTACGAAGTGCATTGGCGACGCGGAATTCCAGCCGGTCGCGGCCGAGCCGGGCGGCGAGTTCGTCGTAGAGCGTTTCCTGCATGATGGTCGCCTGCGGCACGCCGAAGCCGCGGAAGGCGCCGGAGATCGGGCCGTTGGTGTGGATCGCCCGGCCGACGGCCCGGTAGTTCGGGGTGACGTAGGGCCCGGACGCGTGGATTGGGACGCGTGTCGCCACCGTCGGCCCCCAGCTCGCATAGGCGCCGGTGTTGAAGTCGCCCTCGAAAACCATGCCGACGATGCGGCCGGCGGCGTCGGCGGCGACGGTGGCGCGCATCGAAGCCGGATGCCGTTTGGTCGTCGACGCCATCGATTCGAACCGGCTGTAGGCCAGCGCCGCCGGCCGCCGGGTCTTCAGCGCCACGAGCCCGATCAGCGGCTGCACCGACAGGTCGAGCTTGGCGCCGAAGCCACCGCCCGTCGCGGTAGGCACGATACGGACATTAGCCGGCGAAAGGCCAAGCACCCCGGCGGTATCGTCGCGGTCCATCCAGGGCGCCTGGGTGCAGGCGCGGATCACCAGCGTGTCGCCGTCCATCTCCGCGTAGCCTGCTTCCGGCTCGATATAGGCGTGCTCGACATAGGAGGTCTCGATCGCGCCGCTGACGGTGACGGCTGCGCCGGCAAGGGCGGCCTCAGCATCGCCATGTTCGACCAAGCCCTGCGTCAGCAGGTTGCCCTTGCGCGACTCGTGCAGCGGTTCGGCCGACCGTGCGGCGTCCGGCTCGAGCACGTGCGGAAGCGGCGTCCACTCGACGGGAAAGGCGCCGAGGTCGAGATCGCGCATGGCTTCCCGCTCGCCGGCAACCAGCGCGACGGCCTCGCCGCGGAAGCGCACCAGGCCGTCGGCGAGTGCCGGCTGATCGGCAAAGGCCGGGATCGTGCCGAACCGGTTGACGCCGGGAATATCGGCCGCCGTGTAGACCCCGACGACGCCCTTGTGGCGGGCCGCGTAGGCGGCGAGGTCGCCGAAGGCGAAGCGGGCATGGTGGTGCGGGGAGCGGATCACGGCGACGGCGAGCGCGCCGGCGGGGATGCCGTCGGCGCCGAACATCTCGGCGCCGGTGACCTTGGCGACGCCGTCCAGCCGCACGGGCGCGGCGCCGACCGCCTTGCCGGCGGCGGGAAGGCGGAGATCGAGCGTATCTGGGCCGGCAGCCGCCTGCATCACGGCGCGGACGATCTTGCGGTAGCCCGTGCAGCGGCAGAGCACGCCGCCGAGCGCATCGGCGACCTCGTCCTCGGAAGGCGCCGGCGAGCGCTCGAGCAGTGCTGTCGCGGCCATCAGCAGACCGGGCGTGCAGATCCCGCACTGCGCCGCGCCATGGTGGAGGAACGATGCCTGCAGCCTGGACAGCATGCCGTTCGCCAATCCTTCGACCGTGCGCACCTCGGTGCCTTCGAGACGTGCGGCAGGGACGAGGCAGGCGCACAGCGGTTCGCCGTCGACGAGGACCGTGCAGGCGCCGCAGTCGCCGGCGTCGCAGCCGACCTTGGTCCCGGTCAGTCCGAGATCCTCGCGCAGCACCGCCGACAGGCGGCGCACCGGCGGTGCGGAGACGACGACGGGAACGCCGTTGACACTGAACGAGATGCGGGCGGCCTGCATGCTCATGCGGCGAGGTCCCTCCCCGACGGCCGCACCGCCGCGGCCCTGACGGCGCGCCGCACGATCTCGAGGGCCGCCTCGCGCCTGTAGGCGGCGCTGCCGCGAACGTCGTCTATCGGGGTCAGCGCGGCGAGGTCCGAGACGTGCACGGCCTCGCCGAGATCTCCGTCGACAGGTCGGCCGACCAGCGCGTCCTCGAGGAAACCCAATCGCTGCGCGACGGCCGAGCAGGCGCCGACGGCGACCGCGGCATTGGCGATCGTGCCGTCCGGCCCAACCTCGATCCGGGCCGCCGCCATGGCGATCGAAATGACCAGGTAGCGCCGCGCGCCGAGCTTGACGAATGCCGAACCGCCGCGTGCCGCCCGCTTCGGCACGGTCACGGCGGTCACCATCTCGCAAGGGCGCAGCGCGGTCCGGCGGTTGCCGAGGACGAAGTCGGAAAGACCGAGGCGCCGGGTCGATTCGCGCGAGCGAACCTCGACCGTCGCATCGAGCACCATCAACGCCGGAACGCCGTCGGCCGCCGGAGACGCGTTGCACAGGTTGCCGCCGATCGTCCCGGCGTTCTGGATCTGGATCGAGCCGACCTCGCTTGCAGCCTGGCGCAACGCATCGAAGGCAGGCGGCAGGTCGTGGCGGGCGATGTCCGTCCATCGCGTCGCCGCCCCGAAGACGAACTCCGCGTCCGTCTCGCCGATGCCGCGCAGCGCTGGAAGGGCGGAGATGTCGAGGATATTGCCGCGGACCGGCCGGTCGCCGAGGGTGGGATAGAAATCGGTGCCGCCGGCGAGGATACGCCACACGCCGTCGCCGAGAAGGTCCAGCGCTTCTTCGACCGTCCCTGGTCTGGCGTAACGCGTCACGCTTGCCTCCGGCAACGAAAAATCGTTTGCACGCAAATGATATCAAGGCTGGATTCGTTGTCAAAGCGGAGTTTGGCGGCGTCCGTCTGCCGGGCGGCGGCCGTCCGCTCCGCGATGCGCGTTTCTGCGCTCGGGCACGCGATGGCGAAAGCGGTTGACGCAGTCACCGCTCATCGGCGACGTTCCGACTCTGCGAAGCGAGCGCAGCCGCGGAAAGGGGGAAGGATGGCCGACAAGGCTCTGATCATCATCGACGTGCAGAACGACTTCTGCCCGGGCGGCGCCCTCGCCGTTGCCGACGGCGACGCCGTGGTTCCCGTCGTCAACGCCCTGTCGCCGTCCTTCGAGCACGTCATCCTGACGCAGGACTGGCACCCGGCGGGCCATTCGAGCTTCGCCTCCAGCCATGCCGGCGCGGAAGCCTTCTCGACGATCGCCATGCCCTATGGCGATCAGACGCTGTGGCCCGATCATTGCATCCAGGGGACGCCGGGAGCGGCATTCCATCCCGGGCTCGACTGGACCCGGGCTGAACTCGTCCTGCGCAAGGGTTTCCGCGGTGCCATCGACAGCTATTCGGCCTTCTTCGAGAACGACCGCCGCACCCCCACCGGCCTCGCCGGCTACCTGCGTGAGCGCGGTATCGGCGACGTGACTTTGGTCGGCCTTGCCACCGACTATTGCGTCGCCTATTCGGCCCTCGATGCGGTCGCGCAGGGTTTCGCCACGACGGTCAGGCTCGATGCCTGCCGCGGCATCGATCTCGGCGGGTCGGTGGCGACGATGCTGGGGCGCATGCGCGACGCCGGCGTGATGCTGGCGTGAACGGCCGCGCGGACCACGGTGGACCGCCGGCGGGAGCGGGAGGAGTTCGATGCGATTGACGATGCTGGCAAAGGCGGCACTGGCGCTCGCCGCCGTGCTGCCGATGGCAGGCCCCGCCTTCGCGGCGGAGGCCCATGGGCTCCCGGGCGCCGAGATGAGTCTGCTCTGGGCCATCCCCTTCGCCGGCCTGCTCCTGTCGATCGCCACCGGGCCGCTGCTCTATCCGCATTTCTGGGAGCACCACTACGGCAAGTTCGCCGCCGCCTGGGCAGCGCTGGTCATCGTTCCGATGGCGCTCTTCTTCGGCTGGGGCGTGTCGGCGGAGGCGGTGCTGCATACGCTGCTGCTGGAATACATGTCGTTCATCATCCTGCTGCTCGCGCTTTTCACCATCGCGGGCGGCATCCTCGTCGCCGGCAACATCCACGGAACGCCCGTCGTCAATGCCGGCCTGCTGGCGATCGGCGCCATCCTGGCCTCGGTGGTCGGCACCACCGGCGCCTCGATGATCATGATCCGTCCGGTGATCCGGGCAAACGACAACCGGCCGTTCAACGCCCATGTCGTGATCTTCTTCATCTTTCTCGTCTCCAACATCGGCGGCTCGCTGACGCCGCTCGGCGATCCGCCGCTGTTCGTCGGCTTCCTGCGCGGCATCGACTTTTTCTGGACCACGCAGCATCTCTTCCGCGAGACGCTGCTGGTCGGCGGTATCGTGCTGGCGGCCTTCGTCGCGATGGACGTCTATTTCCATAGACGCGAGGGCGGCGCGCCGAAGATCAAGGACCCGACGCCGGACACGCGCGTGCGCCTGCGCGGCCTGGTCAACCTGCCGCTGCTCGCCGGCGTCATCGGCGCCATCCTGCTCTCTGCCGCGTGGAAGCCGGGCGTCGCCTTCACCGTCGCCGGTGTCGCCGTCGAACTGCAGAACCTCGTGCGCGACGCGATCATCCTCGGCCTCGCCGTGGTCTCGCTGGTCGTCACCCCGCGCGAATTCCGCCGCGCCAACGGCTTCTCCTGGGGGCCGATCCTGGAGGTGGCCAAGCTGTTCGCCGGCATCTTCGTCTGCATCGTGCCGGTGATCGCGATCCTGCGCGCCGGCATGGACGGCGCGCTTTCGGCGCTCGTTTCGCTGGTGACGCTGCCGTCGGGCGCGCCCAACGACATGGCCTATTTCTGGCTCACCGGCGGCCTCTCGTCGTTCCTCGACAACGCCCCGACCTATCTCGTCTTCTTCGAGCTCGCCGGCGGCGATCCGCAGGTGCTCATGACCACACTCGGCTCGACGCTGGTCGCGATCTCGGCGGGCGCTGTGTTCATGGGCGCCAACACCTATATCGGCAACGCGCCGAACTTCATGGTCTATGCGATCGCCCGTCACCAGGGCGTGAAGATGCCGAGCTTCTTCGGCTACATGCTGTGGTCGGGCGGCATCCTGATCCCGACCTTCCTGCTCTGCGGGCTGGTCTTCTTCGGCTAGCCGACGCCGACGTAGCGGCGCACGACCGACGGATCGGCGCGCAGTTGCTCGACGCCGACCGTGTCGCGGCTGCGCCCGTTCTCGACGAACAGCACGCGGTCGGCGACGGAAAGGACGGCGTCGACGCGTTGCTCGACGAGGATCGTCGACACGCCGCGCGTACGCAGCGCCGACACCGTGTCGCGAATCCTGCCGATCATCGACGGCATGAGGCCTTCGGTCGGTTCGTCGAGCAGCAGCACTTCCGGCTTCAGGCACAGTGCGCGCGCCATGGCCAGCATCTGCTGTTCGCCGCCGGAAAGGGTCCCCGACCGTTGCGCCAGGCGCTCGCGCAGCACGGGGAAGAGGTCGAGCACGGAATCGCGCGTCGCCGCGCCCTTGCCGCGCGCCAGCAGTCCGATCTCGATGTTCTCGGCCACCGAGAGCTCGGCGAACAGCCGCCGGCCCTGCGGCACGTAGGCGACGCCGGCCTTCGGCACCTCATGCGCGGCAAGGCGCGTCAGTTCGGTTTCGCCGAGGCGGATCGAGCCGGCGGTCGCCGGGACGAGTCCCATGATCGCCTTGAGCAGCGTGGTCTTGCCGGCGCCGTTGCGGCCGAGCACGCACAGGACCTCGCCGCGACGAAGCGTCAGGTCGACGCCATGCAGCACCGGTACGTCGCCATAGCGGCAGTCCAGTCCGCGGACGGTGAGCGCATCGGTCATGAAGCGGCGGTCCCCAGATAGGCCTGCTGCACCGCGGCGTCGGCGCGGATGACCTCGGGCGTGCCCTCGGCAAGGATACGGCCGGCGTCGAAGACCGTGATGCGGCCGGCCAGCGCCATCACCACCGGCATGTTGTGCTCGATGAGCAGCACCGTGGAGTCGCGCGCCATGTCGCGTACGAGGCCGATGAAGTTGTCGATCTCGCCGTCGGAAAGGCCCTGCGTCGGCTCGTCGAGGATGAGCAGCCGCGGCTTCAACGCCAGGCCCATCGCCACCTCGAGAAGGCGTTGGTGGCCGTAGGCCAGCGTGCCGGCGATCGTATCGGCGCGGTCGGCTAGGCCGAGCCGCTCCAGCGCGTCCATGGTGGCGGCGGCAAGCGCGCGCCGCGAAGGCCTGTCGCCGGGCCGGTCGAGGAGGCGCCGCTGCACGGCCAGGGCGACGTTGTCGAAGGCGGTTAGGTTGGCATAGACGCTTGTGATCTGGAACGTATAGGCGATGCCGCGCCGCACGCGCCGGTGCGCAGGCAGCGTGGTGATGTCCTTGCCGGCAAAGCGGATCGCGCCGGAAGTCGGCGGGATCCGGCCGCACACCAGGCTGACGAAGGTCGTCTTGCCGGCGCCGTTCGGGCCGATGATGGCGCGGATCTCGCCGCTCTCCAGCGTGAAGTCGACGCCGTCGACGGCGCGCAGGCCGCCGAAGCTGCGCGACAGGGCGCGGGTCTCGAGCAGCGGCGTCACGGCAGCCATTGCAGCCACCTTTCCCGGACCGAGCCGAGCAGGCCCTTCGGGAAGAACAGGATGAGCAGGATCAGCGCGATGCCGACGATGCCGATGGAGCTGAAGTTCCAGCCCGGCGCATAGGCCGAAAGGAGGTCGTTGGAGACGTCGATCAGGTAGTACATGAACAGCGTGCCGACCAGCGGGCCGAGCGTCGTCGCCGCGCCGCCGAGCAGGACCCAGAGCAGCGGAAGGATCGAATACTGCACCGAGGCGAAGCTGGAGCCCACATAGCCGAACAGCAGCGCGAAGGCAGCGCCGGCCGCGGAGCAGACGACGCCGGAGGCGATGACGGCCACCAGCTTGTTGGCAAAGGTGTCGTAGCCGAGCATGGTCGTGCGCTGCTCGTTCTCGCGGATGGCGACGAGGACGCGCCCGTGCGGCGAGCGGACCAGGGCGAGGATCGCGACCAGCACGACCGAGAACAGGGCGAGCGCGGCGAAGTAGCGGGTCGACGGATCGGTCAGGTCGAGCGTGCCGCCGCCAAACGCCATGGCGCGCGCCTCCTGCTGCAGCACCACGCCCTGGTCGCCGCCGGTCCAGACGTTGAGATAGAGCGTCGTCAGGTAGAAGACCTGGGCGAACATCATGGTGACGATCATGAAGGCGACGCCGGTGGTGCGCAGCGCCAGCACGCCGATCGCCGCCGACAGCACGGCGCCGGCGAGGATGCCGCCGACGAACGCCGAGGGTACGCTCCAGCCGAGATGGTAGACGGAAAGGCCGGCACCATAGAGGCCGGCGGAGAAGAACATGGCGTGGCCCAGGCTGAGCAGGCCGGCATAGCCGAAGAGCAGGTTGTAGCCCATGGCGAAGACGGCGAGCACCAGGACGCGGGCGAGTACGCCGTGATGGTAGGCCGGCAGCACGAACTGCAGCGCGAACAGGACGGCGATGACGCCGAGATGGAGCGCGTAGACGCGGCCGGGGGGCGCCTTGCGGGCGATCTTCCGCGTCGTCCGCGCGGCCTTCGTCATCGCGTCGCCGTCCCGAACAGGCCGGTCGGCCGGAATACCAGCACCAGCGCGACCAGCAGCGTGGCGATCATCTTGGCCAGCGTCGGCTGGAAGAAGGCTGAGACGATGCCGTCGGAAAGGCCGATCAGCACGGCCGCGACGAGCGTGCCGCGTAGCGAGCCGAGGCCGCCGATGATCACGACGATGAAGGACAGAAGCAGCGGGTCCAGGCCCATCAGGTAGTGCGCCTGGCTGATCGGCACGATGAGCACCGCCGCGACCGCTGCCAGCATGGCGCCGAGCGCGAAGACGCCGGCATAAACGCGATCCACGGGAATGGCGAAGGCTTGCGCCGTTTCGCGGTCGTATTGCGTGGCGCGCATGACCAGGCCGAGCCGCGTGCGCATCAGCACGAACCAGGTGAGGAGGAGCAGCACCGCCGAGGCGCCGACGACCGCGAGCTTGTAGCCGGAATAGCCGAACCAGGTGAACTCGACGCGGTAGGAAAAGTGCGCCGCGACGGGTCGCGCGTCGGGACCGTAGAAGGTCAGCGCCAGTTGCTGGAGAATGTAGAGGATGCCGATCGTGGCGACGATGGTGGCCTCCGGATTGTAGTCGAGGCGGCGCAGCACGAGGCGTTCGGCCGTGAGCGCGACGGCGCCGACGACCAGCGGGCTGATCACCAGCGCTGCGAGGAAACCGATCGCCGGATGGCCGGTCACCAGCGACGCGATCCACCAGGCGACGACGGCGCCGAGCATGTAGAACTCGCCGTGGGCGACGTTGACGACGCGCATGACGCCGAACACCAGCGACAGGCCAAGCGCCATCAGCGCCAGCACGGCGCTGGTGACGAGGCCTTCGAGGGCGGCGAGGAGGAGATGCGGGCCGAACGCCATTCAGGTGCCACCTTCGGGCATGGGCGGCCATTGGCGCGCGGTATGGACGACGGCGAGGATGGACACGGTGTCGTCGGCCACCTGATAGACGATCCTGTAGCTGGGGTGCGGAATTGCTTCGCGCGTGTTGGAAATCATGCCCGGTCGTCCGAGGAAGGGCCGCGACTTGAGAAGCGTAGCGGTATGCTCGATGCGGTTCCGCAACCTCTTTGCAGCGGCCGGGTCGTCGAACCAAATGCCTGAAACGATGTCACCTAGTTCGCGCCTCGCTCCGGCGGTCCAGACGAGCTTCACTCAGCCGCCTCGCGGTCTTTTTGCTCCAGGTCCGCGACCAGTTCGTCCATGTGCGTCCGGACCTCTTCCTCGGTGTAGACCCGCCCCGCCGTGAGATCCTCCCTCGCCGCATCCACCTTGCTCTGCAGCCAGGCGGCATATTCGCGGTCCTGGCGGACGTAGTCGCGCATGAATTCGCGCACGACCTGCGAGGCGGGGCGGTCGGCCCTCTTTGCGGCCGCCATGAACGTGTCACGCAGTTCCGGCTCGAGCTTGAGCGTGAATACGGCTTCCTTGGCCATCGAACTGTCCTCATGGGTACTGACGACGTATATACGTCGTCAGTACCTTTCGGGCAATCGGCAACGGCTCAAAGCGGCATTGTCGTGTAGTCGCCTTCCGGCTCGTAGACGCCGTCCTCGATGCTGGTCTTGTGCACCACGTTGAGGCGCCCGCCCTCGACCTTGGAGATGTTCTGGACGCCGAAGCACTGGTGGATCTTGCCGTTGAAGGTCTTCGGCCCCTGCGGGTGCTCCGGCCCCTCGGCGAACTCGGTCAGGGCCTCCGTTGCCTCGACCAGCTTGCCGCGGTCCTCGGGCCCTTTGTAGCCGGCGTCTTCCATCGCCTTCTTGATGACGTAGAGCGTCTCCCAGCAGCCGAACATGTGGGCGGCGGTGGAGATGTCCTTCGCATCGCCGACCGCTGCGCCGTTGTCGTCGATGCCGACGGCCGCGCGATAGGCCTTCTGAGCGTCGGAATCGTTGGCCTGGGCATAGCGCGGCGAGCCCTCCCAGAAATGGCTGCCGTCGAGGAATTCGAGGCCGGGGCTGTAGATGTCGACGGCCTCGAGCGAATCGATGAAGCCGAAGAGCTGCGGCCGGTTCGACCCATAGAATTCGCCGAGTTCCTTGACGAAGGTGAGCACGGCCGGGCCGACCATGACGTGGTAGATCACATCGGTGTCGGCCGGGATCTGCGGGAAGTAGCGGGTGAACGAGCTTTCCGTCGGCGGGATCGCGATCTGGGCGATGACGTCGGCGCCCTGCGCCTTCAGTGCCGGCGGCAGGTAGTCGCGATGGTCGTAGCCGAAGGCGAAGTCGGGGAAGATCTGCGTCACCTTCTTGCCGGCGTTCGCCGCGATCCACGGCGCCATGGCCTGGATCTGGCTCTTCACGTCGGTGATGCCAGGCTGGAAGACGTAGCGGTTGAGCTTCGTCGAGGCGACGTGATGGCCCTCGCTGACGACATAGTAGGGAATCTTGAGCTCGCCGGCCGTCGGCGCCGAGCCGATGACGACGTGGCTGAACAGCGTCCCGTAGACGATGTCGCACTTATGCTGGTTGGCGAACTTAGCGACCACCTCGGCGCCGCGGTTGGGGTCGGTGCCGTCGTCCTCGATGACGATCTCCACCGGACGCCCGTTGATGCCGCCGGCCTCGTTGATGAGCTTGACGGCGGCGTTGGTGGTCCGCTCGTACCAGCGCCCGTAGGAGGCGCCGATGCCGGTCTTGTGAGCCTGGAAGCCGATCTTGATCGGCGCCGAGCTCTGCGCCTGCGCGTAGCGGACGAAGCCCGGCCCGAGCGCCAGGCCCGCGACGGCGCCTGCTCCCTTGATCACGGTTCTGCGCGAGACGGAGGTCTTGGAAAGCGTGCCGGAAGCGCGTTGTTCGGTCATTGCAGGTCCCCTGTTCCTGAGAGTCTGACGGAATTCCGATCGTCGCCGCCCGGTCCTGAAAGACCGGGCGGAAATCGCTTGTGTACAAACTAAAACACCAAAGTATTTGGCTGGCAACCGAAACCGCGCGGCCCGTCCGGCGCCGGCCCGGCGAACGGCGTCACGCGCCGGTCGGCGTCGATAGGAGCCACAGGCCGAAGACGGTGTAGGCGACCATGAGAACCGTCAGCGAGAGTTCGCTCAGCGCGGCCTGTCCGGGCTCAGGGTGGAGCCGCGTGGCGATGCGGTGCGCGGCAAGCACGGCGAGCACGTGACCGCCGACGATCGCGCCCGCCTGCAGGTTCCAGACCACCCAGGTCGCCTCTGCGCCGAGCGTGACGCCGGTGACGACCTGCATGCCGGCCGTGCCGAACAGGTCCCAGCCACGCGCGAAGGGATCGGAAAGGGCGACCACGGCATACTGGCCGCTGACGAGGAGCACGGTCAGGTAGTGCGAGAAATGGTAGGCGAGCGCGATCGGCACGATCGACCAGACGAACAGGCCACCGGCGCGCCGAAGCGTCACGGCGCTGCGCGTCAGCGACTGGCCGGCAACAACCGACAGGAGATAGGCTGCCGAGAGAACGGCGAAAGTGGCGAAGAGGCCGACCGTATTGGTCGCCATCATCGCCGTGCGGCCGGGGAACTCGAGCGGATTGATGCCATTGGCGCCGAGCCAGAAAAAGGTACGCGATAAACCGTCGAAGGAAACCGAGGCCAGCGTGAGCAGAAGAAACAGCGCACCGCTGGGCGGCAGTGGCGGCTCGGCGTCGATACCGGCGCCGGGAAAGCGCAGGGCGATGCGGGCCGCCTTGCGCTCGCCTTCGACGCCGACGATTGCGTAGCGCGAGAGCAGGGTGAAGAAAGCCGACAGGCATTCGCCCCGCCGGCTCCACTCCTCGTGGCCGAAGACGAGCATGGCGACGAGGTTCGCCGCATAGTAGACCGCGGCGACTGTCGCCAGCCGGGACGGGTCGTCGGGCGCGGGGTCGATCAGTTCGAACCAGGCGAAACCGAAGAACAACACGAGCGCCGGCCAGTAGCCGGCCGCGCTGGACAGCCGCAGGATGGACCTGCCGTCGCGATCGCCGGCAATGCGTCTCAGCAGGCGCCATGGTCCGTACCAGGGGTTGATCCACCACCAGGCATTGCCGACGATCCCCTGGACGAGGGTCAACCCGACCCAGAACAGCGTCCATATGACGAGCGGCAGCGGATTGGAGAGCGGGTCGCGGCTGCCCGTCCAGCCGGCGAGGAGAAGGACGGCGAAGACGGCGAAGGAAAGCAGGCCGACCGCCGTGCGGCCGCGCGGCTCGCCCCGCATCAGCGTCAGCCGCGCGTGGGCGACTGCGCCGATCGCGGCCCCCGGCATCAACGCCAGGACAATGAAGCTCACCGCCACCGCGATGGCGCCGCCGGCGAGATAGTGGCCGGTCGGCAGGAGCAGAACGAAACCGCGGTCGGAAACGTGGGCCAATGCCGGAGAGGCCGTGGCCGCGAGCGCGGCAAGCGCGAAGCCGGTTCGCCGCAGATTGATGGTAAGCAATAGCTTACGGGTGTGCGGCCTAGACATAGACGGCCTTTTCGACCCGCCCTTCCTCGCCGAACAGGCGGATGTAGCGTTCGATCGCCTCGGGTTCGCCCGTCGCCTTGGCCGGGTTGTCGGAAAGCTTGACCGCGGGGCGGCCGTTTGCGTCGGAAACCTTGCAGACCAGCGAGATGGCATTGAGCCGGTCGGTTTCGAAGGGAGCGCATTCCTCGAAGTCGTTGGTCAGGTTCGTGCCCCAGCCGAACGACATGCGCACCTTGCCGTGGAAATGCCGGTGCGTGTCGATGATCGTGTCGACGTCCAGGCCGTCGGAGAAGATCAGCAGCTTCTGCCGCGGATCGCGGCCTCTCTTCTTCCACCAGTCGATGATGCGTTCGCCGCCCTCGATCGGCGGGGCGCTGTCCGGGCGAAACCCGGTCCAGTCGGCCACCCAGTCGGGCGCGTTGCGCAGGAAGGCCTCCGTCCCGAAGGTGTCCGGCAGCACGATCAGCAAATTGCCGCCATAGTAGCGCTGCCAGTCCTCGAGTACCCGGTAGGGCGAGCGCAGCAGGTCCTGTTCGCTGTCGGTCAGCGCGGCAAACACCATCGGCAGTTCATGGGCATTGGTGCCGAGGGCCTCGAGGTCGGAATCCATGGCCAGCAGCACGTTGCTCGTTCCGGTGAAGGCGCCGCCGATGCCTTCCTTCAGCGCCTCGACACACCAGCGCTGCCACAGGAAGGAGTGGCGGCGGCGCGTGCCGAAATCGGAGATCTTCAGATCGGGAAGCTCGCGCAGCCGCTCGGTCTTGGCCCACATCTTGGCCTTGGCCCGGGCGTAAAGAACATCGAGCGCGAACGGTCCGAAGCTCTTCATCGCGGCGCGCGAGCGAAGCTCGTTGATGATGGAGAGCGCCGGAATCTCCCAGAGCGTCGTGTACATCCACGGCCCGGCGAAATCGAGTTCGTACTGGCCGTCCTTCTTGCGCAGCTCGTATTCGGGCAGGCGGAAGTCGGCGAGCCAGGCGAGGAAGTCGGGCTGGAAGATCTGTTTGCGGCCGTAGAAGGTATTGCCGGCCAGCCAGATCATCTCTTTCTTGGAAAAACGCAGGGTCCGCGCATGGTCGAGCTGTTCTCGCAACTCGCCCTCGTCGATCTCGTCGGCGAGGCGCACTGAACGCGCGCGATTGATCAGCGAGAAGGTGGCGTCGACCTTCGGATAGAGGCCCCAGATCATCTGCAGCATGAGCAGCTTGTAGAAGTCCGTGTCCAGCAGGCTGCGGACGATGGGGTCGAGCTTCCAGGCGTGGTTGTACACCCGCCGCGCGATGTCGGTCTTGGTCATGGTGCGCCGCGGCCCTCCGTTCCGTAGATGCCGCCGCGACCGGCCGCATCAGGTTCCGCCTATATCATCCTTTGTCCGGTCGTGCTGCACCGCGCCTCTCCTGGCGCGACGAAACGGCGCGGCTGGCATGCCGGATCGCGCCGCCGCGAAAAGCATACGCCCCGCGGTTTGGCCGCGGGGCGCGTCGGTTCACGCTCTGGCGCCGTGCTTACCAGCAGGCGTAGGCGTATTCGCACCAGCCGTTCCAGTAGCAGTAGTATTCCCAATAGCAGATCGCCTTGGAGTTGGCGGCCGCGGCGGTGCGGACATCGGCGGCGACCTTGGTGATCAGCTCGTCGCCCTGGGCGAGGTCCTCGGCCTTCTTCAGGACCGTCTCGATGTCGAAGTTGGCGGCCTTGTCGGCACCCGCGGTGCCTTCCTGGCCGTCGGCCAGGACGCGACCCGGCACTCCAGCCATCATCTTGGCGGCGGTGACGAGCGCGAGCGCGTCGCCCTTGGTCTCGCCGTAGCTGACGAGGTTGCGGGCGGTCTCGAGAATCAGCCGGCCCTCGGCCTGCTGGGCCGGAGACAGATCCTGCTTCTCCTGCGCGACCGAGGCACCTGCCGTCAGGCTGGCGACGGCGAACGCGGCGGCTATGATTAGTTTCCTCATGGCAGTCAGTCCTCTGTTGTGACAATCCCAGTCTCGGTCCCCCGGACAGATTCGTCCGTAGGGACCTTCCCCACCCGATCCGACCGCCCTTCTCGGCAGAATCGGCTGTGGAACTCGTGCGGGCGCCGACCGTATGGCGCCCCGGCATTACTATCCCGTCAGCCGCCCGCGTCAGCGCGAACGACGAACGGCTTGATCGCGATGGTCATCTCCTCCTCGATCCGCGTCGGCTGCGGAGCGGCAGACCGGCTGAAATCGTCCAGACCCGTCGCCAGCAGGTCGCGCAGCGCCGCCGCTTCGGGCGAAAGCTCCGCTGGAGCCGCGCGCAGGCCTTCCTGGCCGAGGTCGTCGAACACCGTATGCGACTTGCCGACTCCGGGTACGGCGATGAAGATCAGGCGCTCCTCCGTTGAAGCGGACGGATCAGGCTCCATCTGCAGCAGATCCGCCGTCCTCGCCTCGCCGAGGTGGATGCGATTGGCGGCGCCATCCGCCGGCCATACGGGCGTGATCGAGAAATCCGGCCCGATCAGGAGCACGGTGACGTCGATCGACTTCTTCCCGACGTTCTTCATGACGACCGATAGGACGTCGCAATCGTCGAACTGCGGCGCGTCGCCGGCCGGTACGGCTGCGAGGAAGTCGTCCGGGCTTTCGGGGCAAGCGCCGTCGCGGATCGTGCCGGGCCGCGCCTTGGCGATGCGGATCTCTGGCGCCAGTCCGGCGGCGGCGGCCGAATCGGCCGCGGCGAGACGCTGCAGGGCAAGCGCCTTGGCGATACGCCTGACCGCATCCTCGACCGCGGCAGCGGCCGCAACCGGTTCGGCCGGCAAGGTCAGCCGCGGCGAGGAACCCGGCCCGAGCGGATCGACGAGTCCGGCGGCGGCGGAGAAGGCGAGCTTGCCGTCGACGAGGCCGACGGCGACGTCATAGCCGTCCGATCGCGTCGAGACGCGGGCCTTCAGCCGGTCCGACACGATGGCGGCGCGGAAAGCCGCGAGTGCCGGCGCGTAGTCGTGGCCGTCGTTCGGGTCGATGCGGACAGGTTCCGAAAGGGCGAGCGAGAAATCGAAAGCGGGTTCGACGACGCGGGCGAAGCGGCCCTTCCTGAAGGCGGCCTCGTCGGCCGCCGCACAGTCGGCGCCGCCGGTCGCGCCGCAGGGCCAGGCCGCCGGCAGGACGACGCTCTTCGTCGCGCCGGCCGTCTCAATGCGGCCGTAGGCGAGCGCCTTGTCGTCCGGCGCGGCCGGATCGTCGAAAAGGGCGACGACCGCGCCGCGGGAGAGGCCGTCGAGTTCACCGCCCTGGAGCTTGCCCGACCAGATCGGCCATTGCCGGCGAGGGGCGGCATCGCCCAACCGCAGCACTGGCTCGTCGAGCAGTTCGCCCTCGACTTCGGGTGTTTGCGTCGCCATCAGGCTGCCGCGCTTGATGTCGTTGACCACCGCCTGGTGCAGCGTACGGTATGTGAGGTTCGGCGATTGCCGCATGCGCTTCAGCACGTTGTAGGTGAAGACGCCGTAGAATTCGTCGGCCTCCGCGCCTTTCGGCGTCAGCTCGAGCGCTTCCTCGGTCTCCTGCGCGGCATAGAAGAACGCCGCGCGTCCTCGGGAGACGGAAGCCGCCTTGTCGGGAGAGCGCACCCCTCGTCCGCTGCGGCTGCCGCCGTCCGGCACGCCGAGCAGTTCCGGCGGCACCTGGCGCGAATGCGCCGCGGCGTCGGGCGCGGCGCGGAAGCCGGTCGCCGAATTGCAGGCGTCGATCATGCCGAAGAAGTCGACGCCCTTGTCGAGGATGCGCTGGATGCGCAGGTTGAAATCGTCGTCGACGATGGCGTTCTCGACGCCCGTGCCGCTCCAGCTGCCGACGTCGTAGGGTAGGAATATCTCGTCGTTGCCGCCCTGTTCGTCGCCGTCGCGGTCCGGCTGCTGCGAGCCGTGGCCGGAGAAGTAGAAGAAGACGAGGTCGCCGGGCTGGCTGTCGGCCTCGAGCGCCTCGAGGGCGCCGAGGATCGCGTCTCTCGTACCCGGTCCCGGCGCCGTGACGCCTTCGGGGAGGTCCTTCACGCCATCGGCGAGCACGGTCACGCCGACAGGGTCGATGCCCAGGTCGACGATGGTTCTGGCCACTTCGCGGGTATCGTTGCGCGGCCCGTGCAGGCGCAGTGACTCGGCGAGATTTGGGTAGCCGGACACGCCGACGACAAGCGCGCGCGTCTGCGACGCCACGCTCACCTGTGTGAGCGCCAAAGTACTGACGGCAATGGCGAAAAGTCCCAAGCCCAGTCGCATGTATGCCAATACTTCGTTGCCCGACGCAGCATTGCAATCTGCATGCCCGCTGTCGAGTCAAAAGGAAAAATGCGGCGAATTCGCGCCGCATCGGGACCGCGCCGCGGGTTTTTGTCGGCACGCCGTGCCGGACACCGAAGGGCGCGGATCTCAGCCGGTGGAGATCGTCTCCAGCGCTGCCCGCAGCGCGGTCTCCAGCGGCCGCGGCCGCCGCGTTTCGCGGTCGACATAGACGTGGACGAAGAAGCCCTCGGCCGCCGCGGACACCTCCTCGTTGCGGAAGAGCCCGACCTCGTAGCGCACCGACGAGGTGCCGATCCGCGCCACCCTGAGACCGGCGTTGACGATGTCAGGAAAGGCAAGTTCGGCGAAGTAGCGGCATCCGGTCTCGACGACGAGGCCGATCTGCGCCCCCCGATGGAGGTCGAGGACGCCCTTCTCGACGAGCCAGCCGTTCACCGCCGTGTCGAACAGGGAGTAGTGGATGACGTTATTCATGTGGCCGTAGACGTCGTTGTCCATCCACCGCGTCTGGATCGTGCGGAAGGTCTTGTAGTCGGCCCGGCTGGAGGCGGATGGCTTCACGCGCGTGCTTTCCCGGTCGGTTTCCCCGCCCGCATGGTGGAATATCGCCCTTGATCGCGTCAACCACAGGCCGGGCCGGTGATTGGACGGCGCGGGCATTTCGTTTGCTCCGCGCAGCGAAATCTGGAACCATTCGGCTCCGGCATCGTTTCCGGGCGAACGCGGCTGCCGCTGGCGGCATGCGAACATGGCGGCGCGGGAGCGGTCCAAAACCGCGCGGCGGATCAAACGACCGGCAGAGGGCCGGTGACAGGGCCAGGCCGCGACAGGGGATCCGGGTGTCTTGAAAGTCCATCATAGTGCATCGGCGGCAGCGGACGCCACCGCTGCGACCGACGAAGGACTCTGCAAGGTCCTGCAGGCCGTGCCCGTCGCGGTCTACATGACGGATTCCGGCGGCAGGATCACCTTCTACAACGAGGCCGCCGCCGCCATGTGGGGACACCGCCCCGCGATCGGCGAAAGCCTGTGGGGCGCCTCCCGTGTGCTCCGCCACCGCGACGGGCGGCCGATGGCTCACGGCGAGTGGCCCATGGCGACGGTGCTGCGCGGCGAGCAGCCGACCTCAACCCTCGCGGTCCTGGAACGGCCCGACGGCACCCGCATCCCCTTCGTCGCCCATCCGGTGCTGCTGCGCGACGCCGCCGGCAACGTCACCGGCGCGGTCGATACGATGATCGAGGACACGGCGAGCGACACGCAGATGCGGCTCTCGGCGCTGGTCGAATCGACCACCGACGCCATCGTCAGCAAGAGCCTGAACGGCAGGATAACGGGCTGGAACCCCGCCGCCGAGCGCCTTTTGGGCGACACATCCCCCCCGGCGCTCGGCATGCCGGTGACGCGGCTGATACCGGACGACCGCCTCGCCGAGGAGCGCGTCATCATCGACCGCATCAGCCGCGGCGATCATGTCGAGAGATACGAGACGCTCCGTCGGCGCAAGGACGGCTCGCTCGTTCCCGTCGAGCTGTCGGTCTCGCCGATGAAGAACGCCGAGGGCGAGGTGTTCGGCGCTTCCAAGATCGCGCGCGACATCACCGCGCGCAAGGAGAGCGAACACCGCATCCGACTGCTCATGCGCGAGGTCAATCACCGGGTGAAGAACCAGTATGCGGTGATCCTGTCGATGATCAGGGAAACCGGCCGGCGGCTGCGCGACCCGAGGGCGTTCGAGCGCCAGATCCGCGAGCGCATCATGGCGCTGTCGGCCTCCCACGACCTGCTCGTCACCGACGACTGGAAAGGCACGACGATCTTCGAGCTGGTACTCGCCCAGCTCAGGCCGTTCAACGACGAGGGCAAGGTTTCCATCTCCGGCCCCGCGATCAAGCTCAGGCCGAGCGCGGTGCAGTATCTCGGCATCGCCCTCCACGAACTCGCCGCCAACTCCGTGGTCTACGGCGTCCTGGCGAGCAACGAAGGGCGCATCGCGGTCGAGTGGTCGGTCAGCGCCGACGACAACGGAGGCGAAGCCCTCACCCTGACCTGGACTGAAGAGGGCGGGCCGCAGCCCCTGTCCGGCTCCGGCTCCGGTTTCGGCACGGTGGTGCTCGAACGCATCGCGCCGCAGGCGATGGGAGGCACGGGCGTCTTCGAACTCGGCGCGGGCGGCGTCACCTGGACGCTCCATGCGCCGATGGACCAGATCGCCGCCGCCTACGCGCCGGCCGGACCGTTCTCCGAGCTCGTTTGACCGGACGCCTGTCCCCGTCGGGAACGGACGGCGGCCAAGGCCGTTCCGCCCGGATGCAAGCCACGCAACTGATCCTGCCATCTCCGGGCGCAAGTCTCCCGATGGGATGGTGGTAGCCATGCGCATCGTGACCTACAACGTCCGCCGCTGCCTCGGCCTCGATGGCACATGTTCTCCCGCGCGCATCGCCGAGGTGGTGGCGTCCTGCCGCCCCGACGTGGTCGCCCTGCAGGAACTCGACGTCAGGCGGGCGCGTAGCGGCCATGTCGACCAGGCAGAAGCGATCGCCCGGGAACTGGATGCCGGCGACCTGTTCTTCCATCCCGCCTTTCGCCTGGTCGACGAGGAGTATGGCGACGCGGTCATCACGATGGGGCAGGCACGTCTGGTGAGGGCCGGGCCGCTGCCATCCGTCTGGTCGCCGTTTCCCGCCGAACCGCGCGGCGCGATCTGGCTGTCGGCGCGGATCGGCGGCATCGACGTGCAAATCATCAATACGCATCTCGGCTTGTCGCGGCGGGAACGCCGGGTGCAGGCCGCCGCCCTGCTCGGCCCCGACTGGCTCGATCATCCCGATTGCCGCGGCAATATCATCCTTGCCGGCGATCTCAACTCGCTGCCCGGCGGCCGAGTGCATCGTGCGTTCGCCGCACGCCTGCGCGACGCGCACGCAGCTGCAGGACCCGCCCCGCGCGCGACTTTTCCATCCCGCTTCCCGACCGTACGGATCGACCACATTTTTGTCAGCGAGCACATCGAGGTGCAGTCCGCCGGCGTCGCCCGGACGGAACTGGCCCAAATCGCGTCGGACCATCTTCCCCTCGTGGCAAAGCTGAAGCTTGCCGGGTGACCGCCAGCTTCGCGGGGTCAGGACCGGGCCCGGACCAATGGATCGCGTTCCGCCCCGGCGCGTTTTGCGAGGGCAGGTGGAGAACCCGATGATGGCGGAAAAAGTCATTCACCCGACGAGGCGGGGCCGCTCGAGCGTCTGGCCGGGACGATGGGGTTCGGCGCGGCGCCTGGCCAAGCCGGCGTTGGCCGTCGCGGCGATTCTTGTCGCCGCGGCCCTGCTCTATAGGACATTGTCCAACTACAGCGTTGCCGATCTCGCCGACGCCGTTGCCAAGGTATCTACGGTGAAGCTCATGGCGGCCGGTGGCTTCGCGGCGGCGAGCTACCTCTGCCTGACCGGCTTCGACTACCTGGCACTACGATATGCCGGCCGGCCGCTCGCCTACCCCCGCGCAGCCCTGGCATCGTTCACCAGCCTGTCTCTCGGCCACAATATCGGCTTTGCGGCGCTGAGCAGCGGCGCCGTGCGCTATCGCTTCTACTCGCGCTGGGGCCTGGACGCCGTCGACGTCGGCAAGGTGATCCTGTTCTGCGGCGCAACCGTCGGGCTCGGCTTGATGACGCTCGGCGGTGTTGCCCTCGTCACCATGTCCGGGACAGCAGCGGAGATAACCGGGCTCGGCCGCGCGACGGTGCTCGCGCTCGGCGCTGCGAACCTGTCCCTGGTCGGCGCCTATCTCCTGCTCGCCGGCCTTCGCCGCGCGCCCTTCCGGTTGTGGCGATGGCGGATGGAGATGCCGGAATTGCGCCTCGCGTTCGCTCAAGTCGGCATCGGCGCCTTGAACTTCTCCTTCGTCGCCGCTTGTCTGCACCAGGCGACCTCTGCGATCGCCGACGTTCCCTTCTTCGGCATCGCGTCCGTCTACGTCATTGCCAACGTCACCGCCCTCGTCGCCCACGTGCCAGGCGGCTGGGGCGTCATCGAGACCGTTGTGATGCGACTCCTGTCCGGCGCGGAGATCATCGGTGCCGTACTCGTGTTCCGCATCGTCTATTATCTGGTGCCGCTGGCGCTGGGCGCCGCCGCACTCGCCATCTCGGAATTGGCGTTGCGCCGCAAGGAGAACCTGGCTGGCGGAGAGACATACGCAGCGGCCGAGTAGCGGTACCGTGCGATTGCATGGGGCCTACGACCGGTAGTCCTCAAGTTGCTGCCGTCCGGAATGGCCACAGGCGGCTCAGCGTCCGGCGAAACCGGCGCTTCGGATCGAGCAGCGGGGTAAGGAATACCGGTGCCGTCGGCCCGTCCTCAGTCAGCGCCTCGAAGGGCATCAGACAGCGAGGTTTGCCGTTCAGCCGGTCGATCGCGGCAATCAGCGAGCCTGTCTGACCGATCGCCTCGGCGACTTCCGCACGCGTCGCGCCGAGGTGTTCGGCGACCAGTTCGTCGCGGAGGTTGCGGATGGCACACCTGTCCTCATTGTCTGCCGCCTCGATGCCGAGATCGAGTTCCGTGTCGAGCCCGATCGAGCGGTTGTTCAGGTTCGAGGAGCCGATCTTGATGAAAACGTCGTCGACGATGATAAGCTTGGCATGGATGAGCACCTGCTGCGGTCCGTCGGGAGCCGGTACGCAGGGATAGAGCACGCGAAGGCGGCCGTTGCGGTCGGCTCGTGCCAGTCGGCGGATGAGGCGGTCGCGATTGGCGCCCATGATCCAGTGCTCGATCAGCGCGTGCGACCGATGCGTCATCAAAATCACCACCTCGGGCCCGTCAGGTTCCTCCAGGCGGCGCATCAGTGCCCGGCCTGTCGAAGAGGCGGTCAGGTACTGCGCCTCAATGTAGATCGCCTGGCGCGCGCTGGCGATGGCATCGTTGGTCAGCCGCGCCGCTTCGACGATCGACCGACGCAGGCCGAACGCCGGGATCGTCCGCGCGACGGCAACCCGCACGCCGCGGAAATGCGGCACCGTCGTCGATGGCCATGGATCGTCGCCCTCCCGGCAAATGCCGGCCATCTCCTCGTTGCAGGCGTTCCGCCAGCGATCCTTGGCAACGCGGGCAACAGCCCTCGCCGCGTCGCCGTCGACGACCATCTGGATGTCATGGACCGGCGGGTAGGGATTGCCGGCCGCATCGACGCGATCGGGATCGTCAACCCGGTGTTCGGGTGTGTCCCATCGGCGCACGGTGAGATCAATCCCGCCTACGAAGGCGATGCAGTCGTCGACGACGACGATCTTCTGGTGATGCGCCGCATAAAACGGATGATGCGTGTCGAGCTTGACCCTGATGCGCGGGTGCTCTTGCCACGGAGCGCCGAAGAGCATCTGCCCGATGTCGCCGGGCGCGTGGATTAACGATGTACTCCAGACGAGAATTCTGACGGAAAGGTCGGGCTTTTCCTCGACGAGGGCGCGCAGGAGTTCGCCGAGCGGCGGCGAATCCTCTGGGGCCGCATCGTGGCGGAGCCTGATACGCCCGTCGAAATCCCACCCGACGATGAGGATGGAGCGGCGGGCGTTGCGCAGCGCCTCCTCAAGGCTGGCGAAATAGGCCGCGCCGTCGATGAGCACGGCGGCGCGATCCGCCCAGGCGATCTCTCGGCAGTTGGCTCCGGCGTTGAGGATCGTCGAGCTCCCGATCAGCTCGACGGCGCCGTTGCCTTGTCCTGCCGAGACGCTCGCCGACATGTCCATGGTGCGGATTTCCGTCGTTCCCCGAAACGGGCCTTCAACGCGGGGCCGCGCCCGAAGTTCCCGTAGTGAATCCGAACAGGCAGCGAGGACCGCAAGAATGCGGAACCATCGGGCGGCTGGGTGATTATCCCTCGAAGACCGTGCCAGGACACGGCAGCTCGGGAGATGGGAATTGGCTGACGCCCTACGTGCAACCGTCGTCGGTCTCGCGCTGCTCGCAATCGCGGGATGCGACGACTCGCCAACGTCGAGAGCCGAAGGAGAATCGGCGGGAACGGGTTATCCGGACGACCGGGTGATCACCAACAGCGTCCGCGCTGATCCCGAGGTCGACCGCGATCCCACGCCGCAGACGGGTACCGGCGGCCCGGTATCCGGCGCCGACCGTCCCGGAGCCGCCGAACAGTGACAGCCTTAGGCGCGCGCCCGACGGAGCGACGCAGGGAGATCAGGGAGGGCCGGGAGGTCCTGAGGGGAGCCTGGCGGGAATGAACAGACTGGTTATCGTGTCGAACCGGGTGGCCGACCTGCGCAGCAGCTCGCAGTCGGGCGGTCTTGCCGATGCGCTGCGGGCGCGGGGCGGTATCTGGTTCGGCTGGGACGGGGAGACGTCGGACCATCTCGCCGCGCCGACTATCGACGACATCGGCCCGGTTCGCACCATCGCCATGCCGCTGACCGAAGCGGACTACGAAGAATACTATGTCGGCTTCGCCAACAGCGTGCTGTGGCCGCTGTTCCATTACCGGCTCGACCTGGTCGACTACCGGACGGAATTCCACGGCGGCTACATGCGCGTCAATAGGCGCCTTGCCGAGACGCTTCTGCCCGAACTGCGCGCAGACGACGTGATCTGGGTCCATGACTACCACCTCATCCCATTCGCGGCCTGCCTAAGGGCGCTCGGTTGCCGGCAAAGGATCGGCTTCTTCCTGCACATTCCTTTCCCGCCACCCGATCTGCTCACCGCGACGCCGAACCATGAGACGCTGGTCGAGGCACTCCTCGAATACGACGTCGTCGGTTTCCAGACCTCCGGCGACGCCGCGAATCTGAAGCGATACCTTGCCGAGCAGCTCGGCCGCGAGGTCAGCGACGACGGCCGCGTCGACGTTGGCGGCAGGACGGTCCTCGTCGAACGGTTCCCGATCGGGATCGACGTCGCCGCCTTCGCCGAGATGGCGCGGCTGCCGAGTTCGGAGGTCGAGCTGGACACGCTGAGACAGCGGATCCTCGGCCGCAAGCAGATCATCGGCGTCGACCGGCTGGACTATTCGAAGGGGCTCCCCGAGCGTCTCACCGCCTTCGAACGCCTGCTGGCGCGGCACCCCGAGCTCGAGCGCGCGGTCAGCCTGCTGCAGATCGCGCCGCCGACCCGCGAGGACGTGAGCGCCTATCCGACGATCCGCAAGGAGCTCGAGGGCATGACCGGGTCGATCAACGGCCGCTTCGCCGACATCAACTGGACGCCGGTGCGCTACATCCACCGCGCCGTGCCGCGCGAACGGCTCGCCAGCCTGTTCCGCGCCAGCCAGGTGGGCCTGGTGACGCCGTTGCGCGATGGCATGAACCTCGTGGCGAAGGAATACGTCGCGGCTCAGGACCCGGACGATCCCGGCGTGCTCGTGCTCTCGCAATTTGCCGGGGCGGCCGAGGAGCTGCAGGAAGCCCTGATCGTCAACCCCTATGACGCAGACGACGTCGCCGACCGCCTCTACGAGGCGCTGACGATGCCGCTCGACGAGCGCAAGGACAGGCATGCCGCCCTTCGCGAACGCATCTTTCGCCAGGACGCGCGTGCCTGGCTGGAGGGTTTCCTCGTGCGACTGGACCGCGGCGGACTTCGCCGTGCCGGTGCGTCGGCCCCTCCCGCAGGCGGAGCGGTCGCGGTCGTCGATGACTGAACGGTGACGGCAAGGCCCAGCGCGATCCGTGGCACAAGCGCCATTCGCAGCCCGCGACGATCCTGCGGGAACCGCAGCGGGGGCTCCGCGTTCTGGCGCCATGCAACATGTCAAGAAGCCGCCGATCGTCCGGCTTCCCCCCAAGACAGGCGTCGAACTGCTGCTCGTCCATTCGGCCCAGGTCGCCATGGTCGTCGTCGGGCTGATCGCGTTCGTCTTCGCCCTGCACGCCGGCAGCGTGCTTCTCGCGCCCCTGGCGCTTTCGGTGGTGATCGGGCTGATGCTCGGCCCGGTCGCCGTCTTCCTCGAGCGGAGAAGCGTCCCGCCCGGCCTCTCGGCGCTGCTCGTCGTTCTCGTCTTCCTGGTGCTGCTGGGCCTGGCCGCTGCCGCGATCGCGACGCCGCTGTCGTTCTGGCTGGAGCGCGGACCGGAAATCTGGCGCCAGCTGCAGCTGCGCATCCTCGAACTGCGCGAGCCGCTCGAGGCGCTGAAGGGCTTCCGCGACCGGCTGCGCGAGGTGACCGGGGAGACGGGGCTCGCCGTGGCGATCGCGGACGGATCGCCGGTGGAGAGCCTTGCCGTGACCGCGCCGACGCTGGTCGGGCAGGTGCTGCTGTTCCTCGCCGGCCTCTATTTCTTCGTCGCCACGCGCCACCAGACCCGCGTCGCCGTGCTCGGGCTCTGCGTCTCCCGCCGCCTGCGCTGGCGGGTCGCCCACGTCTTCCGCGACGTCGAAAGGATGGTCTCGACCTATCTCCTGTCGATCACGGCGATCAATGCCGGCCTCGGCGCCGCCGTCGCCGTGGCGATGTGGCTGATCGGCGTCGATTCGCCGCTCCTGTGGGGCGTGCTCGCCGGGCTGCTGAACTACGTCATCTATGTCGGGCCGGCGATCATGGCGGCGATTCTCTTCGCCGTCGGCCTGGCGACGTTCGACGGCTTCGCCGCCAGCCTGGTGCCGCCGCTGGTCTATCTTTTCCTCAACCTGATCGAGGCGCAGTTCGTAACGCCGACCGTCATCGGCCGCACGCTGACGATGAACCCGTTCATCGTGCTCATCGCGCTGGCCTTCTGGCTGTGGATCTGGGGGCCGCTCGGCGGCTTCATCGCCGTGCCGGCCCTGCTGGTGCTCTATGCGATCGTCGGCAACATCGTGCCGGGCGTCGACTGGACGGCACGGCGG
>CAYJMY010000039.1:0-29905 GCA_964371125.1 uncultured Mesorhizobium sp. | reverse complement strand
ACAGTGAATCATGCTGAAAGCCTCGCGGCGAGCGACTTCTTCAACAGCCTGTTAGAAGTCGAAGCAGTTGTATTTCGAGGTCCGGCGGCAGATCGACCCTGCCTTTCTCGAAATGGAGGACATCGTTCGCGAGAGTGCGTATCCTGTGCAGCGCCATTTTTGACGCGCCACGGGGCAGGCCCTGACAGTTCTCGATCCGCTCCTTCAAGTCCTCTCCCCGCGCCCGATAGTGAACTTTGAGCGTCGCTTCGAGGACGGACCGCATGAGGGGGCGCGGTTGAAGCCCGGCTCCTCACCTCCGTTCGCGGCGTCGGGAAGCGTGCGCAGCCGCGCCGCGAGATTGCCGATCGTCGCATCGACGAGGCTCGAGAGCAGTGCTTCCATCGGCTTGCCGTAGACGAAGGAGAGCGCCGCCACCTCGCCCACGGTCGGCAACGTCTCGCCGCGCTCCAGGCGGCAAACGCGTTGTTTATCGATCGCCAGCAAGTGCGCGAGATCGACCTGACGCAAGCCGGTCTTCCGTCGCGCCACCTTGAGATCCAAGGCGATGCTTTTGTTTGTCATATGTAAAAATTACGCTGATAATGAAATGAGAATAACGCGTACGGCCTGAAGAAATAGGCGCCGGAAATTGCGATCTGGAATAGACGGGTGTGGATAAGAAAAGTTGATCTCCGTTTTCTTTCCCTCGGCGAACGCACAACACCACCACGCCCGCCTTCCGATGCCGGCACCGGGCTTTTTCTTTCAGAAGCCCTGTGCCGTCACCGTCGGCGAGCGTGGTGGTGTTGATGGTGGTGTAGGGAAAAGTCTAGCCGATCAGTACCGGAATGCTAGACGGCGAAAATAGTCGCTGTGGCGATTTCCCCTGTCTAGCCCGTCTGCTCCGCTCCGATACCATGGCGGTATGCCAAACGACGAAAAAAAGCACGAGCTCTCGCCCGAGCTGGAGCGCTATCTGGCGCTCTGCGAACGGCTGTTCGAGCGGATGGTCGAGACCGGGGAATGGCCTTGGCGCGACTCGCCGGATTTCGGGGATGTGGTAGAGTCCAAGCCTAACCCCCACAAGACATGAAACACTGCTACGGCTACGTCCGGGTGTCGACGGCGAAGCAGGGCGAGGGCGTGTCGCTCGTCGCCCAGCGCGAGGCTATCGAACACTTCGCGGCACGGAACGGTATCACCATCATCGAATGGTTCGAGGAGAAGGACACCGCCGCCAAATCCGGCCGGCCGGTCTTCAACGCGATGATCCGGCTCCTGAAGCTCAATCGGGCCGATGGCGTCGTGATGCACAAGATCGACCGCTCGGCCCGAAACTTCGCTGATTGGGCCAAGATCGGCGACCTCTCCGATGCCGGCATCGATGTCCACTTCGCCACCGAGAGCCTCGACTTCCGCTCACGCGGCGGGCGGCTCTCCGCCGACATTCAGGCCGTAATCGCCGCAGACTACATCCGTAACCTGCGCGAAGAGATCAAGAAGGGCATCTACGGCCGATTGAGACAGGGGCTCTATCCCTTCGGCGCCCCAATCGGTTACCTCGACCAAGGGGCCGGCAACCAGAAGATACCCGATCCTATCCGGGCGCCGCTTCTCCGGCGGGCCTTCGAGCTATACAGCACCGGCAACTATTCGCTGCATAGCCTCCGCGAGGAACTGAGCCAACTCGGCCTGCGCAACCGGAACGGTCACCCACTCACAAAAGGCGGCCTGGAAACCGTGCTCGACAATCCCTTCTATTGCGGCGTGATCCGTATCCGCAAAACCGGCGCCACATATGAAGGCTCTCACGAGCCGCTCATTTCGGCCGGCCTCTTCCGGGCTGTGCAGGCGGTGAGAGCCAACCGAGCGGGCAAGAAGGTCACTCTCCATCGTCATACCTATCGCGGCCTGTTCCGCTGCCGGAACTGCGGTCTTTCGATGATCCCCGAACGTCAGAAAGGCCACGTGTACTATCGCTGTCAGCAGCGGGAATGCCCCAGCAATTGCGTCCGCGAAGAAGCGCTGGAGAGAGCCGTGACGGAAATGCTGGGCGGAGTGGTTCTATCGCCGCAGTCGATTGCCGAGATCACCGCGGCCGTAGACCGATGGGCGTCGCGTCACTCCGAGACGCTCCAACTCCGCACTGCCAACTTCGCGCTTCAAGCGGTGGAGAGACGTCTGGACAACCTGACAGACGCACTCATCGATAGGCTGATCGACAACGACACGTTCAATCGGCGGAAAGAGGCGCTACTCCTTCAGCAAACGGAATTGCGGGAGAAGCTGGAAACAATCGCCCAATACGGCGTAAATCCCCAGATGGTGCAAGCTTTTCTCGAACGGACAAAAAACCTTGCAGAGCACTATATTTTCGCGGAACCGGAGGAAAAACGGCAGATCGTCGATATCGTGACCTCGAACCGCACGGTTGCGCGGAAAAACGTCGAGTTAGAGCCGTCGGAATGGCTCAAACCCGCCCATACGACGTTGGGCTTCTTGAGTGGTGCACCGCGTCGACCGACTTCTCGAAGGGGATCAAAATTGCGGGATGACCAGATCGAAACCCTGGTGACAGCGGCGCGGTCGCCAGAATGGGCGCGACTGGCCGCACTTATGGAGGGCAAGAAGCCGGGATTGACCCCGCTGCAATCGCGACGTACGCCTTCTGTCGGTAGCCTTCGCCACAACGCGACGAAGTTGTCCCCACCGCCCGCCGGAGATCGCGATTTCCGCCGCCTATGACGCCCGGCCTCGAAGCCCCACTATAGCCGGATGTCCGCGCCTATCGATGCAACCATGTTCGGCACCACCTTCGGCCGTGGCTCTGGCCGTTTGTTCGGTATCCGCCAGCCTGACCGCCTCCTCCACGCTTTCATCGTCGGCCAGACCGGCACCGGAAAATCTTCGCTCCTGCTCTCGATGATCGGGCAAGATATCGAACGAGGGCGTGGCTTCTGCCTCATCGACCCGCATGGCGATCTGGCAGCGAGAGTCGCCAAAGCGGCGAACGAAAAGTGCCTATACTGGAATGTCGCCGATCCCGCCTGCCCGTACGGCTACAATCCACTGGCGCAAGTCGGACCGGAGTATCGACCACTGGTCGCCTCCGGACTCATCGAGACCTTCAAGAAGCAATGGGGGCCTCAGGCGTGGGGCGCCCGTATGGAGCACCTGCTCCGGTTCGCGCTCCTCGCGCTCCTCGATCACGAGGGGGCGACGTTGGCGGACGTCCTGCCGCTCTTCCTCGACAAGGCGTATCGGGAGGAAGTGATCACCTCTATCGTCGACGATCCGGTGCGGCAGTTCTGGACGGTCGAATACGGGAAGTTGCGGTATCAGTCTTCCGGCGACGGCGTCTCCTCGATCGCCAACAAGCTCAGTGCCTTCCTGGCGCACCCGGTGGTGCGAAAGGCCATTTGCGACCCGGAACGTCCCCTCCGCTTCCGGCAGTTCATGGACGAGGGCGGCATGCTGGTGGTGAACCTGGCCAAAGGCCGCCTCGGTGCCGATGTTTCGAACCTGTTGGGCGGCCTCGTCGTCTCCAGCCTCGCCAACGCCGCGTATAGTCGCCAGGACGCTCCGGAACCGGACCGCGTGCCGTTCTTCCTGTACGTCGACGAATTCCACTCCTTCACCACGACGGCCTTCGCCGACATGCTCTCCGAGCTACGGAAGTACGGCCTCGCTTTGACCGCCACGACGCAGCATCTGTCCCGCGTCAACGACGAGGTGCGCGAGGCGGTGTTCGGCAATGCCGGAACGCTGGTGTCGTTCCGGGTCGGCGCGACCGATGCTGCCCTGCTAGCCCGCCAGTTCGGCGACGAGCTCCCCACGCCGCGCGATCTGGTCAGCCTTCCGAACTACGAGATGTATGTGAAGCTCATGATCGACGGCGTCCAGACGAAGCCGTTTTCAGCCAAGACCCTGCCGCCGTAGTCATCGCGGCAGGCTCGTTCCCTTACCGCCCGGCTCGAATGGTCGAACCGGGCGGAAGAGAGAAGGAGTTCTTTCCATGACATTGATGCTGCATGCTGGCGCGACGGAAGTCGCGTACGACGATCTGCGCGCGGTGGCGACGCCGCCCCGCACGTCGTCGCATGTCCCCGTCGCCCACCACGAGATCGTGGAGCTGATGCGGTACAGCCTCGGCTTTTTCGGCCACGAAATCGTCGAGGAGCACCACGCCGTCACCGAGGACGGCGCCCGCTACTTCGGTCTCTTGTCGCTTCGTAGCCCCGATGGGGAGTACACCGATACCCTGGGCCTGCGGAACAGCCACGACAAGAAGTTTCCGATCGGCATCGCCTTCGGCAGCCGCGTCTTCGTTTGTGACAATCTGGCCTTCCAGGCCGATCACGTTATCAGGCGCAAGCATACGGCCAACGCCAAGCGGGAACTACCCGGCCTCATCGCTGAGGTCGTTGAGCCGCTGAAGGCGGAGCGCCAGGTGCAGGCGCAGCGCTTCCTCCGGTACCAGGAGACGGCCCTCACCGACGCGATGGCGGATCACGCCATCCTGTCGCTGTATCGCTCCGGCGTCATCAACATCCATCGCGTTCCCTACGTGATGGAGCAGTGGCAGACGCCGGCACACGACTGGGGCGATAAGACCCTGTGGCGGCTCTTCAATGCCGCGACATTCTCGCTCACTGGCAAGGTGGCCGAGAATCCGGGGGTTACGACGACCCTTCACCGCGTCATCGACGGCGTCTGCGAGCGGGTGGTGTGACATGGCGATCAATCAGCCCACCGCCCGCATCGTCGAGTTGGAGGATCTGATCCTCCAGCTCGACAGCACCTTCGCCGATCTGCCGGTTGCCGATCGCAAGGGATACCTGCGGCGCGACCTGCCCCGGCTCCACGCCGAGGCCGATCGCATCCGACAAGAGCGGCGGGAGGTATGAATGCTGTCGAACTTCAAGCGCCGCTACGCGCTCGCCGGTTTCACGGTCGAGCGCGGGCCGAAGGGATGGCAATTTTGCCGTTCCGGTCATGAACGGGAGAGGGGCGCCTGGTCGCGCCCTTACTCCAGCATCGCATCTGTCACGTTGGTAGTGGCCCGCGAACTCCGCAAGGAGGTGGAGCGGCGGGACGCACCATACAATGTCGACTAGCCCCTCTCGCGAGGGGCTTTTTCTTGCCCTGCTCAATTCGTTGTTAGGTTTTGTGGGCCATGCGGTCTTGTCCAAAACAGAGGGCGGTATATAGGGCACGCGATCAGTGTGACGCCGAAACAGGACGTCGTCTGGTAGGGCTGAATCTGTGAGGGACGGTATGGAAAACGAAGCGGGCTATGGCGAGCACTCGGGCAGGTTGGAAACGACCGCGCATATCGTCGCGGCGTATCTGGAAAAGAACCGCATACCGAGCGGACAGATCGCGGGCCTGATTGCGTCCGTCAGCGACGCCTTGGCGCGGCTTTCCTCGGCCGCTGCTCCCGAACCGGAGCGCCCGGTACCGCCGGTGAACCCGAAAAAGACCGTCTCGGCTGATTTCATCATCTCCCTCGAAGACGGCAAGCCGTACAAGTCGTTGAAGCGGCACTTGAGCACGCGCGGTCTCACGCCCGATGAGTACCGCAAAAAATGGAGCCTGCCGGCCGACTACCCGATCGTCGCGGCGAACTACTCGGCGGCGCGTTCGGCGCTGGCCTTGAAGTTGGGCTTGGGACGGAAGCCAAATCCGCCGAAGAAGACCAGAAAGCCGCGTCGGGCTTCGGCTGCGGCCAAGCAGTGAACTGACGATCGCTGGAGGAGTAGCCGATCGCCACCGCTATTGAGCCGGAAGGTTGTCGTTTCTCGTGACCACGGAAGGCCTTAAGGTCCTCTACAAAAAGAGCGACGAAGCCCGAGTCTTGGCGAAGCCGATGGTCGCGCCCAGGGCGATGGTCGACGGGACCGCTCGGATGCGGGGGCCTTTGCGTTGAGTCTCGGCGCTGCGCCCGGACCCTTTAACGTGCTGCAAACTCGTCTCCATACCGTGACCGGATCACCGCTCGATCGCATTCGGCGATGCGGGTGCGCTGCCCGATAGATGCGGCGCGTTTGGGCACGATGGTCGGCTTCCCGTTCTTCGAGAAAGCATCTTCGTCGTAGTGCATTATTGACCCGTAGCAGTAGTCGCCCACATCCTCGTATGCCCACGGCTTTGGGGTGAAGTTGCCCAGGTACCCAGACCGGATGTTCGCCCGATTTAAGGTGATAAATTCGTCCTGGTCGGCACGCATATGCTCGTGACCTATCCCGAGCGTGTGCCCGATCTCGTGCGCGATGTTACCTACCGAACATCGATCTCCGACATGGAGGTACTGCTTCCGGCCCTGAAAGCCGACGCTGGACGCACAGGCCTTGGGGCTCGCGCCGCGGGTGAACTCGACGTACCGGCTTTCGCCGGTCGGGGCGACTTCGAAGCGGATGTCCGTCGCGTTTTCCCACATCGCGATTGCTTGCGTGACGCGCTCCTTATCGCGGACGGAGTTTGCGATGCGATACTTGACGATCCCGCGAGGCCAAGGGCGACGATTCACGGTGAACAGACCAAAGAGTTCAAAGCCGGAGACGCTCTGTAGAGTCTGTTCGCTTTGCCGAAGCGCGAAGAGTTCGGCAGCAGTACCGAGAATGATGTCGCCTTCCAGGATAGCCAAGCCGTCCTCGGTCGTCGCGTACGGGATCTCCAAAGTCTGATCGCCGTCGCTGATCGCGACGATCTGAAGCGGTCCGCCAATGCCCAGCAACTCCTCCGCCTGTTCTTCAGGGACGTCGCCGGCTTCATCGGCGAACACCGGCGAGATGAAGACTATGGCGGCCAGTGTGGAGAACGCGATCAGCGCCAAGCCGAAGCCGCGATTACCAAAAGAACGTGATGTCATTAATGTCGCCTCCAGCCACACTCCGTATCGTCCCGTCGGGAAGCTCGACCTCGGCGACGAACTCTCGCGACTGGCACTTCGTCTCATTCACCAGACCGCCGGGGTCCACGTAGTGGATACGCGTCACGCCTTCGGCTGTACCGGCACCGTCAAAGCGCGGTATTATCTTGACCACGGTCGCGCCGTTGAGACTGGGTACTTGCTGGCAATAGTTTTCGAGCGCGGAGCCCGCCTTCACCTTCCCGCGTACGAGTTCGCGTCCCGCGCCCTTTCCCGTGTCGACGACATCTCTGGAGAGCGAAAGAGCTTTGACGGGATTCAGCACCCGGCCCTCCGCGATTTTGGCAGCCAGTTCCGGGACAATGTCGGACCCCGCCAGCAGCCTGATCTTCAAATGGGCGCCGGAGTAGTCCGGACGGACTTTACGTATCGCCGCAGCTATCCATGTCACTTGAGGGGCGCTGAATGAGGTGCCGCTGACCTGCTCCTCGAAGAACACGTCGTCGTCCACATTGAACGATAATGTTGAGATCAGGCATCCGGGCGCCGCTAGCTCGATGAAGTCGGTGCTCCAATTCGAAAACCCGGAGAGGCTACCGTCGCTGTCGACTGACGCGACGGTGATAAGGTTCGGAGCCGCGCTTCCGCCGTGCCGTCCCGGAAAGAGGGGCAGGGTGTCTAGAGACACGCCGTGATTGCCCGCTGCAACCACGAAGAGAGTTCTTGACAGCGGGTCCAGCTTGTCACGGATCTCGTTGATCGCAGAGTTCCGGCCGAGGCTAAGGTTCACGATGCTATCGGCCGAATAGCGGATCGCGTCTAGGATGCTGTCCCGATCCAGGGTGTAGGTGACCACCTCGGACGAACCCCCCGTCACGACGATCGTACCGTCGCTCCTTTGCGCCAGATGGGTCTCTTGCTTGAACGCCCGGAATGCTTGTAGCCGGAACCGATACCCGTCAATCGCCGCAGCAGCCCCGAGCCTCGAGCCGCCCAGCGCGATGGCGCTCACATTCGTGCCGTGCATGCTGTTCGGCATTTGCCGGAAGGGCTTCACCTCGTCTTCGACATTGGTGCCGCGCAGCATGAATGTCGCCTGGCTCGTGTTGATCGGCCGGACCACTGTGGGTGTACCCGGCAGTTTGGCGGGCTTGTAGACGCCTGAGTCGACGACGACGATTTGGGGATCGGGCAGCGACGGCGCGCTCGCGGACGAGATGTTCTCCCTCATGATCTCATGAAGGCGTTCGGCTTGGCTCTCATCGTTCGCGGTAGGCGCGCAAGACACGCCTGAGACACGGTTGAAGAGGTCGAAGTCGGATGAGACCGCGACCGCGGCAACTGGCCGATTGAGCTGACGCGAGGCTTCCTGCGGTGAAAGCGCAGCGAGCAAGACGGCTGAATCGGCTTCAAGCGGGAGCGCATATTCGCGCTCCGCCGCGTCCGGAACGAGGACGACCGAACCCTCTTGGATAAGATTCGGATCGTTGAGCTTTGGGTTGGCGGCGGTGAATAGGTCGACGTAAGTCGGATTCTGGAGGGTGTCGACAACGATGCCCGTTTCGACTGGTTGAATGCCCACGTCTCGGTAGGCGACTTCAGCGTCAAGGCCGACTTTCTTCATCCCGTCGACGACATCGAAATCGTACTTGGCAGGAATCGGGAATGCGGCCACCAGTTCCTGGCTGCCGTCGTTGAATATGCTCTTGCCCGCCTTGGGAGGCGAGAATACCAAGCCTGGTATGTCGCTATCTGTGTAATACGCCCAGGCGGTGTCCCCAGGTTGCACTTTGCGCGCGTAGAGCGATGTTTCTGCCCTCGGCGGACACGGCGGGAATTGGATAGTCTCCTGTGGCGCAATCTGCTTCGAGTAGTCGAGCGAAGGCGTCTCGTTCGCTGCACGAAGGGCATAGATGAACATCTGAGGTGCGCCGCCGCAGATCGATTGGGTCAACTCAAGCAGCGATCTGGAGGTGTCGGTCGTAACCGGTTGGCGTTTTCCATAGCGGCCGATGAACTCGGCCGTTTCTTGGTTGAGTTCGCCTGCCTTCAGCCGAAGTAGCAGGAGATCGTCCGCGGCCTCGGCCACTATCACGATGCCAATGTTGGCGAACCCAGCCGCCAGTAGTTTCCGGACGTTCTTCCCTACGAGCATACGCCCCTCCGGGACATTCGAGGACCAACGGTCATCGCACTACCCCTGATCTTGGCCCCCGACGCAGGACAACACTTTCTTCGGTATCTCGGCATCCTGCTGTTCGGGTGCAGCGCCATTCGCACCGGCGTCCTTCAGCTCTTTTCGACGTTGAAGATAGAGGAGCTTCTCCTGATAGCCGGCAAAGGCCATGCCGACGGCATTACCGGGCACAGCGAGCACGCGCTCTATCGCATTGAGGGGCAGTTGCGAGAGACCGAGAATCTCGCTGTCCTTTTTGACCCGCATCGTGGTGAGGATGCCATTCGTGAAATCCAGCTGCGTAATGCGCTTATTGAAGAAGGCGGTGCGGACCCTCACCCAGCCGACGTCCCGTTTGCTGGCGACAGCCGTCGGGTCGAATGTATGAGCGACGGCGCCACCGGGGCCGCGCAGGTACGCGTTCATCGTGCTCTTGGTGGCGAAACAGACGGCATCCTCGGGGCATTCGGCCACCGAGGTCGAAAAATCGACGCCTGCTGGCACCTCAATCTTCACGTGACAGAGGCGCTGATTGAAGCGGGAGATCGCCTCGAAATCGTACGGGTCCATCCACTCGGACACTGCGACTCCGGAACAGTCGGTGCTGACAACCTCGGGTTCTTCTGCCTCATCTTGAGCGAGTTCGGCGAGAAGCTGTACGATATTCAGGACGATGTCCGGGGTCCGATCGTGCGATCCAAAATAAACCTTCTTGAGAAGGCCTGTCTCGGTCCGATCGATGCACAGGTTCTCGTCGGCCAGCGCGTTCGCCTGATAGGCAAGATATCGAGGCCGTGATTTGTCCGGGACTTCGATCGTCTCGATATGCGAGTTACCGGGATCGGTCTGATCGATGTTATAGCGAACGAGTGTCTGTGGAAGAAAATACGGGATTCCTTCACCGGGCGCTTGATACGAATACAGTGCTGCGCATCCTCCGGCCACGAGCAAGGCAAACATCGTTAGTGCGAGGCCTAGACGCCGCATAATACCACCCCCCCGACGCGCGAGCGACAAGCAAAGATAGCGCCCTGCTTATTGGAAATAACTATTCAATAAATATGCAAGTCGAGTCAAGGGAAGCACACCAATTTGGCACCGTGAGAAACGACTGCAAAACATGGATGTATGGTACGAAATCGAACTTATTAGGAGCTGAGACATCCAATTGGCCCTCTATCTTTGGTACTCCCCTAAGTTCACAATTCTCCCATCGTGAGTGCGCATTCTACGCAAATCGACGAGACGTAGGGCGCCGCAGTGTATACGAATAGGGAAATCGGCCGACAGCTTCGCATCGAACGGCCGGGTACCCAGACCAAGCCGTTCCCGATCAAGACTTCACCGCCGCCGTAGTTGGGCGGCTGCGCTCGTTCTCTCGCCGCATCGCTCGAATGGTCGAACGATGCGGAAGAGAGAAGGAGTTCTCCGATGAGTTCTTTGGTTTCCGAGAGCAAGGTAATCGCCGCTCTCAATGACAACCTGCGCCGCTTCCATACGGGTGGCATGGTGGTGATTTCGCGCGGCATCGCGGCGCTGCCGCGGGAGGTGTGGGCCGAGGTGATCGTGGCGGTCGCCGAGTTCGACCGGTTCAGCCCCGACAACGATCCCTACGGCGAGCACGACTGTGCCGTGGTAGAGGTCGGCCCGCTCCGCGTGATCTGGAAGATAGACTACTACGACCCGACGCTCCTCCACCACTCGGACGATCCGACGAACCCGGAGGTCACGAGACGGGTCCTGACGATCATGCTGGCGGAGGAGTACTGAGGCACCTTTCTAGCACCCGCCCCGCGGGTGCTTTTCTTTACCGTCCCGAATTGCGGAAGCCATCGAGCAAATCAGCCCAATCCTGCATCAGCTTCACCCGCTGTTCCCAATACGTGGATCGATTGTATGTCCGGCGGATGGCATTGCTGTCGCGGTGGGCCAGAACGGCTTCGATCACGTCGGGATCATAGCCGCGTTCGTTCATGATCGAACTGAACGATGAACGGAATCCGTGCGCCGTCATATCTTCCTTCGTGTATCCCATACGCCGCAGGGCGGCGTTCATGGCGTTCTCGGAAAGCAGTTGTTTCGGCGATCGGATCGAAGGAAAGACCAGCTCTGAATTCTCCGATAGCGGCCACGCCTCTTCTAGGACAACGAGCGCCTGACGCGAGAGGGGTACATCGTGCGGGTGGCGCATTTTAGTGCGAGCGGCCGGAATCCGCCAAACCGCTTTTTGCAGATCGAACTCACCTCGCAACGCCCCGCGAACTTCACCGGGACGGACGCAGGTGAGCGCCAGGAACTTCAGCGCCAGCTGGAGCGTCGGCCATCCATGATATTCGTCGATGGCAGCCAAAAGGGCGCCGAACTCTTTCTCGTCGGTGATGGCCGCGTGCCCGCGCACCTTCGGCGCCAGCAGAGCGCCGCGGAGGGCGAGCGTCGGATCGGCATCCGCACGCAAGGTGACTATGGCAAGACGGAAGACGCTGCCGATCACGCCACGCAGGCGGCGCGCCGTCTCGCGTCGGCCGCTCTTCTCGATGCGCCGCAGGAAGTCGAGTATCTCGGCCGGCGTGATAGCTTTGATCGGTCGGTTCGAAAGCGGGCTGGCGAGATCCTCCAAGAGCCAGCGTTTCTTGGCGAGGGTCGCCTCGGCAGCGCCGCTCTTCTCCATTCGTTCGATGAACTCCTCGGCAATGAGGCCGAAGGTCGTGCGAGCGGCGGTGACCGCCGCGATCTTGTCCTGCCGGCGTTGCTCGGCCGGGTCGGCACCATCCGCAAGAAGGCGTTTGGCGTTGTCGCGTTTGCGCCGGGCGTCGGCGAGAGTGACGGCCGGATATTTTCCGAAGGAGAGGATGTTTTCCTTCTCCAGAAACCGATAGCGGAGCTGCCATAGCTTCGTTCCGTTCGGCTGCACGAGCAAATGAAGACCGTCACCGTCGGCGAGTCGGTACGGCTTTTCGCGGGATTTGGCGTTCTTAAGCGCGAACTCGGAGAGGGCCATGTGGGTAACGCATCTTTGGGCGTGTGGGTAACACCCGAATCGTTACCCACAAACGGATGCGTTGCAAGGGGCAGCCTTGAGCCGCCCTGAGCAGCTCAATCAGCCTAACTTATTGAATTTTCTCATATTGCTTTTACGTATGTTCACCCTTGAGAAGGGTGACTGGTGCCCAGAAGAGGACTCGAACCTCCACGCCTCGCGGCACACGGACCTGAACCGTGCGCGTCTACCAATTCCGCCATCTGGGCAGCGCGCCGCTGATGTAAGCGGGCGCATCCGCGGTGTCAACGCGCTTTTTCGATCGTTCCCGGCAAACGCGCCGGGGCGTGATCAGGCGAGGATCGCCTTAGACGCCACGCTCGAATCGGCATTGAGCCGGTAGACGATCGGGACGCCGGTGGCGAGTTCGGTCTTGACGATCTGGTCGCCCGTCAGCCCGTCGAGCGCCATGATCAGGGCGCGAAGCGAGTTGCCGTGGGCGACGACGAGCACAGTCTCGCCGCGCAGCACGTGCGGCTGCAGGACGTGGATGTAGTAGGGCCAGACCCGCGCGCCGGTATCCTTGAGGCTTTCGCCGCCGGGAGGGGCGATGTCGTAGGACCGACGCCAGACGTGGACCTGTTCCTCGCCCCATTTCGCCCGCGCGTCGTCCTTGTTCAGGCCCGACAGGTCGCCGTAGTCGCGTTCGTTGAGCGCCTGGTCGCGGATCGTTTCGAGACCGGTCTGCCCGAGCTCGCCGAGGATCAGGTCGCAGCTGTCCTGCGCGCGCTTCAGTGCCGAAGTGAAGGCGATGTCGAAGGTCAGCCCAAGCGCCTTGAGCCTGGCGCCCGCCGCCCTGGCCTCCTCGCGGCCGAGGTCGGTCAGGCCGACGTCGCGCCAGCCGGTGAACAGGTTCTTCAGGTTCCATTCGCTCTGGCCGTGGCGGACGAGGACGAGGGTTCCGGACATGGTTTTCCTCTTGGTTGGATTGCGACGCCGGCGCCTCAGCCGAGGCCGAGCACGTCGCGCATGGAATAGAGGCCTGGCTTGCGGCCGCGCGCCCACAGCGCTGCCTTGATCGCGCCGCGCGCGAAGATAGTACGGTCCTCGGCATGGTGCGACAACACGATGCGCTCGCCGGTGCCGGCGAGTATCACCGAATGGTCGCCGACCACCGAGCCGCCGCGCAGCGTGGCGAAACCGATCGACCCCGACCGGCGCGGCCCTGTGTGGCCGTCACGGACGCGGACGCTGGCCTCGGCGAGGTCGGCCTCGCGGCCGCGGGCGGCGGCGGCGCCAAGCAGGAGCGCGGTGCCTGACGGCGCGTCGACCTTGTTGCGGTGGTGCATCTCGAGCACCTCGATGTCGAAGTCGCCGGGATCGAGCGCCCGCGCCGCCTGTTCGACCAGTACGGCGAGGAGGTTGACGCCGAGGCTCATGTTGCCCGATTTGACGATTGCGGTGTGGCGGGCGGCGGCGGCGATTCTGTCGTTGTCGTCGGACGCGCAGCCGGTCGTGCCGATGACGTGGACGATGCCGGCCTGCGCGGCGTAGCCGGCGAACGCGACCGTCGCGGCCGGCGAGGTGAAGTCGAGCACGCCGTCGGCCCCAGCGAAGACCGGCAGCGGGTCGTCGGTGATGGCGATGCCGCACGAGCCGGCGCCGGCGGTTTCGCCGGCGTCGCGGCCGAGTTGCGGCGCGCCGGGCCGTTCGATGGCGCCGGCGAGCCTCACCCCGTCCATCGCCGCGATCGTGCGGATCAGCGTCTGCCCCATGCGGCCGGCGGCGCCGACCACGACCAGTCCCATGTCGCTCATGTCCCGCTCCCGGTGTGTGCGTTGCCGACCTCGACGTCGTCGACGAGGTCCAGGCCGGAATCCCCCTGCATCCGGTGATAGCGAGCATAGACGCCGCGCGCGTCGGCCATCAACATACGGTGCGTGCCCTGCTCGACGACCCGGCCCTGCTCGAGGACGACGATGTGGTCGGCGCCGATGACGGTCGACAGACGATGGGCGATGACGATGGTGGTGCGCCCCTTCATGACGGTCGCCAGCGCTTCCTGCACCCGCGCTTCGGATTCGTTGTCGAGCGCCGAAGTGGCCTCGTCGAGCAGCAGGATCGGCGCATTGCGCACGATCGCCCGCGCGATCGAGATGCGCTGGCGCTGGCCGCCCGAAAGCGTCGCGCCATTCTCTCCGACCGGCGTGTCGTAACCCCGCGCCTGCTCGCGGATGAAGCCGTCGGCCTGGGCGAGGCGGGCTGCCGCCTCGATTTCGGCATCGGTGGCGTCCTCGCGGCCGTAGCGGATGTTGTCGCGGATGCTGCCCTCGAACAGGTAGGGCTGCTGGGAGACATAGGCGATCGAGCGGCGCAGGGAACTCTTGGTGACGGTGGCGATGTCCTGGCCGTCGATCAGGATGCGCCCGCCGTCAAGGTCATAGAAGCGCTGCAGGAGCGCCACCAGCGTCGTCTTTCCGGCGCCCGAGGCGCCGACGATTGCCGTCGTGCGCCCGGCGGCGGCGGCGAAGCCGACGCGGGTGAGAACGGGAAGGTCGCGGGCATAGCCGAAGGAAATGTTGTCGAAGCGGACTTCGCCGGCGGATACGGCGATGTCGGAGGCTCCCGGTACATCGCCCTGACGCGGCTCGCGGTCGAGAATCTCGTAGATCATGCGCGCGTTTACCAGCGACCGCTCGAGGCCCACCTGGACCCGGGCGAGGCGGCGCGCCGGGTCGTAGGCGAGCAGCAGGGCGGTGATGAAGGCGACGACGCCACCGGGCGGCTGGTTGTAGTAGGCCGCCATGTAGCCGGCATAGGCGATGACGCCCGCGATGGCGAAGCCGGCGAGCACTTCGGCGATCGGGCTGACCCGTTCCGAGACCCGCGCGATCTTGTTGGCGCGCTCCTCGGCCCCGTCGACCAGCGCCGACATCTTGCGCGACAACTGGTCTTCCATGGTGAACGCCTTGACGATGGCGATGCCCTGGACGGCCTCCTGCATGGCGCCGATCAGACGGGAATTGATCTCCACCGATTCGCGCGTGATCCGGCGCAGCCGCCGCATCAGGTAGTTGACGGCGTAGATCAGCGGCGGCCCGAACACCAGGATCACGAGGGACAGGAGCGGGTCCTGGATCACCATGACCGCGACCAGCCCGAGCAGCGAGACGCCGTCGCGCGCGATCGAGGTGAGCGTCATGCCGAGCAGGTCGCGGATGCCGTTGACGTTCTGGTTGATCTGCGCGGCGAGATGGCCCGAGCGGTTGTCGTTGAAGAAGTCGATGCCGAGCTTCATCAGGTGATCGAAGATGCGACGCTGGTAGCGGGCGACGAGGTTGTTGCCGATCCTGGCGAGAACTACCGCCTGGCCATAGGTGGCGAGACCGCGGATGGTGAACGCGGCGATGATCGCCCCGCAGATGAAAAAGAGCAGGTCGAAGCGCTGCTTGTAGAGGAGCTCGTTGACGATGTCGCGCATGAGCCAGGCGTAGAACGCCGTCGTCGCCGCGATCGCGACGAGGAACACGGCCGCAACGGCGTACATCCAGACGTAGTCGCGACCGTTCTCCGCCAGGATACGCCGGATGACGGCAACGATCTCGCCCGGATCGGATGCGGTCCTTGTCTCGTCTATGGTGCTCAATATCCCGTCCGCTGTGCCGTGGAAGCCGGCCGAGCCGCCGTTCGGCGCTCCTCATAGCGGCATCGGCCGGAATTGCCTATGGCTTCCCGGCAACATTCGTGCCGGTCGCGCGACGCCCCGGCCGCTCTCAGGCGTAGCTCCAGCGGCGGCCGGCGGTCTCGACGCCGAACAGCGCCGGCGTCCGCGCGTAGGCCGCCAGCCCGGCAAGCGCGGCGAGCGGATGGGTGATGACGTAGACCGGCATCGACCGCAGGAGTTCCCGGTGCGGCGCCTTGTCTTCGAAGGCAGCACGAAAGGCGCCGTTCCGCAATGCGGGAACGATCTTCTGCGCGATGCCGCCGGTCAAATAGACGCCGCCCCGGCTCATGAAGACCAGGGCGAGGTCGCCGGCCGTCCGTCCCAGGCAGGTGACGAACAGGGCGAGCGCCTCCTCGGCGACCGGATCGGACTTTTCCAGCGCGGCGGCGGTGATCTCCGCGGGATTGGCGAAGCGGGGCGTCTTGCCGTCCGCCTTCGCCACCGCGCGGTAGGTGTTGACCAGACCCCTGCCGCACAGGATCTGCTCGCCGGAGATGCGGCCGTCGATCGGCTCGATATGCGGGAAGACCTCGCGATCGCGGGCCGTGCGCGGGCCGATGTCCATGTGCCCGCCTTCGCCGGGGACGGGAATCCAGCGATGGCAGGCATGGATCAACCCGGCGACGCCGAGACCGGTTCCGGGGCCGAGCACGACACGGCTGCCGAGCGGCTCCGGCACGCCGGGGCCGATCTTCTCCATGTGCTCTTCGCCGAGCGCGACGACGGCCAGCGCCTGGGCCTCGAAGTCGTTGAGCACGACGATGTCCGAAAACCCGAGTTCCTCGAACATGACCCGTGGCCGCACCACCCAGTCGCAGTTGGTCAGGGCGATCTCGTCGCCGTCGACGGGGCCGGCGACCGCCAGCACCGCCGAACGCGGCCGTATGGAGGTGCGGTCGAGGATGGCGGACTGGATCGCTTCGTCGATGGTGGCGAAGGCGGCCGTCTGGACGATCGGAAACTCCTTCGGCTCCGCATAGGAATCGACCAGGATCGCGAAGCGTGCATTGGTGCCGCCGATGTCCCCGATGAGGATCGGGAACCTCAGTCCGGTTTCGTCGTCCTGGCTCACCGGCATTCGACCCCTTCCCTCACGATTCCCGGCCGGCGGCTTCGTTCCACGCCTCCACCAGCACCCGTGCCGTCGCAATATTCAGTGCTAGCGGGATATTGTAAACGATTGCAAGGCGCATCAACGCCTTCACGTCGACATCGTGCGGCATGGGAGTCAGCGGGTCGACGAGGAAGATCACCGCGTCGATCGCTCCTTCCGCGATCAGGGCGCCGATCTGCTGGTCGCCACCCAGCGGGCCGCTTTTCAGCCGACGAATCGTCAGCCCGGGACAGGCTTCGGCGACGCGGCCGCCGGTCGTCCCCGTGGCAACGATGTCGCATCCGGCGAAGTAGCCGCCATGGGCGACGACGAAGGCGACCATGTCGTCCTTCTTCTCGTCGTGCGCGATGAGCGCGATGCGGGGTCGTGCTGCCATGACTGTCCGCCGAGGGCCCGCGGTTCGCGAGGGGCCAAGGCCCTAAATCGGTTGAAGCGCTATAGCGCATGGCAGGGCGCGGCGAAAGCGCTTCCCGCAGCGCGGTGCGTCAATCGGCGGGCCGCGGCCGGGGAATGGGAACGCCGATATCGGGCGTCGGCGCGAAGGCGTTCGCCGCTATGGCCGGCGCCGACGGCGCGGTTGCCTGCGGGACGGGAGAGAGCGGGGCTGGCGCCGCCGCGGCCACGGCGGCGGTCAGGTTCGAGCCGCCGACCGTCACCGCGGCTTCCGAGACCGGATCGGGCGCCTCGAGCACGGCGCGGCATTCCGCCGGCAGGCTGGCCATCGTCATCAGATCGCGGGCCTTCGGCGCGTCCGGGTTCTTGTTGGGCCGCCACGGCTCCTCGGTGAACCACCAGGCGAGCGACTTGTCGCACCCCTCGCCGGCCGGCACGGGGTCCTGGCGCTTGCAGCCCGGAGAACCGGCCTGGCAGCCGATGCGGACGTGGAAATGGTAGTCGTGGCCCCAGAACGGGCGGATCTTGCGCAGCCAGCTCCTGTCGCCGGTGACCGTATCGCAGAGCTTCTTCTTGATGCCGGGATGGACCAGGATGCGTTCGACTTCGGGATAGCTCGCGGCGCGTCTGAGCAGGCCGGCATGGGCCGGCGACCACAGGCGGTCGTCGACGGTGAGCCCGCCCTTCCGGATCATCGACGTGGCGCTCATGTTCTCGCGCTCCGTCGCCGACAACCGCCGGTCGGGCATCGGCGTGAGCCAGATGTCGGCGTCGAGGCCGATCTGGTGCGACGCGTGGCCGGTCAGCATCGGTCCGCCGCGCGGCTGCGAGACGTCGCCGAGAAGCAGGCCCGGCCAGCCGTCGGCGACCGCGTCGCCGGCGAGTTTCTCGAGCAGCGCGATCATCGTCGGATGACCCCAGCGCCGGTTGCGCGAAAGGCGCATGGCCTGCCAGGTGGGTCCGTCCGTGGCGATCGCCACGCCGCCGGAGAAGCATCCCTTGCTGTAGAAACCGTAGGACGCGGGCTTGGTCGCGGCCGGCAGCGCCTTGCCGCCGAACAGGACCTTGGCGAGAGGCTCGGCACTGCCCGGCCCGGCAAAGGCCGAGACCAGCGCGGCGATGCCGGCCGCCAGCGAGACGTACCGTCCTGTCCTTCGAAACGCCTTGGCCATCCCGTCTCTCCGCGGCCGTTCAACGTCGCCGACTCTCGGGCGGCAATGGTTAACCGGACCCTAACGCGCCCCTTCAGCCGTTTTGGCGGCGGCCCTCGCCCCGCCATTCGCCCGTCCGCCACATCGCCGACAACGCGGTCCGGTAGTTCGGATGCCGGAACACGTAGCCGGTCGCCTTGAGGCGTGCATTGGCGACTCGCTTGTTCTCTTCATAGAAGGACCGCCCCATGGGCGAAAGTTGGGCGGTCTCGAAGGGAATCTCCGGCGGCGGCGGGACGCCCATCAACCCTGCGGCGAACAGCACCACGTCCTGGCCGGGTGCGGGCTCGTCGTCGGTGACGTTGAAGATCCCGCCGAGATTCCTTGCCGCGAGGTGGCCGAGCGCGCCGGCGATGTCGTCGACATGGATGCGGTTGAATACCTGGCCGGGCTTGACCAACCGGCGCGCCGTGCCTTCGGCGAGGTTGACCAGCGCGTTCTGGCCGGGGCCGTAGATGCCGGACAGCCGCAGCACCGCGACCGGCAGGCCTCTTTCATCGCCGATAGCCTGCCAGGCCTTCTCCGCGGCGAGGCGCTGGCGCGAGCGGGCCGACACCGGCCGGCATTCGCTGTCCTCGTCGACCCAGCCGCCGCCGTGGTCGCCATAGACGCCAACGGTCGACAGATAGGCGATCCAGCGGAGCGCCGGCATGGCGGTGCGGATCGTCTCGACCGCCGCGCCGAGAACGGGATCGCCCCCGTCCGACGGCGCTATGCTGACGACGAGATGGGTCGTTGCCGCCAGACGCTCCCGCGCGACGTCCGCGAGGCCCGAGCCGTCGAACAGGAGGGGTTCGACGCCCGCCGCCGCGAGCCCGGCGAATCGGGCCGGCGAACGCGTCGTTCCCGCCACCGGCCTGCCGGCGATCGACCGGGCGAAGGCGAGGGCGGAATAGCCCGCTCCGAAGAGGAAAAACCGTTCGTTCATGAGGCGGCCTTCTTTGTTTCGCGGGCGGCGGCGAGCACATCCCGCCATTCGGCAAGGACCCGATCGTCGCTCTCGGATTCCATGCGTTCCAGGGCGGCAAGCCTGAACGCCTCGGCAGGAAGCAGCCGCGACAGGGCCCACACGGCGGCGCCACGGACAAGCGGAGAACTATCCGCGGCGAGTTCTAGACACCGTCCGGCGAGGCTCGAATCGGCCGAATTGCCGGCCGCGACCAGCACGTTGCGCAGGAAGCGGTCGCGGCCGATCCGCTTCACCGGCGAGCCCGCGAACAAAGCGCGGAAGGCCGCGTCGTCGAGGTCGAGGAGGTCGGCGAGGCGCGGCTCCTCGAGGTCGGCGCGGGGCCGGAACTTCATTTCGGCGGCCGAACTGGCGAACTTGTTCCATGGACAGGCGGCCAGGCAGTCGTCGCAGCCATAAATCCTGTTGCCGATCGCCGCGCGGAACTCCTTGGGGATCGGCCCCTTGTTCTCGATGGTCAGGTAGGAAATGCAGCACCGGGCATCGAGCCGGTAGGGCTCGGGGAAGGCGGCGGTCGGGCAGGCGTCGAGGCAGGCGCGGCAGGTTCCGCAACGGTCGATTCCCGCCGCGTCGGGCTCGAGCGGTGCGGTGGTGAAGATCGCGCCGAGGAACAGCCAGGAGCCGAAATCGCGGCTGACGAGATTGCTGTGCTTGCCCTGCCAGCCAAGGCCCGCCGCTTCTGCCAGCGGCTTCTCCATGACCGGCGCGGTGTCGACGAACACTTTCACGTCGCAGCCGGTACGCGCCGCGATCTTGCCGGCAAGTTCCTTCAGCCGGCCCTTGACCACGTCGTGATAGTCGCGGTTGCGCGCATAGACCGAGATCGCGCCGCGATCCGGCTTCGCCTGGAGGGCGCGCGGATCGGATGCCGGGCCATAGTTCATGCCGAGTACGACGATCGAGCGAACGTCCGGCCACAGGGCCGACGGACTGGCGCGGCGCTCGAGCGTCTCGGCCATCCACTCCATCGATCCGTGCCAGCCCTTCGCGACGAAGTCGCGCAGCCGCGCGTCGGCCCGGGGGATCGAATCGGGGCCGGTGAAGCCGACCGCCTCGAAGCCCAGCCGGCGGGCTTCGCTGCGGATCATTGCGCGCAGGTCGGGCCCGGCAGCGCCCTTCTCAGAAATCGAGGTCCGCATAATGCGCAGCGGGTGAGAGGCCGCGGACGCGGTCGGCAAGCAGCGGCCGGAAGGACGGCCTCGACTTGACGCGCGTGTACCATTCGCGCGCCGCCGGGTACTCGGCCCAGCCGATCTCGCCGAGATAGTCGAGCACGGAGAGCGTCGCGCCGGCGGCAAGGTCTGCATAGGTGATACGCGACCCGGATAGCCAGTTGCGCGTTCCCGCCAGCCAGTTGGTGTATTTCATGTGCTGGCGGATGTTGGCGCGAGCGGCGCGGATGGCGGCCGCGTCCGGCGATCCGCCGCCCTGGGCGCTCGGCATCAGCGGCTTCAGCACGCGCTCGCGCACGAGGTGGCGGGTCACCTCGCCTTCCGTCTTGACGAGGTACCACTCGGCGAGGCGGCGGATCTCGGCGCGGTCGATCGGGTTCTCGGCAAGCAGCCGGCGGTCGCGCTTCAGCGCGCCGCGCGTCTCGTCGAGGTACTCGGCGATGACCGATGCACCGACCACCGGCACGTCGCCTTCGGCAAGCAGCACCGGCAGCGTGCCCGCCGGATTGAGCGACAGGAATTCCCTGCGGCGGGTCCAGGGCTTCTCTTCGACGAGGGCGAGTTCTTCGCCGTACTCGCCGAAGGCCAGGCGGACGAAACGGCATGAAGCGAACAGGGGGTGGTGGAAAAGCGTCAGCATGGTCCAGCAATCGTCGGGAAGGGCACTGGTCAATCCAGGTGCGCGCCCGTAAGTCTTGGCCGCCCGATTCAGCGGGCCTTCGCGGGCCTCGACCTATAGGGGCACTTCGACGTCATGACAAGCAAGGGGCCGGGCAGCGCCGGCCGGTATGGACGATGGAACAGCAGACGATCGCGGAAGCCCTCCTGCTCGGCATACTCGAGGGACTGACCGAATTCATCCCGGTCTCGTCGACCGGCCACATCCTTCTCGCCGGGCATTTCCTCGGCTTCCGCTCGACCGGCCGCGCCTTCGAGGTGCTGATCCAGCTCGGCGCCATCCTCGCCATCCTCAGCGTTTATTTCGGCCGGCTGTGGAAATTGCTGCTCGACCTGCCGCGCGACGCGCGCACGCGCCGCTTCGTCGCCGGCATCCTGATCGCCTTCGTCCCGGCGGCGGTGATCGGCGCGCTCGGCCACTCCTTCATCAAATCGGTGCTGTTCGAGACGCCGATGCTGATCTGCGTGACGCTGATCATCGGCGGGGTGATCCTGCTCGTCGTCGATCGCGCCACGTTTACACCGCGCTACCGCGACGTCATGGATTTCCCGCTGTCGGTCAGCCTGGGCATCGGCCTGTTCCAGTGCCTGGCGATGATCCCTGGCACGTCGCGCTCCGGCTCGACCATCGTCGGCGCGCTGCTGCTCGGCGCCGACAAGCGCTCGGCGGCCGAGTTCTCGTTCTTCCTCGCCATGCCGACCATGGCCGGCGCCTTCGCCTACGACCTCTACAAGAACCGCGACATCCTCTCGGCCGCAGACCTGCCGATCATCGCGGCGGGCTTCGTCGCCGCCTTCCTTGCCGCGGTGATCGTCGTGCGCTTCCTGCTCGACTACGTGTCGCGCCACGGCTACGCGCTGTTCGGCTGGTGGCGGCTGATCGTCGGCGGCGCCGGAATGGTCGCGCTGCTCGTCTGGGGATGATCGAAGCGTCCGGCGGTCTGATCGCGCTGCCGGCCGCTGGCCAGATCAGGCTTCGGTCTTGTGGGTGAACTGCCCGGCCGCCCGGTAGCGCCACAGATAGGTCGGCAGGATCGCGGTCGTCGTCTGCGGCTGGATGCCGAAGGCCGCCAGCGTGCGGCCGGCCTTCTCGGCCTCCTTCGACACGATGTTGTCGGCCTTGAGCAGGGTGACCTGATCGGCGGTGAGCAGCGGGTTGGGCAGGAGGCCCAGCAAGCTGCCCTGGAGCCGCGCCATCCACCAGGGAACCGGCGCGAGAATGCGCTTGCGGTCGATGACCTCGAGCATCTCCTCCAGGCATTCTCGGAAGGTCATGACCCTCGGCCCGCCGAGTTCGTAGATGCGCCCGCCCTTGACGGCGCCGTCGACCGAACGGGCGATCGCCTCGGCGACGTCGCCGACATAGACCGGCTGGAAGCGAGTCGTGCCGCCGCCGATCAACGGCAGGACCGGCGAGTAGCGGGCCATGTTGGCGAAGCGGTTGAAGAATTCGTCCTCCGGGCCGAACACGATCGAGGGCCGGATGACCGTGGCGTCCTTGACCGTCTCCAGCGCGGCTTTTTCGCCACGGGCCTTGGTCTGGGCGTAGATCGATTGGGACTGGGCGTCGGCGCCGATTGCCGACATGTGAGTCAGGCCGGCGCCGGCGGCGCGGGCGGCCTCGGCGACGGCGCGGGCGCCGAAATCCTGCACCGCGGCGAAGCTCTGCCGGCCGCTTTCATAGAGGATGCCGACGAGGTTGACGACATGGTCGGCGCCTTCGACGGCGCGGTTGACCGACCAGCGCACGCGCAGATTGGCCTGGATCGCCTGGATCTGGCCGACATTGCCCAGCGGCTGCAGATGGCCGGCGAGATCGGGCCGGCGGCAGGCGACGCGGATGCGGTAGCCGCGCTTGGCCAGCGCCCGCACGAGATGACGGCCGACGAAACCCGACCCGCCGAACACGGTGACGAGCTTGGGCGTCTCGAGGATCTCGGTCATGGTGTGCTCCGGTAACGGATCGGTGCGCGGGCTTTCCGCGCTTCATAGTCGGTTTTGCCGCGAAGGCAAAGGCGCTGTTTTGTCTCGCCCGGGCGCTTCAGGCGTTCAGTCCGCCGCGCCCCCGTCGGCCGTCGACAGCGCCCCGTAGAGTTCGGGACGGCGATCGCGGAACAGTCCCCATGCCGCGCGGTCGGCGCGCATCTGCGCCCGGTCGAACGTCGCCGTGAGCATCGCCTCGCCCGTCCGCTCCGCGCTGGCGACGAGCGCTCCCGTCGGGCCGGCGATGAAGGAGGAGCCGTAATATGTCTGCCCGCGCCCGGCGACATGCTCCGTGCCGATGCGGTTGGCTGCCGCGACCGGCATCAGATTGGCGCCGGCGTGGCCGCGCATGGTGATGCGCCAGTGCTCCATCGAATCGAAGTCGGGCCGGCCGGGCTCCGATCCGATCGCCGTGGGATAGAGCAGGAACTCCGCGCCCATGAGCGCCATGGAGCGGGCGGCTTCTGGGAACCACTGGTCCCAGCAGATGCCCACCCCGATCGTGCCGAACCGGGTCCGCCAGACGCGAAATCCGGTGTCGCCGGGGTTGAAATAGAACTTTTCCTCGTAGCCGAGCCCGTCGGGGATGTGCGACTTGCGATAGACGCCGAGCGCCTTGCCCTGGTCGTCGACCATGACGACCGAGTTGTAGTAGGCCTGGTTGCGCCGCTCGAACAGCGAGACCGGGATGACCACGCCGAGTTCGGCGGCCAGCGCACGCATGGCGGCGAGCGTCGGATGGGCCTCGTTCAGGGGCGCGGCCCGGGCGAAGTGTACGGCCGCCTGCTCCTGGCAGAAGTACAATCCCTCGAACAGTTCCTGGACCAGCACCACGTTGGCGCCGCGGCCGGCCGCCTCGCGCACCAGGCGCGACGCCGTGGCGAGGTTCTCGCCCGCGTCGTCGCTGCAGGCGAACTGGACGACGCCCAGCGTAACCTCGTTCAGTTCCGGTCCAGCCATCTCAGGCCCCTTCGAAACCGGTCAGCACGCCGACCGCGTTGACGCCGATCTCGTCGACGGCATAGCCGCCCTCCATGACGAACAGCGTCGGCAGGCCGAGTTTGGCGATGCGCGCGCCGATCTTCGGATAGTCCTCGCTGACGAGCTTGAAATGGCTGATCGGGTCCTTCTCGAACGTGTCGACGCCGAGCGACACGACGACGACGTCCGGCGCGTAGGCTTTGAGCTTGCCGCAGGCGTCGTCCAGCGAGGCGCTCCAGCGCGCCCAGTCGGTGCCGAAGGGCATCGGATAGTTGATGTTGTAGCCTTCGCCGGGTCCGGCGCCCTTCTCGTCGGCGTAACCGAGGAAGAACGGGTACTCGGTCATCGGGTCGCCGTGCAGGTTGAGCACCTGGACGTCGGCGCGCGAATAGAAGATCTCCTGCGTGCCGTTGCCGTGGTGGTAGTCGACGTCGAGGATCGACACGCGCGCGGCCCCCTGGTCGCGGAACCATTGTGCCGCAACCGCGGCGTTGTTGATGAAGCAGTAGCCGCCCATGAACGCCGCGCCGGCATGGTGCCCCGGCGGGCGGCAGAGCGCGAAGGCGGCCCGCTGACCGGCCTTGACCAGGGCCGCGGCGGTCAGCGCCGTCTCGTAGGACGACTTGATGGCGGCCCACGTGCCCTTCACGAAAGGCGCGCCGGCGTCGAAGGAGTAGTAGCCGAGCTTTGCCTCGATCGCTTCCGGCACGACGTCGCCGCGCAAGCCACGCGTCGGCCAGGTGAAGGGCAGCGCCGAACCGCTGCGCCCCGAGGCCTCCCAGGCGGGCCAGACCGTCGGCAGGAAATCGATGTAGTCCCCAGTGTGGACTCGCTTGGCCGCCGCCATGTCGTGCGGCTTCGGTTCTTCGATCGGACCGAGCTTCACCGCTTCGACCCGGGCCTTTATGATCTCCGCCCGCGACGGCTTCTCGAAACCCGGCACGATGGCGCCGGCGACCAGTTCCAGTTGTCCCGAATGGCCCGCATGGAGGGGGGAGAAGATCGTCTTCATCGTCTGCTGGCTCGCTGTTCCCGGTAGTTGCGGTTTGTTGACCGGCGGTTTTCTGACAGACAGTTTTCCAGCCGCCAAGAGGGCAAAGCGGTTACCGGAGCGGGCCACGCGGCTTGCCTGAGACGATTTCCCGGCCTAGCCTTGGCTGGACCAACCGGGGAAACGACATGCCGCATGCCGATCTGATCGTCGAGAACGCCAGCATTCTGACGATGGATCCGGACACGCCCCGCGCCGAGGCGATCGCGCTGAAGGACGGGGAAATCGCCGCGGTCGGCGACCGCGCCGCGATCCGCGACCTCAAGGGTCCGGGCACCCGCGTCATCGACGCGGGTGGCGCATCGGTCGTTCCCGGCTTCATCGAGGCGCACATGCACCTCTTCGCCGGCGCTGCCGAACTCGACCATCTCCAGCTCATGGGCGTGCACGGCCTCGACGCGCTCGGCTCGGCAGTGCGCGCCTATGCCGCATCCCGTCCCGATCAGGCGATCCTCCAGGCGCAGGGCGCCGACTACACCATCCTGTCGGCCGCCGAACGGGTCACCCGCCATCACCTCGACCGCATCCTTCCCGACCGCCCGTTCGTCATGGCGGCACCCGACCATCACACGATGTGGGCGAACACCAAGGCGCTGGAGATGGCCGGGCTGCTGCACGGCCGCCAGCTCGGGCCGGGCAACGAGATCGTCATGGGCGACGACGGGCTCGCGGCGGGAGAGCTGCGCGAGGGCGAGGCGTTCGGCCCGCTGATCGCGCTCGCCGGCGAGGACCGCGTCCGCCTCGGCCTGTCGACGGGCGGCGAGCCCGACCCGAAGCCGACGCCGGAACAGCAGGCATCCGACCGCGCCATCATGCGCCGCGGCCTCGAATGGTGCGCGAAGCACGGCATCACCTCGATCCAGAACATGGACGGCAACCTGCACCAGCTCGAGCTGCTCTCCGAGATCGAGGCCGAGGGCAATCTTCTCTGCCGCGCGCAGATCCCTTTCCACTACAAGAACTTCATGAAGCCCGAGATGCTGGCCAAGGCGTCGCTGATGGCCGAGCGCTACGATTCCGAATGGATCTCGTCGGGCATGGTCAAGGTGTTCATGGACGGCGTGCTCGATTCCTGGACCGCGGTCATGGTCGAGCCTTACGCCGATCGCACCGACTGGGTCGGCGAACCTCTCTTCACTCAAGAACATTTCAACGCGGTCGCCACGGAGGCCGACCGGCGCGGATTGCAGATCGCCGTCCATGCCATCGGCGACGGCGCGGTACGCTCGGTCATCGACGGTTACGAGGCGGCGATGAAGGCCAACGGCCGCCGCGACAGCCGGCATCGCATCGAACATATCGAAGTCATCACCGGGACCGACATCCCGCGCCTTGCCTCGCTCGGCGTCATCGCCTCGATGCAGCCTCCCCATCCTCCCGGTTCGATGGGCCTGCCGCTCGAGCCGACGGTGTCGCGGATCGGCCGGAAGCGCTGGCCGCTGTCCTATGCCTGGCGCACAATCAAGAACGCCGGCGTTCATGTGGTCTTTGCCTCCGACTGGCCGGTCTCGCCGATCGACCCGATCGCGGGCATCCAGGCCGCGATGGTGCGCAAGCCTTGGGCAGCGGGCGATCCCGACCACAGCTTCACGCTGCACGAGGCGATCGCGGGCTACACGGTCGAAGGCGCCTACGCCGAGTTCATGGAGCACCGGAAGGGGCGGCTGCGCAAAGGCTATCTCGCGGATCTCGTTGTCCTTTCGGCTGATGTCGAAAAGACCGACCCGCTGGCCCTGCATACAGTGAGGCCGTCGACGACGATCTGCGGCGGCAAGGTCACCTACCAGGCCTGATGTGGCACGGCGATTGCTTCGACAGTCGATGTTGAACTGCGATTCAATTGCCGGGTTGCCAAGCTTCCGGCCATATGATCACATCCCGAGGGGACCAGATCTCGCCGTCAAGAGCGAGACAGACAGTGAGGCGTAATCGTGCCGGAAAAACCGGATCGTAATGCGATTGAAGTCCGTGGCGTAAGTAAGATTTTCGGAACGGGAGAGGCCCAGGTGGCAGCTCTCGACGACGTTTCGGTATCGATTCGCGAGAATGAGTTCTTCACGCTGCTCGGGCCATCCGGCTGCGGCAAGACGACTCTTCTCAGGCTCATCGCCGGCTTCGACTTCCCGACCAAGGGGCAGATCCTTCTCCACGGCGACGACATTGCGCTGCTGCCGCCCTACAAGCGCCCCGTCAACACGGTGTTCCAGTCCTACGCTCTGTTCCCGCATATGACGGTCGCGGGGAACATCGCCTTCGGCCTTGAGATGCTCGGCAAGCCGAAGGCTGAGGTCGAGGCGCGCGTCGCCGCGATGCTGAAGCTGGTCAAGATGGAGGCCCTCCGCGACCGCAGGACCAGCCAGATCTCCGGCGGCCAGCAGCAGCGCGTCGCCCTGGCGCGAGCGCTGGCGCCGCAGCCGAAGGTGCTGCTGCTCGACGAACCGCTGTCGGCGCTCGACTACAAGCTGCGCAAGGAGATGCAGATCGAGCTGAAGCGGCTGCAGAACGAGACCGGCATCACCTTCATCTTCGTCACGCACGACCAGGAAGAGGCGCTGACGATGTCGGATCGCATCGCCGTGATGTCGGCCGGCAAGATCCTGCAGGTCGGCTCGCCCCGCGACATCTACGACCGGCCGGCCGAGCGCTTCGTCGCCGATTTCATCGGCGAATCGAACTTCCTCGAAGCGGCCGTCGTCTCGTCGGCGAACGGCCGCGCAACGGTGCGCCTGGGATCGGGGGTGGAACTCGCTGCAGCGCTGCCCGAAGGCTTCCAGCCGAAGGACCGGGTCACCGTCGTCGTCCGTCCCGAACAGGCGCGGCTGGTTCGCGACGGCGGCGCCGTATCGGGCGTTCTCGAGAACGTCGTCTATTTCGGCACCGACACGCATTTCCACGTGCGCCCGGACACCGGAGGCGAATTCATCGTCCGCCAGCAGAACACGCGCAGCGGCGACAGCGGATTCGCCCGCGGCGACCGGGTCGGCGACCCCAACGGCCCCCACGCCCCCCCCGGCCGGAACGAGTGACCGGCATGGCGAGCGCGGCCGAGATCGCTGAGCAGGCCGGGCGGCAGGACGTCCGCAACCGCTGGATGCTCACCGCGCCGGCCCTGGCCATCATCTTCCTCGCGAGCATCGGCCCGCTCTTCGTGGTCGTGCTCTATTCCTTCCTGACGCCCGGACCCTACGGCGACGTCAGGTGGGAGTTCTCGACCGACGGCTGGGTCGGAGTCTTCCTGCAGCGCGACATCTTCGATGACACGCTCGGCGTCGCCGACGCGCACCTGTCGATCTTCCTGCGCTCGGTGCGACTGTCCTTCGCGACCACCGTCCTGACGCTGATCTTCGGCTTCCCGACCGCCTACTTCATCGCCACGCGCTCGGAGAAGACGCAGGCGCTGTGGCTGTTCCTGATCACCATCCCGTTCTGGACGAACCTCCTGATCCGCACCTTCGCCGTGCAGGAGGTGATCCGCAACGAAGGTCTGCTCAATTCCTTCCTCGTCTGGTCGGGCCTCACCTCGGCGCCCGTGCAGATCCTCTACACCGACTGGGCAATCGCCATCGGCATGATCTACGTCTACCTGCCGCTGATGGTGCTGCCGCTCTACGCCTCGATGGAGAAGCTCGATTTCCGCCTGGTCGAGGCGGGCTACGACCTCTACGCGACGCGCTTCCGCGTGCTCTGGCGCATCATCATCCCGCTGGTGAAACCGGGCATCATCGCCGGCTCGATCCTCGTCTTCATCCCCTCGCTCGGCGCCTACGTCACGCCGCGGGTGCTCGGCGGCGGCAAGCAGATGATGCTGGGCAACCTGATCGAGCTTCAGTTCGGCGCCGGCCGAAACTGGCCGCTGGGTGCTGCACTCGCCCTCACGCTGACCGTCATCGTCACCGTCGCGCTGCTCTTCTACGTCCGCGCCGTCGCCGAGCCGGAGCGCCGCCATGGCTAGGCCAAACTTCGCGGTCAAGCGCCAGACCGGCTTCGCAACGATAGCGATGATCTGCTTCGCGCTGCTCTACATCCCGATCGTCACGCTGGTCGTCTATGCCTTCAACGAAGGCAACTCGGTGGCGATCTGGCAGGGCTTCTCGCTACGCTGGTTCGAGGCTGCCTGGAACAACGAGAAGGTGGTCGACGCCTCCATCCGCTCGGTGCGCATCGCCTCCGTCGCCGCGCTCGTCGCGACGATCGCCGCAACCATGGCTGCGCTCGCCACGACCCGCACGCAGCCCTATCGCGGCCTCACCTTCAAATACGCCTTCATCAACCAGCCGCTGATGATCCCGGAGATCGTCACCGCAGTCGCGCTGCTGATCGTCTTCGCCCGCATCAAGGTGGCGACCGGCTATTCGGGCCTCGGCTACCTGATCGCGGCGCACACCGCCTTCTGCATACCGTTTGCCTACCTGCCGATCCGGGCGCGTCTGGAGAGCATGGACCTGACGCTGGAGACGGCCGCCGCCGACCTCTACGCGACGCCATGGCGGACCTTCACCAGGATCACGCTGCCGCTCCTATGGCCCGGCATCATTGCCGGCTTCATGCTCGCCTTCGTCATCTCGCTCGACGACGTGGTCATCACCGAGTTCGTCAAGTCGGGCGGACAGGACACGCTGCCGACC
>CAYJMY010000038.1:18268-29927 GCA_964371125.1 uncultured Mesorhizobium sp. | reverse complement strand
CACCTGACGACCACCGATCCGGCCGCGCATCTTGCGTTCGTGGTCGACGGGGCGAGGCCGGGACTCGCCGTCGACAGGATCGATCCTGCCGTGGAAACCGAACGCTACGTCGAGAAGATCATGGCCTCCCGCGGCCGGGATCTCGACGACCAGGGCAAGGCGTTGCTCCGGGAGGATCTCGCCTCGCCATGCACCGAGGAAGTCGCGGTGTTCCACGCGTTCTCGCGGGTGGTCGCTGAGGCGCGGAGTTCGTTCGTGGTGATCGACACCGCGCCCACCGGCCATACCCTGCTGCTTCTCGACGCCACCGGCGCCTACCATCGGCAGATGACCCGTCATATGGAGCCGGGTGCGCCCGGGCGCGTCGTTACGCCCTTGATGCGTTTGCAGGACGCCGACTACACCCGCGTTGTCCTCGTCACCTTGCCGGAAACCACCCCGGTCTCCGAAGCTGGATCCCTGCAGGACGATCTTCGTCGCGCGGGCATCGAGCCCTATGGTTGGGTCATCAACAGGAGCATGGCCGCGACGGGAACACGCGATCCTCTGCTGCGATCGAGGCTGAAGGCAGAGCGCGCACAGATCGATCGGGTTCGGGCGGAATACGCCAAACGGGTCTATCTGCTCGGATTCCGCACCACCCCGCCGGTCGGGCTGGACGAACTCGAGAGACTGGCCTCGATCTAGGCCGACGGCTCGGGCCGAAGCCCTGAACCGCCTCCGTCCCGGGCGCGCGCGCCAATTCCGCAGCCGAAGGCCGCGCACCGGCCGATATCATGGTAAATCATTGAAAAACAAGCGCTCAGGCGGGCTACGGTTTCTTAACCATGCCCGTTTACCATAACATCATTCGCCGGACTGGATATGAAATCGGCGAGCGAATTGAGTCAGTGCTAGTTTCGTCCCGGCAGGTCTGCCGGACACAGTAAGGGTAGTACCGTGCCATGATGAGTATCAAGACGAACGCGTCGGCGATGACGGCGCTCGCAAGTCTCCAGGCCACGAACAAAAACCTGGAATCCACCCAAAACAGGATCTCCACAGGCTACCGCGTCGCTTCCGCAAGCGACAACGCCGCCTACTGGTCGATCGCCACCACCATGCGCTCCGACAACAAGGCCATCGCGACCGTCAAGGACGCGCTCGGTCTCGGAGCGGCCAAGGTCGACACCGCCTATACCGGCCTCAACGCCGCGATCGACGTCGTCGACGACATCAAAGCGAAGCTCGTCGCCGCGCGTGAGCCCGGCGTCGACAAGACCAAGATCCAGGCCGAGATCACGCAGCTCCAGGAGCAGCTGACGAGCATCGGCTCGTCCGCGAGCTTCTCGGGCGAAAACTGGCTCTCGGTCGATTCCTCCGACGCGGCCTACAGCGCGACGAAGAACATCGTCGCGTCGTTCACCCGCGCCCCGGACGGAACCGTATCGGTCGGTACGCTGGAAATCGACGTCGACTCGATCAAGCTGTTCGACGCCAACGGCCAGATCGGCATCCTCGATACGGAGAGCACCACCACCAACGGCGGTCTCACCTATTCGGTATCGACCCTGGACATCTCGGGCCTGACCGATGCGACGGCCGACCTCGCGGACCTCGACGAAATGATCGGCACCGTGGATGCCGGGCTGCAGTCGATGATCTCGCGGGCCGGCGACATCGGCGCGGCGAAGAAGCGCATCGACATGCAGATGGAGTTCGTCGGGAGCCTGACCGATGCGATCGACCGGGGCATCTCGACCCTTGTCGACGCCGACATGAACCAGGAGTCCACCCGGCTGCAGGCCCTTCAGGTCCAGCAGCAGCTGGGCATCCAGTCCCTGTCGATCGCCAACAGCAGCGTCGAAACCGTGATGTCGCTGTTCCGCAGCTAACGTCGCCAGCGGCGGACGGGTCAGCGCCCGACCGCCGCCGCAAAGGATCGCCGCCCCTCGTGGGCGGCGCTTCCATCTTCCGGCCGTCCGCTGCCGATATCGCCACGGCCCGCCCGCGGTGACCGTCCGGGATCGCCGTCAGCTACCGTCGGCGGTGCCACCTGGGGTGCCACCTGGAAGGGGCATGGACCGATCCTTCTCCCGTATACAGCGTAAGTAGAAGCTTACCGAATTGGACGGCTACGCCCGTGCGACACCGCGTATGCGGGCGATTCACGCAGCGCTTCGGTTCGGCGCGGCTTGCGCTTCGTCCCGTCGCACCGTTCGCGGAAAATGCCTCAGACGACGACGACCGGCGTCTTGCCCGACACGCGGTTGTAGAGGTCGATGACGTCCTGGTTGATCATGCGCACGCAACCGGACGACAGCGCCTGGCCGATCGACCACCATTCCGGCGAGCCGTGGATGCGGTAGCCGGTGTCCAGGCCGTCCTTGAAGATGTAGAGCGCGCGTGCCCCGAGCGGGTTGTCCAGCCCGCCGGGCTGGCCGTTCGCCCACTTGGCCACCTCCGGCTTGCGGTCGATCATCTCCTTCGGCGGCGTCCAGACCGGCCACTTCTTGCCGTACTGGATGTTCGCGCGGCCGGTCCAGCGGAAGCCATCGCGACCGATGCCGACGCCGTAGCGGAGCGCGTCGCCGCCCGGCTGGACGAAGTAGAGGAAGCGTTCCTGGAGATGGACGACGATCGTGCCCGGCGCCTCGCCGGTCGGATCGACGACGATCTGGCGGCGGAACTTCGGCTCGACCTTCTCGAAGGGGACGGCCGGAAGGACGAGGCCTTCGTCGGCGAAGGAGGCGTACATCACCTCCGGCCGGGTCACCTGGCGGTCGACGCTGATCTTCGGGCGGATGGAGCCGGTCGTCACCTCGTCGAGCTTGAGCGCGCCGACGTCGATGGTGCGCGAGCATCCCGCGAGCACCCCGAGCGACAGGGTACCGAGCGACATCGCGCCGAGACCGATGAGGGCCTGTCGGCGGGTGGGCATGGCGTCGGCCTCGATGGAGGCGGGCGACGGGGAAACGGGAGAACTCGTACGCGACACGCGGGACATCCGGATTGACCTTGTCTTGCGCGATTATCGCGCCGCATGGTTGACAAAGACTGAAGCGGCCCTGCGGCTGCCGGCGAACGAAGGAGAAGGCAGTGCATCCCAGGGACTGGTTCAGCCGCGTCCGGCTCGGCGAAGGGCTTGACATGCTTACGGAGCCTTACGTGCATCCCTACATGCGCGCCAACATCTATCACCTGCGCGGGCGCGACCGCGATCTCGTCGTCGACACGGGCATGGGCCTCGCCGACCTCACCGCGGCGCTCGACCTGACGCCGGGCAAGCCTGTCCTGGCGTTCGCCACCCACATCCACCTCGACCATGTCGGATCGCTCCACGCGTTTGCCGAGTGCGCCGGCCCGGCCGTCTCAGCCGAAGGATTCGTCACCATGCCGGACAGCCTGACCTACGCCGACATGTTCCGCACGATGCAGGACCCGGTAGAGCGGGCGCCGGCGCCGGGCTGGGACGCCGCCGGCTACCGCCTCGAGCCGGCGCCGTTGACGCTGGCGGTGGGCGAGGGCGACGTGATCGACCTCGGCGGCCGCCGCTTCTCCGTGCTCCACCTGCCCGGTCATTCGCCCGATTCGATCGCGCTCCTCGACGAGGCCGACGGCCTGTTTTTCTCGGGCGACGCCATCTACGACGACCAGCTGATCGACGATCTCGCCGATTCCGACCGCGACGCCTACCGGCGCACGATGGCGCGGCTTCTCGACCTGCCGATCCGCATCGGCTTCGGCGGGCACGGCCCGTCGTTCGACCGGGAGCGCATGCGCCGGATCGCCCGCGATTATCTCGACCGGCCGTAGGAACGGCGTTTCGGCGCAGCCGCGCCGGGCGCACTTTTTAGCTGGACAGGTCCGGACAGCTGTGGATTGCTCGACGCGAACGGAGTCATCGCCATGACCATCGAAGCCTGGGCCGCGTTCGCGGCCGCGTCCGCCGTGCTGCTGATCATCCCCGGACCGACGATCCTGCTCGTCGTCTCCTATGCGCTCGGCCAGGGCTGGCGCACGGCGCTGCCGATGGCGGTCGGCGTCGCGCTCGGCGATTTCACGGCCATGACGCTGTCGATGCTCGGCATCGGCGCGCTGCTGGCGGCCTCGGCGACCGTGTTCACCGCGCTGAAATGGATCGGCGCCGCCTACCTCATCTATCTCGGGGTGAAGCTCTTCCGTTCCGGCGGCCGCCTCGATGCCGAGCCGCGCACCGATGCCACGCCGGCGGTGCGCATGATGGCGCATGCCTGGCTGGTGACGGCGCTGAACCCGAAAAGCATCACCTTCTTCGTCGCCTTCCTGCCGCAGTTCCTCGACCGCAACGCCGACTTCCTGACCCAGATGGTGATCTTCGAGGCGACCTTCCTCGTGCTCGCCTTCCTCAACGCCTTCGGCTATGCCCTGGTCGCCTCGCGCGCCCGCACCCTGGTGCGCAACGAGCGGGCGATCCGCCTCTTCAATCGCGCCGGCGGCACGCTGCTGATCGGCGCCGGCGTCGCCACGGTCGCCATGCGCGCCGGCAACTGAAGACGGCGCCGAAGCCATGTCCGAGCTCTTTGCGGGAACGACCAGGCACCAGGTGAAGACCGCCGGCGCGGAGATCTTCGTCCGAGTGGGCGGGGAGGGGCCGCCGCTGCTGCTCCTCCACGGCTACCCGCAGACGCACGCCATGTGGCACCGCGTGGCGGGCGACCTCATGGCGCGCTTCACCTGCGTCATGCCCGACCTGCGCGGTTACGGGGCGTCCTCCTGCCCTGAGAACGCGCCGGACAATTCCACCTACTCCAAGCGCGCCATGGCCGCGGACATGATCGAAGTGATGGCGAAGCTCGGCTTCGAGCGCTTCGCCGTTGCCGGCCACGATCGCGGCGGGCGCGTCGCTTACCGCATGGCGCTCGACCATCCTGAGGTGGTCGAGCGGCTCGCCGTGCTCGACATCGTGCCGACCCTTGCGATGTGGCACGGCTTCACCGTGAAGCTGGCGATGAAGACCTATCACTGGCTGTTCCTCGCCCAGCCCGCGCCGCTGCCGGAAATGCTGATCGGCAAGGCGGCGCGCGACTATCTCGACTACACCATCGCCAGCTGGACGAAGGCGAAGGACCTGTCGGCCTTCGATCCGCGCGCGCTGGAAGCCTACCGGTCGATGTTCGAGCAGCCCGAGCACATTCATGCCGCCTGCAACGACTACCGCGCCGGCGCCACCTACGACCTCGCCGCCGACGAGGCCGACCGCGCCGCCGGCAGGCGCATCCAGTGCCCGACGCTGGCGCTCTGGGGCAACGCCGGAATCCCCAGCGCGACGTCGGGACCGCTGGAGACCTGGCGGGAATGGTGCGTCTCGGTCGAGGGGGCGGGCGTCGACGCCGGCCATTTCATCGCCGAGGAGAACCCGGCGGGCACTCTGGCGCACCTGCTGCCATTCCTGACGAAGACCATCTGAGCCGGGCCGACCGCCCGAGGAGACGACATGATACGCGATTCCCTGGATTTCGAGCTGACCGGCGCCAGTGCCGAGAGCGCCGCCCTCTACGACCGCGCCGTGCACCAGCTGCAATGCTTCAATGGCGATCCCGTCGGATCGATCGACGCGGCGATCGCGGCGTCGCCCGGCTTCGTCATGGCGCATGTCTTCAAGGGTTACATGTTCGGGCTGGCCACCGAGCGCGCGGCGACCGCGGTCGCCGCTGAATGCCACGCCACCGCGGAAAAGCTCGGCGGCACGGCGCGCGAGCGCGCCCATGTCGCGGCGCTCGGCCATCTCGCAAAGGACCGCTGGCACGACGCGGGTGCTGCGCTCGAGGACGTCACCATCGACTTGCCACACGATGCGCTGGCGCTGCAGACCGGCCACCAGATCGACTTCTTCACCGGCAATGCGCGTATGCTGCGCGACCGCATCGCCCGCGCCCTGCCGGCCTGGGACCCGGCGATGCCCGGCTACCACGCCGTGCTCGGCATGCAGGCGTTCGGCCTGGAGGAGGCGGGCGACTACGCCCGCGCCGAGGCGTTCGGCAAGCGCGCCGTCGAAATCGAGCCGCGCGACGGCTGGGCGCAGCACGCGGTCGCCCACGTCATGGAAATGCAGAGCCGGCAGAAGGACGGCATCGCCTGGATGCGCGCCAACCCGGAGGCGTGGTCGAAGGACAGCTTCCTGCAGGTGCACAACTGGTGGCACCTCGGCCTCTTCCACTTCGACCTCGGCGAGATCGACGAGGTGCTGGCCCTCTACGACGGGCCGGTGTGGGGCGCGCGTTCGCCGCTGGCGCTGAACATGCTCGACGCCTCGGCGATGCTGTGGCGGCTGCATCTCGGCGGCCACGACACCGGCGGCCGCTTCGTGCCGCTCGCCGAGGCCTGGGCGCCGATGGCCGAATCCGCCAACTACGCCTTCAACGACGCGCACGCGATGATGGCCTTCGTCGGCGCCGGCCGCGCCGACCTTGCGGACAAGCTGCTGGAGGCGCAGCGCGGGGCGATGCAGGGCGGCGGCGACAACGTCGCCTTCACCCGCGACGTCGGCTATCCGGTAGCGCTCGCCATCCGCGCCTTCGGCGACGGCAACTACGCCGAGACAGTGCGCCTGCTCAGGCCGATCCGCGCCATCGCCCACCGCTTCGGCGGCAGCCATGCCCAGCGCGACGTCATCGACCTGACGCTGATCGAGGCGGCGCTGCGCTCCGGCAACGCGCCGCTGGCCCGCGCGCTGACGGCGGAGCGCTACGCGCTCAGGCCCGACAGCCCGCTGTCGGCTCTGTTCGTGAAACGCGCGAGCGCGCTCGCCGCCTGATACCGCTCGCGGCGGGTGCCTACGGGATCACTCCTCGGGTCGCCCGTGAAAGTCATGTGGAGGCGGCGTCGGGAGTTTCGGTCGCTTGCGCCGCGACCCCCTGATGTACATGTCCACCGCCGCGCGCGTGCGTTCCTCGGGTGTCTGCTCGTCCCACCTGGACATGCGGGCGAGGGATCGCTCCGCCCATTTGTCGACCAGATCGCCGAACGAGTACAGGAAGTCGTGGACCATCGACCGGATCAGCATGTAGCGTTGAAACGGCGCCGTGCCCGTCGTGTATTCGTCCGAAATCCGCTCCGCGAGACCTAAAAGGCCGTCGATCTCTTGGCGCACCTGCCGCAAGGTGCTTTCGAGGTCCGCGCGTTCGCCGAACGGCGACAGAAAGACGCGCATCAACCCTTCGAATTCGAGTTGCGGCCCCTTTGACACCGGCGAGGCCAGCCAGCGACGCAGTTCCTCGCGTCCGGCTTCGGTGATCCTGTACACGGTCCGCGAGCGCTTGCCGGTCATCTCGGTGTCGGCCTCGACCAATCCAAGCTCGACCAGGCGCTTGGGTTCGGCATAGACCTGGCTCTCCGCGCGCGGAAAGAAATAATGGACGTTGCGCCGCATCTGCGCGGCGAGATCGTACATCGTCCAGGGCTGCATCGCGAGGTGGCCGAGGATGGCGTAGGAGGTCGCTGTCAGGTGCATGGAAATCTCTTTACTCCGAACCGGAGTAGTGACATACTCCGAAATGGAGCAAAAAATTGCTCCGTTTCGGATTATATAGGGGAGATTGAGCATGCGTGAAGTGCCTACTTTCCTTCTCGTTCACGGGTCTTGGCATGGCGCTTGGTGCTGGGACCTTCTGGTGCCGGCCCTGGCGCGCCTGGATCACAGCGCGGTCGTAGTGGATTTGCCCTCATGCGGTGATGATCCGACCACGCTGGGCGGACTGGAGGACGACTCCGCCGTCGTGTCGGCTGCCGCTGCCGGTATCGATGGGCCGGTCGTCGTCGTTGGCCATTCCTACGGAGGTGCGGTCATCACCGAGGCGAGCTATGGCAAGAATGTCGAGCGCCTCGTCTATCTCGGCGCCTTCATGCCCGATACCGGCCGCACCTTCGTCTCGTATCTGCCCGAGGGGCCGCTACCACCTTATGTCGGATTGCGCGAAGACGGCGCCTCGCAGGTGCCGGAGGGCCAGAGCAACATTGCTTTCTACGCGGACTGCAATCCCGATCTTGCCGCTTGGGCGACCTCCCGGCTGAGGCTGCAGTCGCAGGCGATCTTCGGACACCCCATCACCAGCGCGGCCTGGCGCGGGCTGCCGTCCACCTATGTGCTGCTAACGCAGGATCAGGCCTTGCCGCCTGACTTCCAGCGCATGTTCGCCGCTCAAGCCGGCGACGTGCGCGAGTTCGCCTCGTCGCACTCGCCGTTCCTGTCGCGGCCCGACGATTTCGCGGAGCTCCTCGTCGCGATCGCGGCGCGGCCAGCTGCAGCCGCCACCAACCGCTGAACCGGCACCGCGGCGAGGAGGTTGTCATTCATTTATTCCGAGACCCGAAATAATTCGTGCCCTGCCGGCCGATTTCTGCTATTCAGCCGGCAAGGCGTCCCGTCGAAGGCGCCGTTCGGAACAACCGGTAGCCGCAGGCGGCCGCCGGCCGGGAGGAGACGATGTATCTCGGGCTGGATCTCGGCACCTCGGGTGTCAAGGCGCTGCTGATCGACGGCAGCCAGCATGTCGTCGGCTCGGCCAACGGCGCGCTGGAGGTGTCGCGGCCGCATTCGGGCTGGTCGGAACAAGATCCGGCCGACTGGATCCGTGCCACCGAGGAGGCCGTCGGCGAGCTGAAGCGCACGCATCCGCGCGAGCTTGCGGCCGTTCGCGGCATCGGCCTGTCCGGCCAGATGCACGGCGCCACCCTGCTCGACGCGGCCGACGCCGTGCTCAGGCCCTGCATCCTGTGGAACGATACGCGCAGCTTCGCCGAGGCGGCGGCGCTCGACGCCGATCCGCGCTTCCGCGCACTAACCGGCAACATCGTCTTTCCCGGCTTCACCGCGCCGAAGCTCGCCTGGGTGAAGGCGCACGAGCCGACGACCTTCGCCAGGGTGGCGAAGGTTCTGCTGCCGAAGGATTTCCTGCGCCTGTGGCTGACCGGCGAGCACATTACCGAAATGTCGGATTCGGCCGGCACGTCCTGGCTCGACGTGGGCGGCCGCGCCTGGGCGCCGGAACTGCTCGCCGCCACCGACCTCGGCGTCGAGCACATGCCGGCGCTGGTCGAGGGCACCGAGCCGGCCGGCCGGCTGCGCGCCGAACTCGCCGCCCGCTGGGGGATCTCAGCGCCCGTCACGGTCGCCGGCGGTGCGGGCGACAACGCGGCTTCCGCGTGCGGCATGGGCACGGTCGGCGAGGGCCACGCCTTCGTCTCGATCGGCACGTCGGGCGTGCTGTTCGCCGCCAACGACGCCTACCGGCCGAGCCCGCAGACGGCGGTCCACACCTTCTGCCATGCGCTGCCGGCCACCTGGCACCAGATGGGCGTCATCCTGTCGGCGACGGATTCGCTGAACTGGCTGTCTGACGTCACCGGCCGCGAGGCGGCGGAATTGACCGCCGAACTCGGCGACACGCTGCGCGCGCCGACGGGGGTCACCTTCCTGCCCTATCTTTCCGCCGAGCGCACGCCGCACAACGATGCCGCGATCCGCGGCGTCTTTTCCGGCCTCGGCCACGAGAGCGGCCGGACGGCGCTGACGCAAGCCGTGCTCGAGGGCGTGGCATTCGCCTTCCGCGACAGCCTCGAGGCGCTGCATGCCGCCGGCACCGAGCTTTCCCGCGTCACCGCCATCGGCGGCGGCTCGCGCTCGCGCTACTGGCTGAAGGCGATCGCCACCGCGCTCGGCCGTCCGGTCGACATCCCGGCCGACGGCGATTTCGGCGCCGCCTTCGGCGCCGCGCGGCTCGGCCTGATCGCCGCCGAGAAAGCTGACCCGCTCGCCGTGTGCACGCCGCCGGCGACCGCCGGGACCGTCGAGCCCGACGCCGGCCTGTCGCAGGCCTTCGCCGACGCCTACCGGCGCTACCGCGCGCTCTATCCGGCGGTGAAGAATGCTGGGCATTAGTTCCCATACCCCCACCCCTAACCCCTCCCCACAAGGGGGAGGGGGATTCCCCGTACGCCTCGCCACGATGTGGAGAGGAAGGGCGCCGACGTTCGCGACTCCCTCCCCCTTGTGGGGAGGGGCTAGGGGTGGGGGTGTCCAGACCGATACCGATCAGGAGGATCTGAAATGACCACCGGTTTCTTCGGCGACATCAAGCCGATCCGCTACGAGGGCCCGCAGTCGGCCAATCCGCTCGCCTACCGCCACTACGACAGGGACGAGGTGGTGGCCGGCAAGCGCATGGAGGACCATCTGCGCTTCGCCGTCGCCTACTGGCACTCCTTCGCCTGGCAGGGCGGCGACCCGTTCGGCGGCCAGACCTTTCAGCGGCCGTGGTTCCCGAAGGCGGGCGCGGTCGACACGATGGAACTGGCGAAGCTGAAGGCCGACGTCGCCTTCGAGATGTTCAGCCTCCTCGGCGTTCCCTACTACTGCTTCCACGACGCCGACGTCCGGCCCGAGGCCGACACCTTCGCCGAGAGCGCGGCGCGGCTCGACGAGATCGTCGATGTCTTCGAGGCGAAGCAGAAGAAGACCGGCGTCAAGCTGCTCTGGGGCACGGCGAACCTCTTTTCGCACCGCCGCTTCATGGCGGGCGCGGCGACCAATCCCGATCCGGACGTGTTCGCCTATGCAGCGGCGACGGTGAAGAAATGCGTCGACGTCACCAAGCGGCTGAAGGGCGAGAACTACGTGCTTTGGGGCGGCCGCGAGGGCTATGAGACGCTGCTCAACACCGATCTGAAGCGCGAGCGCGAGCAGGCCGGCCGCTTCCTGTCGCTGGTCGTCGACTACAAGCACCGCATCGGCTTCAAGGGCACCATCCTGATCGAACCGAAGCCGCAGGAGCCGACCAAGCACCAGTACGACTACGACGTGGCGACCGTCTACGGTTTCCTCAAGGAGTTCGGCCTGGAGAAAGAGGTCAAGGTCAACATTGAACAGGGCCACGCCATCCTCGCCGGCCACTCCTTCGAGCACGAGCTGGCGCTCGCCGTGTCGCTCGGCATCTTCGGCTCGATCGACATGAACCGAAACGACTACCAATCGGGCTGGGACACCGACCAGTTCCCCAACAACGTGCCGGAGATGGCGCTGGCCTACTACCAGGTGCTGCAGGCCGGCGGCTTCAAGACCGGCGGCACCAATTTCGACGCCAAGCTGCGCCGCCAGTCGCTCGATGCGGAAGACCTGCTGATCGCCCATATCGGCGGCATGGACGCCTGCGCCCGCGGCCTCAAGGCGGCGGCGAAGATGATCGAGGACAAGGCGCTGTCCGGCCCGCTGGAGGAGCGCTACGCCGGCTGGAAGTCGGCCGAGGGCAAGGCGATGCTGTCGGGCAAGCGCACGCTGGAGGACATCGCCGACCGCGTGGTGAAGAAGAAGATCGAGCCGCAGCCGAAATCGGGCCGGCAGGAGTATCTGGAGAACGTGGTCAACCGGTACGTGTGAGAGAACTGGACATCATCCTCCTTCTCGAGTGAGTCTCCGCCGGAACCCGGTGCGCTGCGCACCGGCCAGGCGGAGGAACGGCATGGCGCTTCTGGGAAAGGCCGCGGTCGTGGCGTGGTGGAGCGTCGATGCCGAAAGGCGGGAGGAGTTCCGGGAGTGGCATTCCAAGGAGCATCTTCCCGAGCGGATGGGAATCGCGGGCTTCCTGCGCGGCTCGCGCTGGGAAGCGGACGACGGCAGCGGCGGGCATCTCGTCCTCTACGAACT
>CAYJMY010000038.1:8416-18258 GCA_964371125.1 uncultured Mesorhizobium sp. | reverse complement strand
CGAACTCGCCGACTACGGCGTGCTGACCTCGGACGGCTATCGCGCCAGCCTGAACGATCCGACGCCCTGGTCGCGGCGGATGATGCCGTTGCACTGCGGCATCGTGCGCAGCCAGTGCCGGATCGTGGCCAGCCACGGCGCGGGCGTGGCGACCTTCATGGTCATTCTGACGCTGTCGCCGCGCGACGGGGAGACGGATCGATTGCTGTCGGCGCTCGGCGCGACGCTGGCGGACCTGCCGCGACGGGCAGGGATCACCGCCGCGCACCTCTTGATCACCGACACGCCGCAGGCGCCGCAGACCACGGAGCAGACGATCAGGGGCGGCGACGCGGTCGCCGACTGGATCGTCCTCGTCTCCGGCCATCAGCGCGAGGCGCTGCTCGGCGTCCTCGCCGGCGACCTCGCGCCGGAGCGGCTGGCGGACGCCGGCGGCGGGAACTTGGCGCAGGGCGGCCCGTTCCGGCTGGTCCACGCGGTGACGCCGCAGGATTTTCCGCCCGGACAGCCCGTCTACGCGGCGGCGCCGGCTTAGGCCGGCCTGATCACAGCGCCCGGGTAATCGCCCTGAGCAGCGAGACCGTCTCGAACTCGCGGTAGCTCGTCTCGTCGTTGGTCTGGCCGTAGTTGGGGCTGGCCGAAAGCCTGACGATGACGACGTTGCGCGCAGCGTTGCCGTAGACGAACCGGTTGTGGACGCCGATCACCGCGTACTCGCCCTCATTGCCGTCCATCCACCACTGGATGCCACAGCCGAAGTCGGGCCGGCAGGAGTACCTGGAGAACGTCGTCAACCGGTACGTGTGAGCGTCCTTCGGCGTGCCTTCACGTAGTCGATGAAGGCACGCAGCGGCGGCGGCACGTTGCGGCGACCTGGATAGTAGAGAAACGGTCCGGGAAAAGGCGGGAACCAGTCGTCGAGCACCCTGACCAGCCTGCCGGCGGCGATGTCGTCCTCGACATAGCCCTCGAACGTCACCCAGAAACCGGCGCCGTCGATCGTGGCGCGCCGCTTGAGGACGACCGGCATCGACAGGAGCACCGTCGGCGGCTCGAGCCGCAGGACCTCGCCGTCCTTCTCGAATTCCCACGGGTGCGCGACGCCGTTGACCATTTGCCGGATGCATGGCTTGTCGAGCAGGTCGCGCGGATGCGACGGCATTCCATAGCGGGCGATCACCTGCGGCGCCGCGACAAGCACGAAGCGCTGCGGCGGACCGAGCGGTACCGCGATCATGTCCCGCGCCAGATCCTCGCCCCAGCGGACGCCGGCATCGAAGCCCTGCGCGACAATGTCGACAAGGGCGGGTTCCGAGACGATCTCCAGCTTCACCCTTGGATTGGTGGCGAGAAATCCGGCGACAAGGGGCGCCAGCGCGAGGTCGATCGCCGGTAGCGGCGCGTTGATGCGCAGCGTTCCCGCCGGTGCGCCGGGTTCGGACGCCGCCTGGTCGACGGCCGCATGGACGTCGCCGAGCGCCGGGGTGAGCCGCTCCAGCAATCGCGCGCCCGCCTCGGTCGGGGCGACGCTGCGCGTCGTGCGGTTGAGCAGGCGCACGCCGAGCCGTTGCTCGAGGTCTTTTATCGTCTGGCTCAGGGTTGCCGGGGAGACGCCCCGCAGGGCCGCCGCGCGGCGGAAGTTCCGCTCGCGCGCGACCGTGGCGAAGGCGTCGAGGGCATCGAGGTTGACTGCGCTCATTGTTCGAGAATCCAAACAGCCAATTCGGCTTTGATCCGGTTATCCAAATTAAGCGGGCCGGATACCTTGTCCAGCATGATCCAACGAGGAACCTGCATATGGACACGAGAAAATTGGGACAGAATGGACCCGCGGTCTCCGCGATCGGCCTCGGCTGCATGGGAATGTCGGATTTCTACGGCCCGGCCGACCGCGACGAGAGCATTGCGACGATTCATGCCGCCATCGACGCGGGCGTGACCCTGCTCGACACGGGCGATTTCTACGGAATGGGCCATAACGAGATGCTGCTCGCCGAGGCGCTCAAGGGTGTCTCGCGCGACGATGTCGTCATCAGCGTGAAATTCGGAGCGCAGCGCGGGCCGGCCGGCGACTGGCTCGGTAACGACACGCGGCCGCAGGCGGTGAAGGCGGCGGCGGCCTACAGCCTCAAGCGCCTCGGCGTCGACTACATCGACATCTACCGACCGGCTCGGCTCGACCCCACCGTGCCGATCGAGGATACGGTCGGCGCCATCGCCGACCTCGTGACGGCCGGTTACGTGCGTCATGTCGGCCTGTCAGAAGTGGGTGCCGAGACGATCCGCCGGGCCAATGCCGTCCATCCGATCGTGGACCTGCAGATCGAGTACTCGCTGATCTCGCGGGGCATCGAGGATTCGATCCTGCCGGCGTGCCGCGAACTCGGAATCGGAATCACCGCCTACGGGGTGTTGTCACGCGGGCTGATTAGCGGCCACTGGACGAAGACCGCGCTGAACGGCTCAGACTTCCGCGCCTACAGCCCGCGTTTCCAGGGCGAGAACCTCGGCCGCAACCTGGCACTCGTCGAAGCCCTGCGCGGCATCGCCGAGGCGCGCGATGCGAGCGTGGCGCAGGTGGCCATCGCCTGGGTTCTGGCGCGCGGCGACGACATTGTTCCGCTGGTCGGCGCCCGGCAGCGCCACCGCTTGAACGAGGCGCTGGGTGCGCGGGAACTGTCGCTGGCGGACGGGGACCTCGCGGCCATCGAGCGGGCGGTGCCTCGCGACGCCGCCGCCGGTTCGCGCTATGCGCCGGCGCAGATGGCGACGCTGGACAGCGAGCGCTGAGTTTGCCCCGACTGCGCCCCGGGGTGTACGGCCGATTTCGAGGGCATCGGGACGCGGGACGGGAGAATGGCAGGAGTCGGGGCGCGATGATGTCTCGCCCTGTCCCTCACAACGCCCCGGCGATCGCCCTGAACAGCGACACCGTCTCGAACTCCCGATAGCTCGTCTCGTCGTTGGTCTGGCCGTAGTTCGGGCTGGCCGACAGCTTGACGATGACCAGGTTGCGCGCCGGGTTGACGTAGACGAACTGGTTGTAGACGCCGATCGCCGAGAACTCGCCCTCGTCGCCGTCCATCAGCCACCACTGGTAGCCGTAGCCGAAGGCCGAGTCGGACAGGTCGCTGACGCCGGGCAGGAGATGCGGTCCGTCGGGTGTCAGCGACGCCTTCACCCAGGCTTCCGGCACCACCTGCGTGTCGCCCAGGCGGCCGTTCACCCGGTAGAGTTCGCCGAGCCTGGCGTAGTCGCGCGCGGTCGCGTTCAGGCCGCCAAAGGCCATCTCCATGCCTTCGGAATCGAGCAGCCAGTGGGCGTCGTCCTCCATGCCGAGCGGATGCCAGATCTTCTCCTCGACATAGTCGCGGATCGACCGGCCTGCGACCTTCTTCAGCAGCATGCCGAGCACCTGGGTGTCGGTGCTGTTGTAGAGGTTGTAGGTGCCCGGCTCGCGCTGGCGCACCAGTGTCGCGGCGAGCGCGTTGAACGAGCCGCCATGGGCGAACACGGCGATGAAGCGGTTGATGTCGGAATCGGGGTCCGAGTAGTCCTCGTTCCAGCGTGCGCCAGACGACATCTGCAGCACGTCCTTGATGCGCGCGCCGTCATAGGCCGAGCCGTGCAGTTCGGGCAGGTAGTCGCAGATCTGTTCCTCGACGCCGCCGAAAAGGCCTTCTTCCAGGGCGATGCCGAGGGCGGCGGAGGTGAAGCTCTTGGCCACCGACATCGACGCCCAGGTAGTCGTCGGGCTGCCGGTCAGCCGGTAGCGCTCCAGCCGCATGGCGCCGTTCTCGATGACGAGAAGGGCGACCGTGTCGGTCTCGTCGAGGAAGGTTTCCACCGAGCGGTCCGTGCCTTCGTGGGAGAACGTCCGCGGCAGTTCGAACGGCGCGCCGGCGGGGAAGGGGCGCGGCGTGGGCGACGCAGTCATCGTCGCCACCGGGAAAATGCGATGCATGTTGTTGAACGTGTCGATCTGGCGCTCGCCCGAAAACATCGTGGCGGCGAATTCGGCCCGGCTCAGCATGTCTACATTCCCTTCTGGCTGCGGTGCGGCGCAAGCCCGCGCTCCACGCGGTCGCGCCTGCCTTACAGTTCGCCGTAGAGCATGTCGATGGTGTCGGCCCTGTAGCGCAGCGGCACCGAGCCCTCGACCATCCAGGCGTCGGCCGCCTCGCCGCGCAGCAGGCGGCAGGCCGCGTCCGTATCGACGACGGCGCCGCCGTAGAGGCGGTTGGCGAGGTTGAGGATGCCGGTCCGGTGCATCGCCGCCGTGCCGCTGCCGCAGGCATCCTTGACCAGCGCCACGCGGAAGCCGCGCGTCACGGCGTCCTTGACCGTGGCGTCGACGCAGGCCTCGGTCCACACGCCCGACACGAACAGCCATTCGACGCCGCGGCCGTGCAGCAGCGGCTCGAGGCGGCCGTCGCCGAAGGCGCTCGCCTCCGCCTTGACCAGCACCTCCTCGCCCGTCACGGGTCCAGTTTCGGGGCAGAGCGCGGTGAGCGGGTCGTCCTTGTCGCTGAAGGCCGACGTGCCGTCCGCCATCAGCGGATGGAAGGGGCGGGCAGAGGCGAGGTCGACGATGTAGGCGCAGTGCAGCACCGGGACGGCGGCGCCGCGCCCCACCTGCTGCAGACGGGCCGCGCCGGCGAGGATGGCTTCGTAGCCCTCGACCAGATAGCGCGGGTCGCCGCGGTGCTCTTCCTGGAGGTCGACGAACAGGGCGGCGGCCTTGCCGCGCGGGACCGTCAGGGGCTTCTTCATCGGGCGCGTCTCCGTTTGCCGCCGCCGTTGCCGGCGGACCGGACGGCGGCGATCCTAGCGTTGCGCCCGCTTGTCTCTTCGACGGGGCCGACCTTTCCCGCCGCTGCGGCGACAGCAGGGGCGGGCTTCCTCCACGCGAAGCCGTCTCCACATCGGTCGGCGAGGGGGCTTGCATCATGCATACTTGTATACTAGTATGCATTCATAGGGAGGAACGATGCGACAGACCTGGCGATGGTTCGGTCCGGCCGACAAGGTGACGCTCGCCGATGCGCGGCAGGCCGGCGCCGAGGGCATCGTCACGGCGCTCCATCACCTGCCCACCGGCGCGATCTGGCACGCAGAAGAGATCGAGAAACGCCAGCGCGAGGTCGCGTTCCATCCGGACGGCTCGATGACCCATCTCAAGTGGGAGGTGGTCGAGAGCCTGCCGGTCTCGGAGGCGATCCGCACCCGCACCGGCGAATGGCGGACCCATATCGTCCACTACCGGCGCAGCCTGGAAAATCTCGCCCGGGCCGGAATCCGCACCGTCTGCTACAATTTCATGCCGGTGCTCGACTGGACGCGGACCGACCTGGCCTGGCGGGTCGGGCACGGCGGCACGGCGATGCGCTTCGACCTTGCCGATTTCGCCGCCTTCGACATCCACATCCTGAAACGCAAGGGCGCGCGCGAGGACTTCAGCCTGGAGGTCGCAGCCGAGGCGGACCGGCGTTTCCGTGCCATGGACGAGGCGCGGCGCACGGCGCTCGCCGCGAACATCGTCGCCGGGCTGCCGGGCGCGCAGGAACACTGGACGCTGGACAGCGTCGCCGCGCATCTCGCCGCATATGACGGGATCGGAGCGGAGCGGCTGCGGCAGAACCTGATCGATTTCTTGTCGGAGGTCGCCCCCGACGCCGAGCGGCTCGGTCTGCGACTCTGCTGCCATCCCGACGATCCGCCGTTCCCCCTGCTCGGCTTGCCGCGCGTGGTGTCGACGCTCGCCGACTATCTCGCGATCCTCGACGCCGTCGACGTTCCCGCCAACGGCGTAACCTTCTGCACCGGTTCGCTCGGAGCGCGTCCCGACAACGACCTCCCGGCAATGGCGACGGCACTCGGTCCGCGCATCCATTTCGTCCATCTGCGCAACGTGCGACGCGACGCCGACGAGGTGCCCTGCTCGTTCTACGAGGACGAGCATCTCGCCGGCAGCACCGACATGGTCGCCGTGATCGCCGCGCTGCTCGCCGAAGAGGCGCGCCGCCGCGAGGAAGGCCGCGCCGATGTCGAGATGCCGATGCGGCCCGACCACGGGCAGGACATCCTCGACGACCTTTCGCGCGGCGCCCAGCCGGGCTACCCGGCGATAGGCCGGCTGAAGGGCCTGGCCGAGCTGCGCGGCGTGATGACGGCGCTCTCCCACCAGGCGGTGCAGCGATGAACGCGCGCCTTTCCGCTTCCTCAACGATCGCCACGGGCGTCGCGGTTCCCGGCTACGACCGGTCCCGGCCGTCCGGCATCGTCCACATCGGCGTCGGCGCCTTCCATAAGGCGCACCAGGCCGTCTACACTGACGACGCGCTGGCGCGCTCGGGTGGCGGCTGGATGATCACCGGCGTCAGCCTGCGCTCAGCCGACGTCGCCGACGGGCTCAATCCGCAGGACGGGCTCTACACGCTGCTCGTGCGCGGCGCGGAAGGCGTCTCAGCGCGTGTGGTCGGCTCGATCGCGCGGGTGCTGGTCGCGCCGCAGGATCCCGCCGCCGTGCTCGAGGCGCTTGCCGCGCCGGCGACGCGCATCGTCAGCCTCACCATCACCGAAAAGGGCTACGGCATCGACCCGGCGACCGGCGGCCTCGACCGCGTGCACCCGTCTATTGCTGCCGACCTCGCCGATCCGGCGCATCCGCAAGGCGCCGTCGGTTACCTCGTCGAGGCCTTGCGGCTGCGGCGCGAGCGCGGGCTCGGCGGCTTCACGGTGCTGTGCTGCGACAACCTGCCGGGCAACGGCCGCGTCGTCGCCCGCCTCGTCGCCGAGTTCGCCCTCGAACGCGATGCGGAACTGGCGCGGTTCATCGAGGCGGAAGTGTCATTTCCCTCGACCATGGTCGATCGCATCACCCCGGCGAGCACCGACCGCACCTTCGCCGACGCGCTGGCGCTGACCGGCTGCGAAGACCATGCCGCGGTCGAGACCGAGCCGTTCTCGCAATGGATCATAGAGGACCGCTTCGTCGCCGGGCGACCGGACTGGGAGGCGGGCGCGGCGCTGTTCGTCGAAGACGTCGCGCCCTACGAGAAGATGAAGCTCCGGCTGCTCAACGGCAGCCATTCGCTGCTCGCCTATGCCGGCTTCCTCGCCGGCCACGCCTATGTCCGCGACGTGATGGCAGATGCCGATCTGGTCGCCCTCATCGAGCGGCACATGCGCGAGGCGGCGCGCACGCTTGCGCCGGTGCCCGGCGTCGACCTCCAAGCCTATGCCGAGGATCTGCGCGAACGTTTCGCCAACCCGGCGATCGCCCACCAGACCTACCAGATCGCCATGGACGGTACGCAGAAGCTGCCGCAGCGCCTGCTCGAGCCGGCCGGCGAGGCACTGGCGAGGGGCTTGCCGCTCGACAGCTACGCCTTCGCGATTGCCGCCTGGATGCGCTACGCGCTGGGCCGAAAGGAGAACGGCGAGACCTATGCGCTTCGCGATCCGCGCGAGGCCGAGATCGCCGCGCTGGTCGACCGCGACACGAGCCCCGCGGAGATCGTCGGCCGGTTGCTTGCCCTGCCGGGATTGTACCCCGCCGCATTGGCTGGGTCTCGGCCCTTCGCCGACGCCGTCACGCACCGGCTCGGCCTGATGTTGTCCGAAGGCATACGCACCGCCATTCGCCGGGAGGCCGAGCAATGCCGCGCGTGAAGCAGACCAAGGCCGGCATCGATCTCGCCGCCGCACTCGCCGGCATCCGCATCGATCGAGGCCAGGCGATCAGCCCGCAGATCTACGATGCGCTGCGCCACCGCATCATCGACGGCCGGCTGCCCGGCGGCACGCCGATCCATGAGGGCGAGATCGCCGAGCTGTGCTTCGTCAGCCGCACGCCGCTGCGCGCTGCCTTGCAGCAGCTCGTCGGCGAGGGCCTGATCGTGACGCGGCCGCAAGTCGGCTCGATCGTGGCGCCGCGCGACAGGCGCCGGTTCCTGGAGGCCCTGTTCGTGCGCTCGGCGATCGAATGCCGGATCGTACGCCGGCTGGCCGAACGCGGCCTCGACGAGGCGGCACTGCGGCCGATCCTGATCCGCCAGGAGGTGGCGGCGCGCGCCGACGACTACGCGACCTTCTTCGACGCCGACGAGGATTTCCATGCGCTCCTCGCCCGCATGGCCGACGTGCCCAACGCCTGGCAACTGGTGCAGTCGGTCAAGTCGCATGTCGATCGCGAGCGCTTCATCCTGATGTCATCGATCCGCGGCCGGTCCCAGCGCGCCTTCGAAGACCATCTCAGGATCCTCGACGCCATCCGCGCCGGCGCCGGCGACCGCGCCGCAGCGGAAATGGCCGCACACATCGATTCCGTCCTCCAGCAGGGCAGCACTGCGGAGGCGGCGGAAGTTTGACTCTTCTATAAGATATAAGATAGCTTTTCAACCAAGCACCACGAAACGAAACCAGACGAGTGCGTAAAACAGGAGGAACCCATGAAATCCCGCATTCTGCTTTCCGGAATAGCCTTCGTCGCGCTGGCCGCCTCGCAGGCCGCAGCCGCCGAACTCCGCTTCTCGTGCTACCAGGACGGTGTCGAATGCGACACCTGGGCCGAACAGATGAAGGCCTTCGAGGCCGAGAACCCCGGCACGACCGTCAAGATCGACGTCGTGCCCTACAAGTCGATCGTCGAGGGCCTGCCGGTGCAGCTCGCCTCGGGTGAGGGCCCCGATCTCGCCCGCGTCACCGATCTCGGCGGTCTCGCCAAGTACATGCTCGACATCACGCCCTATGTGAAGGACGCCGCCGCGCTCGAGGCGAGCTACGGCAGGACGCTCGCCTGGACCCGCGTCAACGGGCCGGACGACAAGGGCATCTATTCGATCATGGACCAGCAGACGGCGACGGGTCCCTATGTCAACAAGACGCTGTTCGACCAGGCCGGCGTGGCGCTTCTGGCCAAGGGTGCGACCTACGAGCAGTGGGTGGCCGCGGCGAAGGAAGTCGCCGAGAAGACCAAGACGCCCTATCCGGTGGCCATGGACCGGACCGGCCATCGCTTCGCCGGCCCGGCGATCTCATACGGGGCTAAGTATTTCGGCCCCGACGGCACGCCGATCACGGTCGATGACGGCTACCGCGCCTTCGCCAAGCAGTTCGTCGACTGGAACAACGACGGCACCATCGCCAAGGAGGTGTGGGCCGGCTCCGGCGGCGCCACCTACCAGGACGCCGCCAAGGAGTTCATCAACGGCAGCCTGGTGATGTACATTTCCGGCTCCTGGCAGATCGGCCGCTTCGGCCGCGACATCGGCGACGCCTTCGACTGGGTGGCGGTACCGGCGCCCTGCGGCCCCGGCGGCTGCACCGGCATTCCCGGCGGTGCCGCGGTGGTCGGCTTCAAGCACACCAAGGCGCCCGAGGAAGTCGGCAAGCTGCTCGACTTCATGGCGCGCGAGGACGTGCAGGCGGCGGTGCTCGCCAAGACCAAGAACATCCCCGCCAACCAGGCGCTGCAGGCCAAGGGCATCGACTACGTCAACGCCAGCGACGCCGAGAAGGCGGCGTTGAAGACCTTCGCCGGATCTCTCGCCGAGTTCAGCCCGATCGCGTTCCAGTTCCAGGGCTACAAGAACAACCGTGCCATCATGAACGCGACGGTGACGCGCATCACCCAGGCAATCGTCGGCGAATCCACGCTCGACGAGGCGCTGGCGCGCATCGACACGGACGTCAAGGAAGCGCTGGCGGCCGCGAAGTAGTCACAGTCGTCGACCGGCGCCGCCGCCAATCCGCCACCTCCCGGCATCCTCCCATCCTCAGGTCGGGAGGGCGGGACTGCGGCGGCGCCGGCGCCACCGTACCCCCGGCGCGCAAGGGGG
>CAYJMY010000038.1:0-8406 GCA_964371125.1 uncultured Mesorhizobium sp. | reverse complement strand
CCCCCCCCCCCCCCCCCTTTCGTGGGGGGGGGGGGGGGGGGGGGGGGCGCCCCCCGCGACAGCTTCCCCCGTCCTCGATCGGGGGAGGCTGTCGCCACCCGAAACCTCGGCCGCTGAAAGGGAGCAGGCCATGCTGGCAACGGTTCAAACCGCAGCTTCCTGGCTCGTCTCGACTGCCTTCGGGCTGTTCGAGCGGCCGATGTCGGCCGTTCAGAAGATGACGGGCGCGCAGCGGATCGCCTGGGTCTTCCTGCTGCCCAACCTGGTGATCTTCTCGGCCTTCACCTTCCTTCCGATCGCGCTGAACGGCGTCTACGCCACGACCGGCAGCGACCGCATCCTGCTCGGCGAGCGACCTTTTGTCGGGCTCGACAACTTCGCCTCGCTGCTCGCCTGCGAGAACTACCTGAATCCCAACAGCTGCGAGCGCGACATCTTCTGGCGCGCCGTCCACAACACCGGCTACTTCGTCGTCGTCCAGGTCGGGTTGATGGTGCTGTTCTCGCTGCTCACGGCGCTCATCCTCAACCGCAACATTCCGCTGCGCGGCTTCTTCCGCGGCGTGTTCTTCTATCCGGTGCTTTTGTCCCCGGTAGTCGTGGCGCTGATCTGGAAGTGGATCCTGCAGCGCTTCGGCGTGCTCAACGCCGGCCTCGAGGGGCTCGGCATGCCGACGGTGAACTGGCTGGTCGAGGCCGACTGGGCGTTCTTCTGGATCGTCTTCGTCTCGATCTGGGCGCATATGGGCTTCTACACGCTGATCCTGCTCGCCGGATTGCAGGCAATCCCCGGCGACGTCTACGAGGCGGCCGAGATGGACGGCGCCTCGCGCTGGCGCGTATTCTCGCGCATCACCATGCCGTTGCTGGTGCCGACCATGGTCGTGGTCGTCGTGCTCAGCCTGATCCGCGCCGTGCAGGCGTTCGACGAGATATTCGTTTTGACCGGCGGCGGACCGGGCTCGGCGACGCTGCTCCTGCTCCAGTACATCTACGAGACCGGCTTCGCCTTCCGGCCGCAACTCTTCGGCGTCGCTGCGGCGGCCTCGATGCTGATGGCCGCGGTTCTTCTCGTGCTGACGCTGATCCAGCTGCGCGCAGCGCGCAGCCGGGCGGAGGGCTAGACCATGACATTCGCCTTCCTCACCCGGACCCGTGGCCGCGGCCGCTTCGACCTCGCCGACTGGCTGACCTGGGCTTATCTCGTCATCGCCGTGCTGCTGATGTTCGGCCCCGTGCTCTGGGTGGCGCTGTCGTCGTTCAAGACGGAAGCCGCACTCCAGGAGTATCCGCCGACCTTCCTGCCCATGGCGCCGGTGACGGCGGTGGTGGAAGGCTATGACGAGCCATTGCCGCTGTTCAGCGTCACCGCCGGCGAACACGCCGGCAAGGTGCTGGCGCAGGTCCGCCGCATCGGCCTGATGAGCCAGATGGTCGACCCTGCCGATCCCACGCAGAAGTTCCAGGTCAACATCAACGACCGCGAACCGGCGCGCGAATTCGCGCTGGCGACCGGGAACTACTCCGTCCTCTTCGACCGCTTCAATTTCGGCCTCTACTTCTGGAACAGCGTCTTCATCACGGTGGTGGCGACGATCATCACCGTGCTGTTCAACTCGATGGCGGCCTTCGCCCTGTCGAAGTACAAGTTCCGCGGCCGCACGCTCGTGTTCGTGCTGATCGTGGCGACGCTGATGATCCCGCCGACGGTCAACCTCGTGCCGATCTATCTCGTCGTCTCGCAGATCGGGCTGGTCAATTCGCCATGGGGCGTCATCTGGCCCGCGGTGGCGACGCCGACCGGCGTGTTCCTGCTCAGACAGTACATGCTCACCATTCCCGACGACCTGCTCGACGCGGCGCGCATGGACCACGCCTCGGAGTGGAAGGTCTACTGGCGGATCGTCCTGCCGCTGTCGGCGCCGGCGCTGGCGGTGCTGGTCATCTTCTCGGTGATGTGGCGCTGGAACGAGTTCCTGTGGCCGCTGATCGTGCTCAACCGCTCCGAGCAGTTCACGTTGCAACTGGCGCTGAACTCCTTCCAGGGCGACCTGCAGACCAGCTGGGCGCCGCTGCTGGCAATGACGATGCTGACGCTGCTGCCGATCACGCTCGTCTTCGCCGTCCTGCAGAAATACATCACGACCGGCATCGCCCAGTCGGGGGTGAAGTGATGGGCAAGACCTTGAACCTTTTCCCGGGAGCCTGACCATGGCCATCGTCGAACTGGAAAAGCTGGTGAAGGACTACGGCAAGGTGCGCGCCATCCACGGCGTCGACCTGAGGATCGAGGACGGCGAGTTCTGCGTCTTCGTCGGCCCTTCGGGCTGCGGGAAGTCGACGCTGCTCAGGATGATCGCCGGCCTCGAGGAGATCTCCGGCGGCGAGCTCCGGATCGACAGCGAGCGCGTCAACGAACAGCGCGCCGCGGAACGCGGCCTGGCCATGGTCTTCCAGACCTACGCTCTCTATCCGCACATGACGGTGCGGCAGAACCTCGCCTTCGGCCTGGAGAACATCAAGACGCCGAAGGACGAGATCGCCCGGCGCGTGGCCGAAGCCGCGCGCATGCTGCAGATCGAGGCCTATCTCGACCGGCGGCCGAAGCAGCTCTCCGGCGGCCAGCGCCAGCGCGTCGCGATCGGCAGGGCGGTGGTGCGCGAGCCGCGCGTCTTCCTCTTCGACGAGCCGCTGTCCAACCTCGACGCAGAGCTGCGCGTCACCATGCGTGGCGAGATCGCCGGGCTGCACCACCGGCTCGGCAACACGATGATCTACGTCACCCACGACCAGGTCGAGGCGATGACCATGGCCGACAAGATCGTCGTGCTGCGTGACGGCCGGATCGAGCAGGTCGGCTCGCCACTCGCCCTCTACAACGAGCCCAGGAACAGCTTCGTCGCCGGCTTCATCGGCTCGCCACGCATGAACTTCCTCGACGCCGTCGTGGAAGCCGTGAACGAGCGGTCCGTCGTGGCGCGAGACGCCTCCGGCGTGCGTTTCGAGGCGTCCGTAGACGGCGCCGGGCTGGAACCGGGCACGGCGGTCAGCGTCGGTATTCGTCCGGAACACGTGACGTTCGGCGCCGAGGGCGGCAAGCCCGCCACCGTGCAGACGATCGAGCAACTCGGCGGCAATTCGTACCTGCACTGCGTTGCCGAAGATGGCGCGTTGCTCGCCGCGCACCTGCAGGGGCAAACGGCGATCCGCCGCGGCGACGCGGTGAACGTCGTCTTCCGGCCCGACTTCACCCATCTCTTCCGCAAGTCGGACGGCATGGCGCAGAAACGCATGGTCATCGGCGAGGCGGTGTGATGGCGGCGGCGCGGTCCGGCCTCACGAGGGGCAGGTCAACTACTTCTGAGAACCGTGAGGCTTGATTTGACTGCAACACCCCCACCCCTACCCCTCCCCACAAGGGGGAGGGGGATTCCCCAAGGCTTCCACTTGTCGCCTGAAAGCCGCAGCCTCAACGACCCCCTCCCCCTTGTGGGGAGGGGTAGGGGTGGGGGTATCCGCCGGCGACCGCTCTGCCTCGACGACGCGGGAAGTAGTCCAGCATGACCTTCCTCGCCATCACCCGTCCCCTCGCCGGAACCGAGACCGGCGTCACGGCGCCGCTCTCCGGCGGCTTCACGCTCCATGTCGACATCCTGTCGGAATGGCTTGTCCGCGTCGCTGTCGTTCCCGAGGGCGGGCTCGCCGTCGACCGCACCTGGATGGTCGCGCCGGACGGCGACGTGCCGTGGCAGGGCAGGGACCGGCTGTCGCACGACGGCTTTGCCGTCTCGCCCCGGCGCCTGGCGGACAGCGGCGGCGCGGCCGTGCTGAGCACGGGCGACTGGCGCGTCTCGCTGACGTCGGCGCCGCTCAGGCTCGTCTTCGACCATCGCGACGGCGACGGCTGGAAGACGGTGCTCGCCGACCGCGAGGCGGGCGCCTACCAGTGGTTTCCCCGCCGCGGCCTCTTCCGCCATTTCCAGTCGCGTTCGCCCGCCGACCGCCACTACGGGCTCGGCGACAAGACCGGGCCGCTCGACCATACCGGTCGCCGGCTGCGCTGCCTGCAGACCGATGCGCTGGGCTACAATGCCGAGACGCAGGACCCGCTCTACAAGCACGCGCCCTTCGTCATCGCCGACGGCGCCGCCGGCGCTGTCGGCCTCTTCTACGACACGATGAGCGAGATCACCTTCGACCTCGGCGCCGAGCACTCCAACTACCATCCGCACTACCGGCACGTGGACGCCGCCGAGAAGGGGCTGGTCTACTACGTCGTCGCCGGGCCGAAGGTGCGCGACATCGTCCCGCGACTGATGCAGCTCACCGGCCGGCCGCATTTCCAGCCGCGCCGGGCGATGGGCTTTGCCTTCACCACTATGCACCACGCCGATGCGCCGGACGCGCAGGCGGTGATGACCGGCTTCGCCGAGCGCTGCCGTGCTGAGAAGATCCCGATCAGCGCCATCCATTCGGGCTCCGGCTACACGACGAAGGCCGACGGCCGCCGCTACGTCTTCACCTGGAACGAGACGAAGTTCCCCGACCGCGCCGGCTTCTTCCGGCGGCTTTCCGAGCTCGGCTTCTTCACCTGCGCCAACGTCAAGCCGGTTCTGCTCACCGAACACCCGGCCTATCCCACGGCGGCGGCGGAAGGCTGGTTCGTGCGTCGCGCCGACGGGCAGCCTGCCGTCGAGATGTTCTGGGGCGGCAACGGCTCGTCGCTCGACTTCACCAACCCGGCAACGGTCGAATGGTGGAAGGACGGCATCACCGGACAGGTGCTCGACGCCGGCTTCGGCTCGGCCTGGAACGACAACAACGAGTGCGAGCTGTGGGACGAGGAGGCGACGGTCGATGGCTTCGGCGCGGCCCTGCCGGCGATCGACGTCCGCCCCGTGCACGCGCTGCTGATGACGCGGGCGACCTACGAGGCGACGTTGGCGCGCGAGCCGGAGAAGCGCCCCTACACCATCTCCCGCGCCGGCCCGATCGGCATTGCGCGCTACGGCGAGACCTGGTCGGGCGACAACCGCACCAGCTGGCACACGCTGAAATGGAACCTCCGCCAGGGCCTGTCGATGAGCCTGTCGGGCATGCCGTTGACCGGTCACGACATCGGCGGCTTCGACGGGCCGGCGCCGGGGCCGGAGCTGCTCGTACGCTGGATCGAGATGATGAGCGTGCACCCCCGCGCGGTGATGAATTCGTGGAAGCCGCAGCTGTCGCTGCCGACCAACCTGCCGTGGATGCACGGGGCGGAGAACACCGAACTGGTCAAGCAGGCGCTGGCGCTGCGCTACCGGTTAATGCCCTGGCTCTACGCCTGCTGCTGGCGTGCGCACATGACCGGCGAGCCGGTGATCGCGCCGCTGTTCTACCATTTCGACGAGGCCGAATGCCGCGCCGACATGGACGCCTTCATGCTCGGGCCGGACGTGCTGGTGGCGCCGGCGGTGGAGGAAGGGGCGACATCCGTCTCGGTGTACCTGCCGCGCGCCGACGGCGGGTGGCACGACTTCCACACGGGCGAAATCCACACCGGCGGTCGCGTCGCAACCGTACCGGCGCCGCTCGGTCGCTTGCCGTTGCTGGTACGCACCGGCGCCGTGCTGCCGCTGGCGAAAGCGTGGCCGGAGTTCGCGCCGCACGACGCTGCCGAGGTCGAACTGACCCTGTTTGCCGGGCCCGGCACGGACGCGTCCGAGCGCGAGATCTTCTTCGACGACGGCATCGGCTGGGGCTATCGCGACCGCGACGCTTCGCTGCTCCTCGCACGCGCCTCGTGGAACGGCGAGGCCGTCACGCTTTCGGCGCGCGAACAGTGGAGCGGTCGCGGCCGGCCGCCGCTGTCGCTCGCCTGCCGCGGGCTCGGCGGCAGGCGCTTCGAGCAGGAGATTGCGGTGTGATGGCAGGCCGCTGCTACTGCACCACGAAATAGTCCTCGATGCGCGACGCGGCGCGCCTGAGGAGGGGAAGGAAGTCGCGGCGCATCTCGTCGACGCTCATGCGCGCCGACTGGGTGGACACATTGATCGCCGCGACGATGGCGCCGGAGCGGTCGTGCAGCGGCACCGCGATCGAGCGCAGGCCGAGTTCGAGTTCCTCGTCGACGATCGCGTAGCCGTTCTTGCCGGCGTCCTCGATGGCCTTGGCCTGAAGGGCGGGGTCGATGATCGTCTTCGGTGTCATGGCGTGGATATCCGAGGCCGCCAGCAGCGCGTCGCGATCCTCTCGCGGCAGGCCGGCGAGCAACACGCGGCCCATCGACGTGCAATAGGCCGGCAGCCGCGTGCCGACGTGAAGGGCGACGCTCAGGATGTGCCGCCCGGGAATGCGGGCGACGTAGACGACATCCCGGCCGGAGAGCACGGCCGCGGAGCAGGATTCGTTCAGCGCCGTCGACACCTCGCGCATGAACGGCTCTGCGTAGGTCCATAGCGAACTGCCGGCGAGCCATGAACGCGCCACCGAGATGAGTTTCGGCGACAGGGAGAAGCGGCGGCCGGCCTGCGTCGCGTAGCCGGTCGCCACCAGCGTCAGCAGAAAACGCCGCGCCCCGGCGCGCGTCAGGCCTGCCGCCTCGGCCATCTCGGTCAGCGTCATGCCGTCGGGATGGGAGGCGAGGATTTCCACGACGGCAAGGCCGCGCTCGAGCGAACCGACGCGGTCGCGCTCGGCCGGTCGGGGCGATTCCGTTGACTTGGCGGCTCGGTTCATCTATCGAAGTATCGCATAAGAAACATATGTTCGCAATGCGAACTTTCTTGCTGCGGTAAGCCGCCACGGCGATGTCGGAGACGGCCGGCGCGAGGGAGAGACGATGAACAAGGTCTGCCAGAACATCGAGGACGCCATAGCCGGCATCGAAGACGGCATGGCCGTGATGATCGGCGGCTTCGGCGGCGCCGGCGCGCCGATCGAGCTGATCCACGCGCTGGTCGACCGCTACAGGCGGACCGGCTCGCCCGGCAACCTCACCGTCATCAACAACAACGCCGGCAACGGCGCCATCGGCATCGCGGCCATGATCGACGCCGGGATGGTGGCCAAGATGGTCTGCTCGTTCCCGCGTTCTTCCGATCCGCGCGCCTTTACGGAAAAGTACCTGGCGGGCGAGATCGGCCTGGAACTGGTGCCTCAGGGGACGCTCGCCGAGCGCATCCGCGCGGCCGGCGCCGGCATCCCGGCCTTCTACACGCCGACCAGCTACGGCACGCTGGTCGCCGAGGGCAAGCCGGTCGCCGAGTTCGAGGGGCGCATGTACGTCCAGGAGCGCTGGCTGAAGGCGGACGTGGCGCTGATCAAGGCCGAACTCGCCGACCGCAAGGGCAACCTGACCTACCGCAAGGCGGCGCGCAACTTCTCGCCGCTGATGGCGACGGCGGCGGCCACGACCATCGTCCAGGCCAGCCGCATCGTCGAGCCGGGCGGCATCGACCCGGAGCACGTGGTGACGCCGGGCATCTTCGTGAACCGCATCGTCGAGGTTCCGGACCCGAAGCAGGAAGAGGCGATGCTGCGCGAGGGAGCGAAGTGATGGCCGCGAAGCTGACCAACGCACAGATCGCCTGGCGCGCCGCGCAGGACCTGCCCGACGGGGCCTATGTCAATCTCGGCATTGGTTTTCCCGAGATGATCGCCAAGTTCAAGCCCGAGGGCCGCGAGGTCATCTACCACACCGAGAACGGCATTCTCGATTTTGGCGAGGCGCCGCCGGCCGGCGAGGAGGACTGGGACCTGATCAACGCCGGCAAGAAGGCGGTGACGCTCAATCCCGGCGCGGCGTTCTTCCATCACGCCGACTCGTTCGCCATGGTGCGCGGCGGCCATCTCGACATCGCCGTGCTGGGCGCCTACGAGGTCGCGGAGACCGGCGACATCGCCAACTGGAGCACCGGTCCCGGCTCGGTGCCGGCCGTCGGCGGCGCGATGGACCTCGTCCACGGCGCCAAGCAGATCTGGGTCGTCACCGATCACGTGACCAAGAAGGGCGAGCCCAAGCTGTTGAAGCGATGCCACCTGCCGCTGACTGGCGTCGGCTGCGTGACAACGGTCTACACCAGTCTCGCGGTCGTCGACATCAAGGGCGGGCGCTTCGTGCTGCGCGAGAAGCTGCCGTCGATGAGCCTCGCCGAACTCCAGGCCTTGACCGAAGGCGAACTGACGGTCGAAGGCACCATTGGCGATCTGATTGTTCCGGAGGTCTGACATGCCCGAAGCCTACATCTGCGACTACATCCGCACGCCGATCGGCCGCTTCGGCGGATCGCTGTCCGCCGTGCGCCCCGACGATCTCGGCGCGGTTCCGCTGAAGGCGCTGATGGAGCGCAATGCCGGCGTCGACTGGTCGGCGATCGACGACGTGGTCTATGGCTGCGCCAACCAGGCGGGCGAGGACAACCGC
>CAYJMY010000037.1:0-30047 GCA_964371125.1 uncultured Mesorhizobium sp. | reverse complement strand
GACGCCGCCGGCGCCCATCACCGGCTCGGCGATCATCGCCGCGATCGTGTCGGGTCCCTCGCGCTCGATGAGGTCGCGAAGCGAGCCCGCGAGCCGGGAAACGAACTCCGCCTCGGTCTCGCCGTCTTTGGCGTACCGGTAGTGGTGGGGGCAGTCGGTGTGCAGGACTCGATCCACCGGCAGGTCCCAGTTGAGGTGGTTGGCCGGCAGGCCGGTCAGCGACCCGGCCATCACCGTCACACCGTGATAGGCCTTCACCCGCGAGATGATCTTCTTCTTGTTCGGACGGCCGAGCGCGTTGTTGTAGTACCAGGCGAGCTTCACCTGCGTGTCGTTGGCCTCCGAGCCCGAGGACGTGAAGAGCACGCGCGAGACCGGCATCGGCGCGATCTCCTTGAGCTTCTCGGCGAGTTCGATCGCCGGTTCGGTGCTCTTGGCCCCGAACACATGATAGAAGGGAAGCGCCCGCATCTGCTCGATCGCTGCATCCACCATCTCTTCGTCGCCGAAGCCGAGACCCGCGCACCAAAGGCCGGACATACCCTCGATATACGCCCGGCCTCTCGTGTCGTAGACGTAGACGCCGGCCCCCCTCTCCATCACCATCGCGCCGATCGACCTCAACCGATGGATGGGCGTGTAGGGATGGAGCAGTGACTCGACGTCGCGCGTCTCGAGGTTGGACAGGGGCGGAAGACTATTCATGCTCGGCAACTCCTCGGGGTAGTCGACAGCCTAGCGAATCCACGTGTCGGCGAAAGGGGCCGCAACGGCGGAAACGTACGGTCCAGGATCGGTCGGACTTACTGATCCGAGTTGCAGCCGGACATCATCAGGCCGCGGCCTTCCACGCATCGATCAGCGAGGCATAGGACTTCGCCAGGGCAGCGAGCGGATTTGCGCTCTCCTCGACCGGCTCGACGCGCAGCGGATCGCCGTGAGGTGGCAGGATGACGAGGGCAATCAGCCTGGCTTCTCCATCCCCCAGGCGAACCGCGGCGACCTTCTCGCCGACGGCGGAGTTCTCCGTAAACCGGAACAGCAGTTCGCCGCCGGCGGACGAGAGAACCTGTTTCAACGCCTCGTCGAAGGCTGCCGGATCGAACGCCGTGTTTACCGCCTCGGTATCGAACGATCCGGCATTGCCCTCCGACGGATCTACCCCCTCTGCAGTTCTCGCGGCCGCGCTGGCGCGCTGCGCCGCCTCGTCGTCCGTTTCCGGCGCGTCGCCCGCATCTTGCGGGGCTATGGGTCTTTGCGGTTGGGATTCCGCCTCGGATTGCCCCGTTTCGGGGGCGCGGGGCTCGACGACGTCCGTTTCAGGATCGGGCAAATGCGCTTCATCGGCCCTGCTAGCGGTCGTCGCGGTCTGATCGGGTCCGGGAAAGGGAGACGAATCGGTGGCGGGGAACTGGGGCGTATCCATGAAGGCCTCGCTGTGGATCGCGGCTTGCGCCGTCTCACCCCCTGCCGCCCGCCGGTTTGTTCGACCACGATGGCCGCAATAAGGCGGGACGCGGCGGATCGGGCGTGGCCGTACTGCTCGGACGGCGTGACTTTGTCGCTGCCTTTGCGTAACTCCCTCCGGCCCTCTGGACAAAGTCGCGCGTCGCGCCAAGATTGCCGCCATTCACCCCTAGGGAGGTTTCCATATGCTCGGACTGATGCAGGACTGGCCGCTGCTTTGCCACAAGATCATCGACAATGCTGCCAGGCAGCATGGCAACCGCGAGATCGTCTCGCGGTCGGTCGAGGGGCCGATCGTCCGCACCACCTATCGCGACCTGCGCCTGCGCGCTCTCAAGGTGGCGCAGAAGCTGGAACGCGAAGGATACGGCCACGGCGATCGCATCGCGACGATGGCCTGGAACTCGGCGCGCCACCTGGAAGCCTGGTTCGGCATCATGGGCATGGGCGGCGTCTATCACACGCTCAATCCGCGGCTCTTCCCCGAGCAGATCGCCTGGATCATGAACCACGCCGAGGACAGGGCGGTCTTTGTCGACCTGACCTTCCTACCGCTGATCGAGAAGTTGGCGCCGGCGGTTAAGTCATTGAAAAAGGTGATTGTTCTCACCGACGCGGCGCACATGCCGCAGACGTCGCTGGCCAATGCCGTGCCTTATGAGGAGTGGTTGGCAGACGCGGACGGCGATTTTGCATGGAAGAGCTTCGACGAGAATACCGCCGCGGGCATGTGCTACACGTCCGGCACCACAGGAGACCCTAAAGGGGTGCTCTACAGCCACCGTTCCAACGTGATTCACGCCATGATGGCGGCGATGCCCGACGCCATGGGCATCTCCTCGCGCGATGTCATCCTGCCCGTCGTGCCGATGTTCCACGCCAACGCTTGGGGTCTCGGCCAGAGCGCGCCGATGATCGGCGCCAAGCTGGTCATGCCTGGCGGCAAAATGGACGGCGCGTCGATCTACGAACTCCTCGACACCGAGAAGGTGACCTTCACCGCCGCCGTGCCGACGGTGTGGCTGATGCTCCTCCAGTTCCTCGAGGAAACCGGCAAGCCTCTGTCATACTTGAAGAAAGTGGTCATCGGCGGTTCCGCCTGCCCGCGCGCCATGACGAAGAAGTTCCAGGAGAACTACGACGTCGACGTCATCCATGCCTGGGGCATGACGGAGATGAGCCCGCTCGGCTCGCTGTGCACGCTGAAGCCGGAATATGCCGGCCTCGCCGGCGACGCCCGCCTCGACATCCAGCAGAAGCAGGGCTATGCGCCGTTCGGCGTCGAGATGAAGGTGACCGACGACGACGACACCGAACTGCCTTGGGACGGCAAGACCTTCGGCCGCCTCAAGGTGCGCGGACCGGCGGTGGCGAAGGCCTACTACGGCGGCGCCGGCAAGGAACAGTTCGACGCTGACGGATGGTTCGACACGGGCGACGTCGCCCATATCGACCCGAACGGCTACATGCAGATCACCGACCGCGCCAAGGACGTGATCAAGTCGGGCGGCGAGTGGATCTCGACCATCGACCTGGAGAATCTGGCGGTCGGCCATCCCGATATCGCCGAAGCGGCGGTGATCGGCGTTTCCCATCCGAAATGGGACGAGAGGCCCCTGCTCGTCGTCGTGCGCAAACCGGGCAAGGAGCCGACGCGGGAAGACATCCTCGCCTATATGGAGGGCAAGGTGGCGAAGTGGTGGATGCCCGACGACGTCGCCTTCGTCCCCGAAATCCCGCACACCGCAACCGGCAAGATCCAGAAGACCACGTTGCGCGAGCAGTTCAGGAGCTACAGGCTGCCGACCGCGTGAGGTCGGCGACAATTGGAGCGAGGCTGAGGAAACACGGCGCCGTCCGCGGCGCCGACTTTGCCCGACTCGGCCGATTGCCGCTTCAAACGCAGCCGAAATCGCTCTATGCACGGTGCCCGATCAAATGGGCGGCGGCTTCGAGATGACGCTCTTTCTGGAACGGCGGTCGCGCTCCGCATGGTGGTCGCGGCGCATCGCGGTGTTCTCCGCGGTGCTCTTCGTCATGGCCGGGCTCACCCATCGCTACGGCCTGGTCGATACCGTCTCCCTGTTCTGGATCGTCGGAGCGGCCGGCGTTCTGGCGGTGATCGGCCTGGGCCTGGCGCTGGCGGGATTGTCCGGGATCTGGCGGGAAGGTGGGATCGGCGCGCGCGACGGTCTGATCGGCGCTGCCGCAGCGCTGTTAGTCCTGGTACCGTTCGTCGTCTCCGGCTATCGCTTCTTCGCCTATCCGCTCCTGAACGACATCTCCACCGATCTCGTCGATCCGCCTCGTTTCGCATTTCTGCAGGGCATGAGGACGCCTCAGATGAACGAGATCGGCCCGATCGGCGAAGTGGCCGCAGCCGTCCAGCAGGAAAGCTATCCCGAGATCACCGGCCGCCGCTACGATCTCTCTGCCGATCGTATCCTCATGATCGTCCGGCAACTGGCCACCGCGCGATCCTGGACCGTCGTTATCTCGCCCGATGTCGGGAGCGACGAGCCCATCGGCGGGGAAACGACCATCGAAGCCGTAGCGTCCTCGCCGCTTCTGGCTATTCCTTACGACGTGGCCATTCGGATCGTCGACGAACAGGGCTCGACCTATGTCGACATGCGTTCGGCGTCGCGGTTCGGATTGCACGACTTCGGCGAGAACGCGCGCAGGATCGGGGCGTTCCTGTCGGACCTCGACGCCGAGGCGTCCTTGCAGGCCGGCGTGACGGTCGAGGAGCCTTCCGAACAATAGCCCCATCGAAAGCCGGTGCGCCCGGACGATCGCCTCATCCGGGTCGGTACTCACCGTCGATCGACGGCTCGCCCGAGGTGACGGCGGCGCCGCGGCTGACGAGATCCTCGAGATGCGCGAGCACCGAAAGGCCGGCAGCGCCGTGGAGACGCGGATCGGTGTCGCGGTAGATCGCCCGCACCATGTCGGGGATCGTGCGGTCCCCTTGGCGTAGCCGCTCGAGAATGGCGCGCTCGCGCATCTTGCGGTGGGCCTTGAGACCCCGCATGAAGGCCTGCGGCGCAGTCACCGGCCCGCCATGGCCGGGCAGGAACAGGTGGTCGTCGCGATCGAGGAGGCGATCGAGCGATGCCATGTAATCGGTCATGGCGCCGTCCGGAGGCGCGACGATCGACGTAGACCAGCCCATCACATGATCTGCCGAAAAGAGCACGCCGGTCCCTACCAAACCGACCGCGACGTGGTTCGCGGCGTGACCAGGCGGGCCCCCCGCGCGGGCCCCCCCCCCGCCGCCGCCGCCGCCGGCGCCGGCGGCGAGGGCTCGGTCCGGCGCGAAATCGAGATCGGCGCTGGCGTCGAGCGGATTCACCTCTCCGATCCGCAGCGGGCGCGCTGCCCGGTGCGGTCCCTCGGCGCAGACCGTCGCTCCGGTCGCGGCCTTCAGGCGTCTCGCTAGCGGTGAATGGTCCCGGTGCGTGTGGCTGACGAAGATGTGGCTGACCGGGCGCCCCTGCGTCGCGCGCAGGATCGCCGCCAGGTGCGCGTCGTCGTCCGGGCCCGGGTCGATCACGGCGAGCGTATCGCGGCCGACGAGATAGGTGTTGGTGCCATGGAAGGTGAATGGCCCCGGATTGTTCACAGTGATGCGCCTGACGTCTGCCGCCACGGCAATCGCCTCGCCGCAGGCGGGATCGAAAGACAAATCAAAATCCAGGGACATGGGACGGTCCGCAAAACGGCTTTGGACGAAAGCGATTGCCGCTTACCATGGAAGCAAATATAGGCAAACTCGAAGTCGGTTACCGTCATCCGCTCACAAAGGGATCCCCCATGACCGTTGCAGCAGTCTCACGTCCGCTCATCTCGCTGACGCTTCCGCAGGATCGTTCGGGTCGCCTCGCCATGCAGGCGATGGCAGCCGTCGCCGGATCGATCCTGCTCGCTCTTTCGGCCAAGGTCACGGTCCCCTTCTGGCCGGTGCCGATGACGCTCCAGGTCCTCGCGGTATTCCTCATCGGCGCTGCCTACGGCCGCAACCTTGCCGTCGCCACGCTGCTGCTCTACCTCGCCGAAGGCGCGGCGGGTCTTCCGGTGTTCGCCACCGGCGCGGGACTGGCCTACATGGCCGGACCGACCGGTGGATATCTCGTCGGCTTTGTGGTCGCTGCGGCGATCGCCGGATGGGCGGCAGACCGCGGCCTCGACCGCAATCCCCTGAAGCTCTTCGCCGTCATGCTGGTCGGCGAGATCGCCATCCTCGGGCTCGGCGCGGCCTGGCTCGCTGTGCTGTTCGGGGCGGAGAAGGCGATCGCCTTTGGCGTCGGCCCCTTCATCGTCACCGACATCGTCAAGGTGGCGCTGGCCGCCGCGATCGTTCCGGCCGTGTGGGGGGTTCTGGCGCGCTTCAAGGCCTGATCGGCAGATCCGGTCCTCTCTGAAACAGGCGCCCGGTCGGCGCCTGTTTTGTTGCGCGGATGATCTTTCGCGACGAAACAATTCGTCACCGTCCGCCATGGGATTGCGACGCTGCGCCGCTGGAAAAAAGCTCGTGGCGGGTCTATCGAGCCGTGACGCTCCGGTACAGGCAACAGCGGACAATCTTCATGAAGAAACCCATCCCGTTCATCGATCTCGCCGCCCAGCAGGCGCGGATTCGCGACCGCGTCGAAGCCGCGATGCGTCGCACGCTCGATCACGGAGCCTACATCATGGGTCCCGAGATAGGGGAGCTGGAGTCTGGCCTCGCGGCCTTCTGCGGCGCGCGGCACGCAGTCGCGTGTTCGAACGGAACCGACGCCCTCGCACTGGTGCTGATGGCGAAGGGTGTCGGGAGCGGCGATGCGGTCTTCTGCCCGAGCTTTACCTTTGCCGCGACCGCGGAAGTGGTCGCCTGGCTGGGTGCAACGCCATACTTCGTCGACATCGAAGCCGACACGTATAACATGGACCCGGCGAGCCTCGTTGCCGCGATCGGCGAGGCCAGGACCGCCGGTCTGGCGCCGGCTGGAGTGATTGCCGTCGACCTCTTCGGGCTGCCGGCCGACTACGACCGTATCGAGCCGATTGTCGCCGAGAACGGGCTGTGGCTGCTCTGCGATGCCGCCCAGGGCTTCGGCGCCACCTACAAGGACCGCAAGGTCGGCACCATCGGCATGGCGACGACGACCAGCTTCTTTCCCGCAAAACCGCTCGGCGCCTATGGTGACGGCGGCGCGGTTTTTACCGACGATGACGAAATGGCCGCGCTGTTGCGTTCGCTGCTCTTCCACGGCAAGGGAGACGATCGCTACGACAATGTCCGTATCGGCATGAACGGCCGCCTCGACAGCCTTCAGGCCGGCGTGCTGATCGAAAAGCTGGCGATCTTCCCGGACGAGATCGAGGCGCGAAACCGCATTGCGGCCCGCTATTCGGAGGGCTTTTCCAACCTTCTCGTCACCCCCAACGTGCCGGACGGATCGACTTCGGTCTGGGCCCAGTACACGCTTCGCGCGCCCGGTCGCGACCGCGACGCCCTCACGGCCGCCCTCAAGGCGCGGGGTGTGCCGACGGCGGTTTATTATCCGAAGCCGCTTCACCGGCAGACGGCTTACCGGGAATTCCCCGTCGTCGGAGGATCGTTGCCCATCAGCGAGCGGGCGGCGGGCGAGGTGTTCAGCCTGCCGATGCATGCCTATCTCGATGAGGAGACGCAGGACTTCATCATCGATTCGGTCCGGTCGATACTGCAGGACAACGGGTGATGCGCGGCAGTGGCCAAGCGCGAAACGGCTCGGCCGTTGATCTGTTTCGTCTTTCGGGCAATAATTTTTCTGTTTGGCGGTGACGTTCGGCGTCGCTGTTGGGGGGGAGGCAGCTTATTCATGCCGCCCAGGAGGCCAGGGTACGGCCCGGTCGCACGATATGCGGCCCGGGTCGCGCGGGGGCGGCAAAGCGGTTTTGTTTAGTTCTTTCTCCAACCGGCTGATCTCCCTTCCACGCAGGCAGAAGCGTATGCTTCTGGCCGTGTTCGATTTCCTGCTCCTCTTCTTCGCGCTCTGGATCAGCTACAAGCTGCGCCTTGGCTTTGGCTTCTCCCCTGGACCGGCCCAACTCGGTCTCATTGCAGCCGCGCCTTTCATCGCGCTGCCGATACTCTACCGGTTCGGATTCTATCGCGTCGTGGTTCGCTACGTCACGGACGCGACGGTGTGGACGATCATAAAAGGATTGGCGCTTTCGATCCTTCTCTGGCTGGGTCTGGCCTACATGACCGAATTGCGCGGAGTACAAGGTGTGCCGCGCTCCATCCCCGTAATCTATTTCATTGTCGGCACGGTCCTTCTCGCCGGCAGTCGTTTCCTCGCCAAGTGGGCGCTCGGAGCGGCGATCGAAAGGGTCGTCAACCAGAAGCGGATGCTGATCTACGGAGCCGGACCCGTCGGACGGCAGCTCGCAGCCGCGCTGCGGGTCGACCCGCTCAACCGGCCCGTCGGGTTTGTCGATGATGATCCGGTCCTCCACGGTGCCGAGGTGGCCGGTCTTCGCGTCCATGCGCCGGGTGACATCGGCGCGCTGGTCGAGGAACTGCAGATCGCAGAGATCATCGTCTGCTCGGACGCGGTCGACCAGAAGTCGAAGACCCTGCTCTTTCGGAGGCTGGCGAAGACGCCCGTCCGCATCGCTTTCCTGCCGACGGCCGTGAGCGGATGGGGGGGGGACCTTGTCGGCCGCATCCGCGATATCGGCATCGGCGACCTGCTCGGCCGCCCGATGGTTGCTCCGGATCCGGCGCTGTTACGCGCAGCGGTTGCGGGCAAGACCGTGTTCGTCAGCGGTGCCGGCGGGTCCATCGGCTCGGAACTGTGCCGCCAGATCGTGGAACTCGAACCGAAGACGTTGATCCTTCTCGATATCGACGAATTCGCGCTTTACGAGATCGAGCGGGCATTGCGGCCGCACGCCAGCGCGCCGGTCATATCCGTCCTCGGCTCGGTGACCGATCGGCGGAGGCTCGATCGGCTGTTCGACACGCACAAGATCGATACTGTCTTCCACGCCGCCGCCTACAAGCACGTTCCGCTGGTGGAGCAGAATGCACTCACCGGCATCGAGAACAACGTGCTCGGAACCTGGACGATCACCGAGGTCGCCTTCAATCACGACGTCGAGTGTTTCGTGCTCATATCGACCGACAAGGCGGTCCGGCCCACCAACGTCATGGGTGCGACCAAGCGCTGGGCCGAATTGATCGTTCATTCATACGCGACGACCCAGGCCGGCACGAACGACCGCAGACGCTTCTGCGCGGTACGCTTCGGCAACGTCATCGGTTCTCAAGGGTCCGTGGTTCCGCTCTTCAAGGAACAGATCGCGCGCGGCGGGCCGGTCACGCTGACCGATGCGGGAATGACGCGCTACTTCATGGCGGTCAACGAGGCGGTGGAACTGATCATTCAGGCCGCCAGCCTGGCGCGCGGCGGCGAGACCTTCCTGCTCGACATGGGGGAACCGGTCCGCATCCGCGACCTCGCCGAAAACATGATCCGGCTCGCCGGCCTGTCGGTCCGGGATGCCGACAACCCGACCGGAGATATCGCCATCGAGGTGGTGGGGACCCGTCCCGGGGAAAAGGTCGCCGAGGAACTTTTCTACGACCCGGCGCGGGTCGAAAGGACGGCGCATCCGAAGATCATGTTCGGCAAGAAGGGCCCCTACAACAACGGACGCGTGAAGAAGGCGATCGGGCAACTGTCCGCCGCTGTCGACGGCGGCGATGAAGTGCGCGCGCGAGAGATTCTGTTCGAGTTCACCAGGGAATCGTGACACGCACGATACGTGGAACGTCGCTCGGGGTTGTGACGGCCCGCCCTGCAGCGCGAGAACCGGAAGATCGATAGGTTCGCGCAGCGGCCCCAATCCCCGCGGTCTTGTCGTCGTCATAGTGCCTGCGCTAATGAGCGCTTGTGTAGGATGACCATTGGCGCCGACGTGTCCGGACTTGAAAATCCATGGCTAGCGTTCTTTCGCCGTGGACACTAAAGGGCTGCCTTTCGGTGCCAATGAACCTTGGCCAATGCTGCAGGGGAAGGCCGATCACGACATGGATATCGATCGCGACGCGTCGGAGCGCGCACTGTCTGACGCAGATCACAACGGTGGGGCTACCCGGAAGTTGAAGGGTATTGGCTGGTGCCGGGCAAAACCGATGCCCGTCTTCATTCTCTCCTACAACAGGGGCGCCATGCTCCAGACCGTGGTCGAGGGATACCGGCGCAAGACGCCCGGCTCGGATATCGTAGTCCACGATTTCGGAAGCGATTGCCCCGTTACGCGCAGGTTCCTCGATGAGATGGAGGAGAAGGGGCTGATCGTTTCTCGCTCCGGCAGAATCGATTCCGCGGACGAACTCGAGACCGTCAACGATACCATCGATCGGTACTTTGCCGATTGGAGCGAGCCGGGACGCTACATCGTCTCCGACTGCGACATCGATCTATCCTGCGCCAGCGAGTCGGCAATCGATGTGTACGTAGAGCTGCTGGAACGGTTCCCCGACGTCGAATGCGTCGGGCCGATGTTGTCGATCCACGACATTCCGGCCACCTATCCGCTCTACTGGCATGCGGTGAACAGCCATGTCGATCAGTTCTGGCGCAAGGAGCCGCTCTGGGCCGTTCTGGCGAACGGCGAAAGGGTGGCGTTCCAGCGCGCGCCGATCGACACGACATTCGCGGTCCATCGCGCCGGCGATCGATTCAAGCGAAAGAAAGACGGTCTGCGGGTCTACCATCCCCACGAGGCACGACATCTCGATTGGTACCGGACGCGCGAGGATATTCTCTCCAGCACCTTCGGCCGCACTGCTTCGAACAGGATTTCGCACTGGTCGGTTGCTTCCGCCGTCGGTGCCCTCGAGGATACGAGCCCGGCCTTCGACAGGTTTATTGCGGTCCGCACTGCTGACGACGGCAGTCTTCAAAGAGTCGAATACGATCTGCCGGTCCGCCGGGTCGAGGGCGTCAAGGTCGCGCCGGCAGCCGCAATGCGGTCCATACCCGTCATCGTCAGCGCCTATGGGGGCGATCGCTACTACTACGAGTGTGCCGATCGCCTGCGCGCGGATTGCGACCGGTTGGGCCTGAAACACCACATCGTGGAATGGACGCTGCGCGACGGAGACGACTGGATTTCAATTTGCCGCCGCAAGGTCGGCTTTTTGAGGGACATGCTCGCCCAACATCCGGAAGGCGTGTTCTGGGTCGACGTGGATTCCCAGATATACAAGGTGCCGAGATACCTGGAGACGCTGTCCGGCGACATCGCCGGCTACCTCAGGGGTTTCGAGTATTTGCGCGAGTTCGATCCGACGACCGTGAAGCGGTTCTTCATTCCCGGGTTCATCTACCTGTCCGGATCTCCGGCAAGCCTGGATTTCGTCGATCTGATGGTGAAGCTCGAGCAGGATTATCAGGGGACCGCGACAGACGACTATTTCTTGCACGAAGCGTGGCTCCAGCACGAAAGGCAGTTGGCTGTCACGATACTGCCACCCAATTCCCTTCGTCGTGAGGGGCAGGCGCTGACGGTGGACCATGCGATCTATGTAGGGGAAAGCGGAAAAGCCAAGCCGAATTCCCAGGTCGCTGCACAACATGTGGCCCGGGCCGATAGCGTTGCTGGCCTGGTAAGGGCGCTGAGAACACTCTCCCGGAACGCGCTGCAGCGGAATGATGGCCCGCAACGCCTTGCCCTCATGAAGGAGTTGATTGCCCTTGCCCCCGAAGATCAGCAAAACGCCGCATCGCTGATAAGGTACTCCAAGAGCCCAGAGCAATTGCCTCTGGGACGAGAGCTTCTCGCCAAGGCGGAGGAGTCGTGGCGTCCTCCGTACGTCGCGCTACGAACGTGGTTTCAGGTGGAATTCGAGCTCGGCAATTTCGATGCCGCGGAGGAGATCTGCCGGCGCTTGGAGGTATCGACGGACCAATCCGATAGGGACTTCGCCAAAGCCAAGCAGTATCTGCTGGAACTGGAGAAGCGCGCTCGCGCTCGCAATGTCCCGCCGGCGAAGCGGCCCAAACTCTGGTGGATGGAAACGCCGTATCCCGGCAACCTCGGCGACGCGATTAATCCTTACATCATCGAGAAGCTTACCGGCTATCCGCCGTTGCTCATATCCGCGAAGAACAGCGCGATCGTAATTGGCTCGATCATCAAGTTTGCCGAGGACAAGACGAAGGTCTGGGGCAGCGGGACGCCGCGGATGACGGACAAACTCAATCCCAACGCGGATTATCGTGCAGTCCGCGGACCTCTGACGCGGCAGCTCGTTCTGGAGAGCGGCGGCAAGTGCGAGCCGATTTATGGCGATGTGGCCTGCTTCATGCCCAAGATCTACTGGCCGGAGGTCGAGAAGACGAATGACCTCGGCTTGATCAGGCACACGGTGCACTTGGATCGCGACATCAGGCTGGAAGGTGTCAGGGAAATATCCGTGGTTCGTGTCGGCGACGAGGAGATCGAGGCATTCGTAAGGGAACTCCTGTCTTGCAGGAAAATCATTTCGTCGTCGCTACACGGGATCATTCTGGCGCATGCCTATGGGATCCCGGCGGAATGGGCGACGTTCAACGACGGCCTTCAGGGCCTCAAGGGCGACGAGACGAAGTTCTGGGACTATTTCGATTCCGTCGGCATCGAGCGCCATTCACCCATGGACCTCGCCGGCATCGAGCTTATCGATTCGTCCCTCGCCGCAAAGGTCACCCGGCTGCCGAAGGTCGAGATCGACCTTCGGGCATTGGCGAGGGTTTCGCCCTTTGCCCTGGAACCTAAGTGGTATTGAAGGCGGCGGGCGGACGGTCTTTCCGGCGCCGACGGCGTCGACCATCCCGCCAGGAGGGTTTTTATCCTGGCTACGGTCGATGGTTGCGGCCATTGTTGTCTACCGTCGCTGCCCGAAATGAAATCGACGAAACCGACGGGAACCCTATTCCTCAGTTTGGCGTTGGAATGTCCGGTCTCCAGCGTCATTGCACAAACAGCGCCCTCTCCGGCATCTCGGATTTCGGGCTTGTCTTTCAATAGGTGTCGCTCTCGGCTGAAGTGCGGAATCCTGGTGGCGGCTCGCGAGAGCGCCTGCGATTGCAGCTCGTTTACGGTATGTGTTTTGAGTATGGAAGATGCGCCGTGATAGTCTGCAACCGATGCTCGACTGAGGCCGCTCGCTCGGGGGCCCCGAGATATGAATCTTGCGCCGGATGCGGTCGCGAGAAGCTCGATACAGGAACAGGATGAAGAAGCTAGCTATCCTCATCGCGCTTGCGGCGCTGTCCGCATGTAGCGACTCGTCGAATGGGCAGGCCCCCGTCGAAACCGCGCCGTCCGTCACGGACAAGGGCGCTGCCGCAGAACCGACAGCCAACACCACGACCCCGAAGACCGACGCGTTGCCGTCTGCCGAAGTCTCCCTTAAGGCGCGGTGGGACGAACTGCGACCCGCATACGTTGCCGCTCGCGACGAGTATCGGGAAATACGCGCGCGGTTGAACGAGAAGGATGAGGAACTGAAAGCGGCCATCGCCGCAAAGAGTGCCGATGAGTCCCGGATCGGCCAGGAAGCCGAGCAGCTTAGGTTGGCGCTCAAAGCCGCCCAGGACAAGTTCTCTCCGATAAACAAGGAAATGCAGGCTTTGAAGGAACAGATCGAATCGCTGCGTGCGAAGAATTAGCCGGGTGGGGGCCGCCGTCGCTGTGCGATGGAAGCCGTGAACGCTACGGAGCCGAAAGGTCGACGCTCGCGATTCAGGGATGCTGCTTGATTTTACGAGGCGGATTTTTCAATTGGCTGGGGCGCCAGGATTCGAACCTGGGAATGGCGGTACCAAAAACCGCTGCCTTACCGCTTGGCGACGCCCCAACTTGGTCGAAACGAACGCGCCGTGTTACACGGATACGCCGCACTTGTGCAACACGAACTTGGCGGTATGGCGATCCTGCGTCGTCCGTGGCGTCGACACGGTCATCGCGAGATGAACCGGTTCGCCACCGGTCGGCGGCAGGTCGCATGGCAGGTCTCGTCGGCGCCGATCGGCACGCTGGGGGCGGTTTCCGTCTGCATGATCTCTCCATGCAGAATTGCATCTGGATCCGCCGCGACTTGGGCCGGAAACTACGGAATGTCGAAATGAGCACTCGCCGGCCCCAAGCCACCACTGAAGCGGATAGCGCCGCCGGGCGAAGTGTCGCAGTGCTCATGGCGGTGTGCGACGGCGAGCTGTTCCTCGCCCAGCAACTTGCATCGCTTGCTTCCCAGAAATCGGTCCGTGTCGACCTGTGGATATCTGACGACGGCTCACGCGACGCAAGCGCGGACGTTATCCGCCAGGCGGCGGAAACGTGGACCCTCGGCCGCGTCCAACTCGTCGACGGCCCGCGATCCGGTTTCGCCGAAAACTTCCGTTCGCTGATCGCGCGGGCCGATATCGAAGCAGATTTCTATGCGTTCTGTGATCAGGACGACGTATGGGACGAAGACAAGCTGGCCCATGCAGTCGAGTGGCTGCATACGCAGGCGCCGGGTCATCCTGCGCTCTACTGTTCGAGGACCCGCATCGTTTCTGCCGACGGTGAGACCATCGGCCAGTCGCCGCTTTTTCCGCGTGCACCGAGCTTCCGCAACGCTATTGTGCAGAGCATTGCCGGCGGCAACACGATGGTGATGAACCGCGCAGCGCGCGAGATCGTGATGGAAGCATCGCGGCGGACGGGCTTCGTCAGCCACGACTGGTGGTGTTACCTGATCGTCAGCGGTGCCGGTGGTACCGTTCACTACTGTCCCGATCCGCGCATCGGCTACCGGCAACACGACGACAATCTCGTCGGGCAGAACAACACATGGCGGGCGCGAATGTCGCGCCTCGGCTTTCTCATCCGCGGCCGATTCAAGGATTGGAACGACGCCAATCTCGCGGGACTTACGGCTTGCGCGGACCTGCTCACCGACGATGCGCGGCGGGTTGTCTCGCTCTTCCAGGAGTCACGAAGCCGAAAATTCCCCGGGCGCCTCGTCTCGCTGTGGCGGTCGGGAGCCTATCGCCAGACGGCGCTGGGGGAGTTGGGTCTATATCTCGCTTGTGTTATTGGGCGCCTGTGACCCCGCGTAAATCGGGTGAACTGAAAGGCTGTGGCCGTCACCGACCGCGAGCGGGTTTGGTTCGGCGGGTCGACAGGGTCGATTATTCATAGTCCCGCCGTCCACATCAGCGGGACTTTGGTCGAGGCGTATTGATTCCCGGTCTCCGTTCCGGCTATGCGCTCGGGGCGAACAATCGTCGGGAATGTGTTGTGTAGGTTAAAATAGAAATCCGGGGATTATCTAAGGCAATGTCTTACAAGGGTATAATATTGGCAGGAGGCAGCGGAACGCGTCTCTATCCTCTGACACTTGCTGTCTCCAAGCAGATATTGCCAATTTATGACAAGCCAATGATTTACTACCCGTTGAGCGTTCTTATGCTTTCCGGTATTCGGGAGATACTCGTTATCTCAACGCCGCGAGACCTTCCGGCCTTCAAGGAGCTTCTCGGGGACGGAAGTGAGTTCGGAATCAGCTTGAGCTACGCCGTGCAATCCCATCCGAACGGGCTGGCCGAGGCGTTCATCATCGGTCGTGAGTTCGTCGGCAACGACAACGTGGCGATGATCCTCGGCGACAACATTTACTTCGGCGAAGGCTTGTCGGCGATCTGTCAACAGGCAGCCACCCAGTCCGTGGGTGCGTCGGTTTTCGCCTACTACGTCAACGATCCGCAGCGCTACGGCGTCGTTACGTTCGATGCGTCGGGCCGAGCGTTGACGATCGAGGAGAAGCCGGCGCAACCCAAATCGAACTGGGCGGTGACGGGACTGTATTTCTACGACAACGACGTCCTCGACATCGCCGCCTCGATAAAGCCGTCGTCGCGCGGGGAACTCGAGATCACCACTGTCAACAACACCTATCTCGAGCGTGGCGCGCTGCAGGTGCACCGCCTTGGGCGCGGCTATGCCTGGCTCGACACGGGTACCCATGACAGCCTGCACGAGGCATCCTCCTTCGTGCGCACAATCGAGCACCGGCAAGGGATCAAGATTGCGTGTCCCGAGGAGATCGGGGTGGAGATGGGCTGGCTCGAGCCCGCCCGCGTCTACGAGCGCGCCGACAGGCTCGGCAAGAACGAATACGCTGCGTATCTTCGCCGCCGCATCCCGGAGCTCGAGAGCCGATGATCGACGTCAGGCAGACCGGTCTTGAAGGCGTGGTCGAGATCATGCCGAGCAAGTTCGGCGACAGCCGCGGCTTCTTTTCCGAGGTCTACAACGCGAACGACTTCCGCGACGCGGGAATCGATCTCGTCTTTGTCCAGGACAACCATTCCCTGTCTGCGCAGCGAGGCGTCCTGCGCGGCCTGCATTACCAATTGCCGCCGCGCGCCCAAGACAAGCTCGTTCGCGTCGTTCGCGGGGCGATCTTCGACGTCGCGGTCGACATCAGGCGTTCTTCGCCTACTTTCGGGCGATGGGTCGGCGTCGAGCTTTCTGCCGAGAGGTGGAACCAGCTTTTCGTGCCGAAGGGCTTTGCTCACGGATTCGTTACCCTCACCGAGAACGCCGAAGTCTTGTACAAGGTGACGGATGTGTACTCTGCGGCCCACGATCGGGCGATCCGCTTCGACGATCCGCGTATCGCCGTTCGCTGGCCCGTAGAGCCTCAAGGGTTGATCCTCTCGGAGAAGGATCGTAAGGCGCCCTTCCTGGAAGAAGCGGACGTTTTCGACTGATCAAGGAGGTCACGTGAACATTCTGGTTACCGGGGGGGCCGGCTTCATTGGTTCGGCTGTCTGCCGGCTTATCGCACGCAATCCGGAGCACCGTGTAGTAAACCTCGACAAGCTCACCTATGCCGGCAATCTCGCCTCGCTACGCGAGATCGGCAATCTGGCGAACCACCGGTTCGTAAAGGGCGACATTTGCGACGATGCAGCAGTCCTCGACCTCTTGCGGGCCGAGAAGATCGACATCATCATGCATCTTGCCGCCGAGAGCCATGTCGACCGCTCGATCGACGGCCCCGCGGCGTTCATCGAGACCAATGTCGTCGGCACCTTTCGGCTCCTGAACGCGGCGCTGACATATTGGCGCGAGCTTCCCGCCGACGCACAGCAGCGCTTCCGCTTTCACCACGTCTCCACGGATGAGGTCTTCGGCGACCTGCCCTTCGACAGTGGCATCTTCACCGAGGAGACGCCCTATGCGCCATCCTCGCCGTATTCGGCGTCGAAAGCCGCCTCCGATCATCTGGCGCGCGCATGGCACGAGACGTACGGACTGCCTGTCGTGCTGGCGAACTGCTCCAACAATTACGGGCCTTCCCACTATCCCGAGAAACTGATCCCGCTCGTCATCCTCAACGCACTCGACGAACGGCCGCTGCCCGTCTACGGCAACGGCGCCAACGTTCGCGACTGGCTGTTCGTGGACGATCACGCCCGCGCGTTGGAGCTCGTGGCGACAAGAGGCGTCCCGGGAGAGAGCTACAACATCGGCGGCCGCGCCGAGCGCACGAACCTCTCGGTCGTCGAGACGATCTGCGACATCCTCGACCGGAAGCGCCCGCGTTCCGGAGGTGCACGCTATCGTGACCTGATCACGTTCGTGGCCGATCGGCCCGGGCACGACCGGCGCTATGCGATCGACTCTTCAAAGGTCGAACGCGACCTCGGCTGGCAGCGACTGGAGACCTTCGAGACCGGTCTGGCGAGGACGATCGACTGGTACCTCGAAAATGGCTGGTGGTGGCAGCCCATCCGCGCCGAGCGTTACGCAGGGGAGAGGCTGGGCGTGACGAAAGGCGCGGCATGAGGATTGCCGTCACTGGTCGCGAAGGCCAGGTCGTCCGAAGCCTGGTGGAGCGCGCGCAGGGCATGTCCGGGGTCGACGTCGTCGCGGTCGGGCGCCCTGAACTGGATCTCCTGCGGCCGGAGACCATCTTGCCCGCGTTACGCGCGGTTGATCCCGATATCGTCGTGTCCGCCGCCGCCTACACCGCGGTCGACAAGGCCGAGGACGAGCCCGAGGTCGCAGCCGCTGTGAACGCGGTTGGCGCCGGCAAGGTGGCGGAAGCCGCGGCGGCGCTCGGCGTTTCGGTGATCCATCTGTCCACCGACTACGTCTTCGCTGGCGATGGTGTGCTGCCCTACGGCGAGGGCGACCGGACGGAGCCGCAGAGCGTCTATGGCCGGACGAAGCTTGCCGGCGAAAATGCCGTCGCCGCCGGAAATCCCCGCCATGTCATCCTGCGCACGGCTTGGGTTTACAGTCCTTTCGGCAAGAACTTCGTCAAGACGATGCTCTTCCTTGCGGCGGACCGCGACATGGTGCGCGTCGTCGCCGACCAGTTCGGCAATCCGACCTCCGCGCTCGACATCGCCGACGGCATTCTGGCAATCGCGCCGCGCCTGGTAGGCGACGTGCCGGCGACGCATTTCGGCGTCTTCCATCTCGCGGGTACGGGCACGACCCATTGGGCGGGCTTCGCTGCGCGCGTCTTCGAGACCAGCAGGGCGCTCGGCGGCCCCTGGGCGCGGGTCGAGGAGATCAAGACCTCCGACTTCCCGACCAGGGCCCGGCGCCCGGCAAACTCGCGTCTGTCGACCGAACGCCTCCGCGAAATGTTCGGATGGCAGGCGCCGGACTGGCGCCTGTCCTGCGATACGGTCGTCCGGCGCCTGACGGACGCTGCCGTATGAACGATGCAGCCGACAAACGTGGCCACTCGGGCGGTGGCATGGCCACCCCGGGGAAGTCGCGTTGTCTGCCGGACCGCATCAACGCGTTTGCAGATTTTGTTGGTCGCACTCTGTACGCCCAACCGTTGTCCGGAGACCACCTCCCGGCTGGGGGGAAGACGGCCGCCGGAACGGCGGATGAGCCGGGCTTCGAATTGCCGCTAGGCCCGGGGCGCGTGTTGGCCCCCGGTCACTATCGTGTCACCCTGCCGATCGTCGGCGGTGCTGAGGCCCTACGTGCCCCGATACTGGAAGTGCTCTCGGTCTACCGCGCGCGCAACAGGTCCGTTCGTCTCGAGAGGATAGCCAGCAGGAGCGGCTGTTCGCTCGGCTGTGACATGGCGCTGATATCGGTCGCCACGGCGCTGCGCTTCGTGCCCGGTGCCGTCGACGGCGAGATCCGATGCGGACCCGTACGGCTGCGGCGCCTGACGCGGCTGGAGTTCTATGGCCGGCTCGTCGGTCGTGTTCTTTCGCGGCAGAAACAGGAAGGAGTCTCCCTTCGCACCGCCGTCGGAAAGATGGTCGACGTTCTGCGGACGCGCGGAATGCGGGGTCTGGCCGCCGACCTCCGACGTACCGACGACCTGTCGCCGGAAGCTGCATACGAGCTGTGGATCGAGATCCGGGAGCGGCTCGATCATGGCAAGGAGGTCTATCAGCAACGCCTACGACTTGGAACTGAGGGATTGCCGACGATTTCCCTGATCATGGTCGTAGACGACTTCGAGACGGACGGCTTTGCCGAAACCGTTGCCAGTGTGCGGGCCCAGCTCTACGAGCGTTGGGAATTGGTCGTCGCGGTTGGGGCAGCGACGCCGTCCGGGCTCGTGACTTTCCTTGAGGATGCGGCGAGCGGCGACGCGCGCATACGATTCGTTCGGGTGGACGCCGGCGCGGATCCCGCTGTCGCCAGGAATGCGGCGCTGCGGCTGGCCACAGGCGCGTGGGTAGCAGCGCTCGGCGTCGGCGATATGCTGTCTCCGATCGCGCTCGCCGCCGTTGCATGCGATGCCGCTCGTCAACCAGACATCCACCTGTATTACGCCGACGACGATACGCTGGGACCGAAAGGCAAGCGTCGCCGGCCGCGATTCAAACCGGAATTCTCGCGGGAATTCCTGCGCTCGACCGACTATATGGGCGGACTTCTGTTTCACAGGGCCGATACCTTGCGCGCGTTGGACGGCTGGCGCTCTGGTTTCGAGGAAGCCATCGACTACGACCTCGTCTTGCGCGCCTTTGAACGCGGCGGCGCCGGAGCGATCCGGCATCTGGCTCAGGTCTTCCACCATCGCCGCGCGAAGTCGCCCGGTGGGTCGAAACCACGGGCGATGCGCCGCGCCCTGGAGGAACATCTGGCGCGAACCGGTGTCAGGGCCGACGTCGAGGAGATCCCAGGGATCGACGCGTTGCGGATACGCCACGCCATTCCGTCGCCCCGGCCGCTGGTGAGCCTCATCGTGCCGACGCGGGACAAGGTCGAACTGCTGCGCGGTTGCATCGAGTCGATTCTTGCGCTGACAACCTACGACAACTACGAGATCGTGGTCGTCGACAACGGCTCGACCGACCCGTCGGCGGTTGGTTATCTCGCCGAACTCCGGTCTCGCGATCGGGTGAGGGTGCTGTCCTTTGACGAACCCTTCAACTTCTCGCGGATCAACAACTTTGCCGTTGGCGAGGCGCGAGGCGCGGTGATCGGTCTCCTCAACAACGACACGGTGGTCATCTCCCCGGATTGGCTGACCGAAATGGTCTCGTGGGCGCTGCAGGCCGACATCGGATGTGTCGGCGCCAAGCTCTGCTACGCGGACGATACGATCCAGCACGCTGGCGTGTTGATCGGCGTCGGCGACGTTGCCGGCCATGCGCATCGACGCTTCCCGCGCGATAATGACGGCTATTGCATGCGGCTTAAAGTCGTCCACAACCTTTCCGCGGTCACGGCGGCGTGCCTCGTGGTGCGAAGGGATGTCTACGAACAGGTCGGCGGAATGAACGAGCGCGACCTGACGGTCGCCTACAATGATGTCGACTTCTGCCTCAAGGTTCTCGCCGCCGGCTACTTCAACGTCTGGACCCCCTTTGCCGAGCTCTACCATCTCGAAAGCCTGTCGCGCGGATCCGACAGGAGCGCCGAGAAGGCGCGGCGCTATGCCGATGAAGTCGCCTATATGCACCAGCACTGGGACCTGCGGTCGGATCCTTACTACTCACCCCATCTGACGCGCCTCAGAGAGGATTTTTCGATTGCCGTCTGAGTTCCCTCCGTCGCCGAGGATCGCCATCGGCGCCATAATGAAGAACGAGGCCCCATACATCCTTGAATGGGTGGCCTACCATCGCGTGCTTGGCGTCGACCGCTTCTTCATCGCCGACAACGGCAGCGACGACGGAACGTCGCAGCTTCTGGCGGCCCTGCATGTCATCGGTGTCGTCGATCACTTCTCTTTCCCGGGGATGGCCGGTCGGCCGCCGCAACTGCCGGCTTATGCCCAAATCATGGCTCGATACCGTGAGGAGGCCGACTGGATTGCTTTCATCGACGCCGACGAATTCATTCTGCCTGCCGACGGAGCGCGGTCGGTCCGCCCTTTCTTTTCCGCGTTGGGGTCGAACGTCGGAGCGGTTGCGCTGAACTGGGCGATCTACGGGTCTTCGTTCCGCAAGGAGCCCGCGGATGGACTTGTGATCGAGCGGTTCACGCGCCGCGCCAAGCAGGACCATTCGACCAATCTGCATTACAAGACGATCGTACGGACAGAGGCTTTTCGCGGGGTGGGAAGCAACCCACACCTGTTTCGCGTAAAGGATGGTTCATGGACCATCCAGGCAGACGGCTTCGAGGTCGCCGAACACCCGCAGAAAGGTCCGGGACTGAGCGATCGCCTTGTCTGGGCTCCGCTTCGCATCAATCACTACGTCGTCAAGTCGCGTGCCGAGTTCGACTGCAAGAAGGCGCCGCGCGGGCGCGCGACGATGGCGAATGCCTTTCGTGACGACAAGTTCTTTCGCGGTCATGACAGGAACGAGGTCGTCGAGCCGATGGTCGAGTGGCTGGTCGAGGCCACGAAGGCGGATGTCGCTGTTTTAAAATCCCGTTTGCGCTCGGCCGGAGTACCGGAAGAGACCATCTCACTGGATCGCACGATCGCGGCGCTCCGGCCGTTGTCGGTTGTGTCGGAAGAACACTAGTCGGAAACCGGACGGCCCGGAGGTCGCGTCGAAAGCTGCATGCGTCGGTACTCTCCGTCGGCCGACCCGACGCGCCCGAGGCCTGCAATTCTTCCGTCACGGTCTTCGACGGAAAATCGGTTACTCTTTCGTGGCCCTCCGGCACATGGTCGTCGTTCGCATCCTGACGATGCCGGTTTCCGGATCACCAAATGTTTGAGATTCGGCGCGGCTTCCTGTAACTCCAATTGGCTGAAATGAAGCGGAAATCCTTATCGATGGTGAAAGCAAGTCCCAAGCGCGGTGCTGTGCGGAACAAGACTGTACGCCCGGCTTCCAAGCGGATCTGCGTGATGGTGCTCGGCATGCACCGGTCGGGGACCAGCGCCTTGACGCGGGTGTTCAACCTTCTCGGCTGCGACCTCCCCCAGACACTGATCGGCGCCGACAGGACGAACGAGCCCGGTCACTGGGAGGCAGCTCCCGTCGCCCGTCTCAACGACCGTCTCCTCGAATCCGCGGGATCGAGGTGGGATGACTGGACCGAAGTGAATCCCGACTGGTTCGCCTCGCCCCGCGCCGAGGAGTTTCGCGAGAAGGCCGTCGACGTGCTGGCGGCCGAGTTCGGCACGTCGCGCATCTTCGTCCTCAAGGACCCGCGGATTTGCAGATTGACGCCCTTCTGGCTCGACGTGCTCGGGGACGCCGGTGTCCAGCCGATAGTCGTGATTCCACTGCGCAATCCCCGCGACGTCGCATTGTCACTCCAGGCGCGCAACGACTTCGAGCCGGGGTTCAGCAATCTCTTGTGGCTTCGCCATGTTCTCGACGCCGAACGCGCCACGCGCGATGTGCCGCGGTGTTTCACCGGCTATGACGATCTTCTCTCGAACTGGGCGCGCGTCGTGGAACAGATCCGGGCGCGCACCGGCATTGCGTGGCCGCGCTATTCGGCCCAGTCGGCCACGGAAATCGATTCCTTCCTGTCGGACCGCTTCCGCCATCACCGGGAGGGGCCGGAGTCGGTTATCGAGAACCCCTCGCTGTCGCGCTGGCTGCGCGAGAGCTATGCGATCTTTCTCGACTGGATTCAGTCAGGGGAACGAACCGAGGATTATCCCCGGCTCGATGCCATCCGCGACGAACTCAACATTGCATCCCCCGCCTTCGGCCGGCTGATCGCCTCCGGCCATGAGGACCGGAAGACCGTCGGTCGGCTGAGGAAGGAGGGCGCGGAACAGAAGGCGAAGCTCGAAACCGCGGTCGACGCGGTTAGCCGGCTGGAAGCCCGGGAAAAGGAACTCGGCGCGAAAATCGAAGGACTACGCGCCAAGCTTGCCGAGGAGACCGCGGCGCTCGAACGGGCACTGGCTGAGGTGCGTTCGGACCTGAACGCCCGGACGGGCCAGGTCGAAGATGCGCGTCGAGAGCTTAAGGAACTTGCTGGTCGGCTTTCTCATACCGAAAGCGCGCTGGCGCAACGGAGCCTGGAGGCCGAGCAGACGGCCGCCGAGTTGGCCAAAGTCCGCGGGGAACTGGAGACGCGTTCCAGGGATCTCGACGGCGCGCTTCGTAGCAAGTCCGATTTGGAGCAATCGCTATCCGCCATTCGCCGGACTGCCGAGCAGGGCATCGCGGAGGTGGCCGAGGTTCGCGGGGAACTGGAGCGGCGCGCACGCGATCTCGAAGGCGCAATGCGCGCGAAGTCCGAACTGGAACAGTCGCTTTCGCAGTCGCGCCGTGCAGCCGAGCAGGCCGCCTCCGAGGTGATCGAGGTCCGTGGCCGGCTGGAGCAGCGCGAACGCGATTTCGAAGCAGCGATGCAGGCCAGGTCCGAACTGGAGAAGTCGCTTGCGGAAGTCCGCCGGGAGGCCGAGCAGGCTGCGGCGGAGATGATCGAGGTTCGCGGCCAGTTGGAGAAGCGCGAGCGTGAGCTCGATGGCGCGCTGCGAGTCGGATCCGAACTCGAGCAAATCCTGACTCAAACGCGCCAGGAGGCCGAACTCACCGCTGCCGAACTGGTCGAGATCCGCGGTCGTCTGGAACACCAGGCGCGAGAACTCGTCGGCGCGCATCGCGAGAGGTCGGAACTCGAGGAATCGCTTGCCTCGGCGCGCCGGCAGGCCGAGCGGATCGGTGCGGAGGTGGTCGACGCACTTGAAAGGTTGGAACGGCGCGAACGGGAATTGACGGAGTCCCGCCGCGCGGCTGATGCCTCGGGCCAGGAACTCGGCACGGCGCGGGAGCGCATCGAGGAACTCGATCGGCTCGTCGCAGAGAAAGAGAAAGTCACCGAGGGGCTTCGCGACCACATCTTCGTGCTCAAGGCGGATTTCGAACGCCAACGCTCGGCGACGGCGTCGTTGGAGGCCGAACGCAGCGAGGCCATTCGCGCCGCGGCGGCACGAGAAGAAGAGATTGAAAAGCTGAAGGCAGAGGCAAATAGATACAAAGTAGAATCCTCGGCGGAAGTACAGAAATTCAAGATCGAGACTGAGAATATCATCGCCGAGCGGGCGACGGAATTGCAGAAGCTGCAGGCCGAACGCGATCGGGCGGTGGCCGACCGCGTGTCGGCCGAACGCAAACTCTGGGACCGGTTCGACGAGATCGCGACGCTGACGCGGTTGCTGCAGGAAAAGGAAAGCCGCGGAGCGGGCGGTGTGCTATCGGAGAAGGATGAGTCGGCAAAAGCGATTCCGGGAGTTTCCGATAGTCGCCTGACGCGTTTTCTACCGGGTCGGCTGCGTGTCCGTTTCCAGATTCAGCAGTTGCGAAAATCGGGGGTTTTCGATCCTGAATGGTATGTCGGGTACTACGAGGACATCGCCAAGGCCGGTGTTGATCCTTACCGACATTTCGTAGTCCACGGCGCGGCGGAGGGGAGGTCGCCTAATGCCAAATGGGAGCGTGGCGAGCGCTAAGTCCATCTAGCTTCGCCGCGGTTTGCCATCAACTTGAGACCGAGACTGGTGCCGGCGCTATGACCAGATTCACCAAGACCGACGTAGAGTCGATCCGAAATTCGGGTGAATTCGACGAAAAATGGTATCTGGAACAGTACCCGGACGTGAAGGCGTTGGGCATGGACCCCGTCGAGCACTATCTGTGGCTTGGCGCACGGATGGGCCGCAAGCCATCGGCGGGGTTTCGGCTAGGCGGTGGCGCGCCTCTTCATGAAAACGTCGACGGGGCGGCGATAAATCCCCTGTTGCGCTCCTTGAACACTGGTCGCGAGAAGAGTCCCGCGGAGGTCCAACCGGCAGTCCAGCGGCCGTCGCCGGTCGTCCAGGAACGGAACAGGCTCAAGGTGGCCGTTATCTCGTGGGACGTCGCCCACAATCCCCTTGGGCGCGCCTATCTCGTCGCGGAGGCGCTGAGCAGGCGGTTCGAAGTCGTTCTTCTTGGCCCATTGTTCGAGAGGTTCGGCAAGAGGATCTGGTCGCCCGTTAGCGATGGACCACTCCCGGTTGTATCCTTTGCAGGCCACAACTATCCTGAGTTCGCCGACAGTATCGAGGCGATCGCGGAAAAGCTGGATTGCGACGTGATCGTCGCCTGTAAGCCGAGGATGCCGTCCCTGCACTTGGCGCTTCTGGCCAAGAGGTTCCAGAACAGGCCGATCGTTATCGACATCGACGACCATGAACTCGCATTCGCGGAGGAATTCAGTCCGCTGCGCCTTGATGAGCTCGAACGTCGGGATTCCTCGCGGCTACTGGAGCCGCACTCCAGCGATTGGACCCGTTTCGCCGAAACGCTCGTTCAGTATGGCGACGGCATCTTTGTTTCGAACGAGGCGCTCCAGGGCCAGTTCGGCGGGACGATCGTCCCCCACGCCCGCGACGAGCGGAAGTTCGACCCGGGCAAGTTCAATCGCGAGCAGGTGCGGCGCGAGATCGGCTTGGCGCCTTCCGACAGGGTCGTGCTTTTCGCCGGGACCGCACGAGCCCATAAGGGCATCGTCGAACTTGCCACCGCGATCGCGTCCCTCGGCAAGCCGAACTACAAGCTCGCCGTGCTTGGAACGATCCAGGATCGTGGTCTGCGGGCGCGTATCGAGACTGCCGGCAAGGGACAGGTGGTCTTCTTCCCGAACCAGCCGCTGGATGAACTGCCGCGCTTCCTCGTTTCGGCCGATCTCGTCTGCCTCCTGCAGAATCCCGACAGTGCCATCAGCCACTTCCAGCTCCCGGCCAAGCTGATCGATGCGATCTCCATGGGCGTTCCCGTGCTTGCCACGGAGACGCCGCCGCTTGCCCGCTTCATCCGGGACGGCACCGTCATGCCGGTGACCACGGGGACGCTGGCCGAGCGCATCGACTATTGCCTCGCCAACGCCGATGAACTGCGCGGGAGGCAGCTCGCCAACCGGGACATCTTCCTCAAGGAGTTCAGCTACGACGCGGCATCGAAGACGATGGAAAAAGTCGTCCTCGGCGCGCTGGAGAACCTCAAGCCCTTGCCGAAGAACGCCCTCGATTTCGAGGCCACGGTGAGGCGGCTGCCCGGCGGGAAGTCGGTGCGTCCGGCGCGCGTTCGCGAATCCGGCGCCTATGACGTGGTGATGTTCTGGAAGCAGAACGACACGGGAGTCTACGGGCGCCGTTCGGACATGCTGGCGAAATACCTTGCCCGGCATCCGCGGGTCCGGCAGGTCCTGATGCTCGACGCGCCCCTCTGGCACGGCGATCTGGTGCGAAAGGGCGAGGCCGTCGGCCTTAGCGAACATCGCATGGTGTACCGTGAAATCCAGGCGCGTTCGCTTGGCCTGAGGGACGCCGACTACCTGTCCTTCCACAACTTCATCTACCACACGACGCGCCGCCACCCGCTCGCACAGTGGCGATACCCGACGAAGGAAGGCTATCTGGCCTGGCTGGCTGAACTCTTCGGCAAACACGACATCGACCCGCAGCGTGCCCTGTTCTGGCTGTTTCCGGTCAATCACGTCCTCGGCGGCGTCGTCGAGCGCTTCAGGCCGGCAAAGGTCGTCTGCGACGTCGTCGACGACCAGCGCATGCATCCGGGAATCACCGTCCAGCGGCGCGAGGCATATGAGGAGAACTACCGGCAGCTCCTCTCGCTGGCCGACCTGGCCATCACCAACTGCGCACCGGTACAGCAGTCCATGCACGCCTTCGCGCCCGACATGAAGGTCGTGCCGAACGCCTTCGATCTCGACCCGCCTGCGCCGAGCTCGGAATACGATCTCGACAGGCTCCTGGCGATACCCGGGCCGCGCCTGGGCTATGTCGGGAACCTGGAATCGAAGATCGACGTCGCGCTGATCGAGCAGGTGGCGCTGAGACGGCCCCAGTGGAACATCGTGCTCGTCGGCTCGACGCACTCGCGTCCCGAGATCCTGAAGCTCGATCGGCTGCCCAACGTCCATTTCATGGGCGTCGTACGCTACGACGAGGCGCGGCTGTGGATGAGCCATTTCGACGTCGCGATCATGCCGCATCTGGTCACGCCGCTGACGCAGACGATGAATCCGCTGAAGCTGTTCGTCTACCTGGCGCAGCGCATCCCCGTCGTCACAACGCCGACGCCGAACACCGAGGACCTTAGTGAATTCGTCATGACGGCCTCCGGAGCGGACGAATTCATCCATTGCATCGGCATGGCGCTGTCCGGGGAGCGTAAGCCCGACTGGAACCGGCTGGACGAGGTGTTGCCGAAGAATAGCTGGCAGGCACGCGTCGAAGACATCATGAAGTGGATTTGACCACTATGAAAGTTTGATCGTGGCGAATCCGTAATTGCCGGACCGATCATTTTAAATAAAAAATCGAACCCTTCTCAGGGTTTGACGCTAAAAGTTTACTATACGCCACCGACTAAATCTTGGCCGAAATAAGTGTAAGTTGCGGAGGCAGTGAATCGGTCGGCCTGTAGAAAGAGAGGGTGGTCGGCAATCCCATATTTGCTAGATATTCGAACAGATCGGCCCCGAAATCGGTATAGACGAGTGATTGCCCCCCGATTCCATTTCCATGGTACACCGGCGGTAGAATGTTTACGTCTTCACTATTTTCAGTGTCGACGCGAGAAACTGTTTTTTTAGGCATGTTTATAGTCAGTGGAATCGAAAATATATGATATCCGCCACGTTTCAGAATTCGCCTTATCTCTCTGAATGCCGCGAATGGTTTCCTGATATGTTCGAAAATATCTGACGTTATAATCAGGTCAAACGCGTTGTCCGGGAAAGTGGTCTTGTGCAAATCTTGACATTGTATCCCGTCTTTCATCTCGCCGGGAGGAACATCATCCCAGTAGAACGAATTGACGTAGTTGGGATGATCGCGAAGTATCTCGCGGTAGGGCCCCATAACTCCAGGCTCGTATACGTCAAGCTCTCGGAACCAGTCTCGGGACGCCAAAGCAACGAGAGAGGCCGCCGAACCCCGGCCATACACTTGAACCAGCGCGTACGCCTGCGCCTGATAGCGGAGAATCGCACGGCATCGCTCGCAAGGGAACGTCTCGCGCGTTCTTTGGTTGAAGCGTTTGAAAGTTCCCAAATTTCCACAGACGGGACACGTGCTCCAAAACTCATCCATGATCTGTCCACGCCTGTCCGATTCGCCGATTTGATGTACCGTGAAAGCACTGGAAGGTGCAATAATTCGACCTTTATGCGAATGGGTCCTCTCAGCGAGGCGCCGTCCACATATCTGAGACCTTTACGATAATGATCGTCGGCCCCCGGGCGATGCCCGCTTTCGGGCCTGCCTGGTAGATGGTTTCTCCCGACGCAAGCAGGAATTCGTAGCGCGCCCACTTCTCGGTTCCTTCGAACCGCGTGTACGCGGACGACGACAGCATTACGTAGTCGCCGGGTTCGATCCCGTCGAGAGTGGATTCACCCGCGAATCCCGCAGGAATGAAGTTCTGGTAGGTCTCTGTATCGGCAGGGGCAAGGCTCCTGCCGCGGAATCGGAAGAGCCGGTATTTCGACACGGGCATCTGTGGCGTGTAGAACTCCTGCACGATACGGCTTCCGGCAGGAATGTTGTCCACCGCCCATTGCCGGGCGATGGTGCGCGTGTCGGGCAGCGGGGTCGTACCAACGAAAAATTTACCGCCAAGCAGAAGTGCCAATGCGATGCACAAAGCGACGCCGAATGCGGCGCCGAAAAGCGGCTTTCCAAACATGCCGCCGGCCGTCTCTGCAAGAAACACGAGCCCTAGTGCTGCGAACATCGCGACGAAGGGCGTCAATGGGATCAGCCATCGCGTCCATTTCAGACCGAGCGACGAGATGAACGCGAGGAAGACGAGGGCGAACACGAGCACGACGAGGCCGGGACCGCGCCTCCATCCGGCAACCACCAGTCCGACGACGACCGCTGCCGAGCCGCTGATGCCGAGCAGTCCATACAAGCTTTTCAGGTACCAGATCAGATTCCCCGCAAAGCCCGCGCCGGTCGCATTGTAGTGGCTGCTCGTGGTCTCTTTTGCCAGATCGCTAAGTGTGGCCTCTATGTCGAGGAATAGGAAGGGAGAGGCAACGAACGCCGCCAGCAGCGAAACCGCCCCGGCGAGAAACAGCTTCCACCATTCCTTCATCCAGCCACGCCCGGACGACAAATGGGCGAACATCACGGCTATGGCCGCCACGGCCGCCGGATACTTGGTCGCTACGCCAAATCCGATCATCGCTCCAGCCGCAACATAGTCCGACAAGCGCCGTTCCTCCGCAATCCTGACGGCGAAATATACCGCCATGAGAACGAAAACCCCGGCGAGGATGTCGGTTCGGACGACCTGCGAATAGGGAACGTGAAGGGGCATGACCGCAACAATCGCGGCGGCCGCGAACCCGATGGTCATTGACCGGAAAGCGCGCGTCGCGACCAGATAGGTGGCGACAACCGCGCAAGCGCCGAAAAGCGCGTTGAACAGCCTGCTGGTCCAAACAACGGCCGTAGGATCGGCAAAGTAGGCGCTCGCCGCTCCCTGAAGGCTTAAGCTGCCGGTTTGCAGCCATCCCCACACGATCATGAGCGCTGCATTGAGATAGATGATCGTCGAGCCGGGATGCTGAAACCAGTGGGGATTCGGATCGCCGTCCCGCAACATCTTTGCCGCCGGGGTCAGGAATGCCGGCTCATCGGGATCGTAAATGAAAGGGAGGTGTCCGGTCAGGCCGCGCGTGCGGACCCAAACGGCGCAAATCACAATCGCGATGATCGCCAGCGCCCAGAGACTGCGCTTGATGGCATCGACGTCACTTTTCATCCCGGCAGCCATATCAAGCGGGAGAACGGAAACGCAATAGCCGGCACAAGACGGTGTCGGCTGCGCTCATCTGGCACAAAGCAGCCACCGATCCTGATGCCGGTCCCGTCGCTTGTCACGCTTGCCGCCCGCCGTCCCGGCCGACACCGTAGAGCCTCAGCCCGTACCTGGCGACCGTCTGCGGATCGTAGATGTTGCGGCCGTCGAAGATGACCTTCTCCGCGAGCGCCGCGCGCATCTCCTTGAAATCGGGCGCCTTGAACGAGTTCCACTCGGTGGCAATGATCAGCGCGTCGGCGCCATCGAGCGCGGCGTCCTGATTGGCGCAGAGGACCAGGTCTTCGCGCGCGCCGTAGA
>CAYJMY010000036.1:25363-30128 GCA_964371125.1 uncultured Mesorhizobium sp. | reverse complement strand
GCCTGCATGTTCACCATGATGAACAATGCCCGCCTCGCCGTCGGCATGCAGGGCGTCGCGGTCGCCGAAGCGGCGACGCAGAGGGCGATTGCCTTCGCCAACGAGCGCCGCCAGGGCAAGGCGGCGTCCTTCGCCGGCGAGGGCATGGCGCCGATCGTGCATCATGCCGACGTCAAGCGCACGCTGCTCACCATGAAGGCGATGACCGTCACGTCGCGGGCCATCGCCTACGCCTGCGCCCACGCCATCGACATGGCGCGGGTGAGCGAGGGCGGGGCGTCGGCGCATTGGCAGGAGCGCGCCAACCTGCTCACTCCGATCGCCAAGGCCTATGCGACCGATATCGGCGTCGAAGTCGCTTCGATGGGCATCCAGGTCCACGGCGGTATGGGCTTCATCGAGGAAACCGGCGCGGCTTCGCTGCTCCGCGATGCCCGCATCGCGCCGATCTACGAAGGCACCAACGGCATCCAAGCGATCGATCTCGTGGCGCGCAAGCTGCCCCAGTCCGGCGGAGAGCATGTCCACGGCTACATCGGCGAACTGAAGGCGATCGTGGACGAACTGCGTGGCTCCAACGTCGTCGAGCTCGGCCGGGCGCCTGGCAAGCTCGCCGCCGCGCTCGACGATCTCGACGAAGCTACCCGGTTCCTGCAGGCGGCGATGGCCGAGGGCAGGATGGAGGCCGCGCTGGCCGGCGCCACGCCCTATCTGCGCCTTTTCGCGCTGGCAGCGGGCGGCGCCTATCTCGCGCGCGGCGCGCTAGCCGGCTCCTCGCCGGAACGCATCGCGCTCTGCCGCTTCTTCGCCGACAACATGGTCGGCGAGACCCGCGCGCTGAAGGAACGCGTCGTCGAGGGCGCCGACAGCCTCGCCGCCGCCGGCGCGGCGCTGATCGCCGGCTGAACCGGGCTACAACAACAGGGGGAGGGGATCATGACCGATCACGTGATCGTCGAACGCAAGGGCGCGGTGCAGGTCATCCGCATGAACCGCCCGGACAAGAAGAACGCCATCACCCGGGCAATGTACGCCACGATGGCCGCCGCCCTGGCTGGCGGCGACGCCGATCCCGCGATCCGCGTCCACGTCTTCCTCGGTGTGCCTGGCGCTTTCTCCTCCGGCAACGACCTCGCCGACTTCATGATTGTCGCCCAGGGCGGGGAGGGCGGCACTGAGGTATGGGACTTCCTGCGCGCGCTCGCACTTTCGCAGAAGCCGATCGTCTCCGGCGTCGACGGCATCGCCGTCGGTATCGGCACGACGATCAACCTCCACTGCGACCTGACTTTCGCCACGCCGCGTACGGTGTTCCGCACGCCCTTCGTCGACCTCGGCTTGGTTCCGGAAGCCGGCTCCAGCCTGCTCGCACCACAGGTTCTTGGCCGCCAGCAGGCCTTCGCGCTGCTCGCGCTCGGAGAGGGTTTCTCCGCCGAACGCGCCAGAGATGCAGGGCTGATCTATGCGGTCGTCGACGATGCGGAGTTGGAAGCGGCGGTGCTTGCCGCGGCAGGCGAGATCGCCGCTAAGCCGCCGGAGGCGCTGAAGATTGCCCGAGACCTGATGCGCGGCGACCGGACGCCGGTTGTCGAACGCATTCGCGAGGAAGGCGAGCATTTCCGCGCCCGGCTGAAGTCCGACGAGGCGCGTGCGGCCTTCATCGCCTTCATGTCGCGCAAGAAGGCCTGAAGCCGCTCAAAGCGGCTTCGCCGCCGTCAACGCCTTTTCGACACCGCGTAGTTCGGCGAGGCCCTTTAGCCGGCCGATCGCCGGATATCCGGGCTGCGCGCCGCGCTTCAAATCGTCGAGGATGTCCTGGCCGTGGTCCGGGCGCATCGGGATCAGCGCGTCGCAGCGGCCTTCCCGCCGTCGCCGCGCCTCCTCGTCGAGCAGCGCGTCGATGATCGCCACCATGTCGGCATCGCCGGCCAGGTGCTCGTCCTCGTAGAAGGAGCACGGCGTCGCCGGACCCTCCTTGCGCACGTTGCGCAGGTGGACGAAGTGGATGCGCTCGCCGAGACGGCGGACGATCCCCGGCAGATCGTTGTCGTGGCGCGCGCCGAGCGAGCCCGTGCAGAAGGTCATGCCGTTGGCCGGGCTATCGACGGCCGACAGGATGTGGCGATAGTCCTCTTCGGTCGACATGATCCGCGGCAGGCCCATCAGAGGGAAGGGCGGATCGTCCGGGTGGCAGCAGAGCCTCAAGCCCAGCCGCTCCGCCGTCGGCACGACCTCGGACAGGAAATCGACGAAGGAGCGGCGCAGCCGGTCGGCATCGATTTGCGAATAGCGGTCGAGTTGCACGCGGAGTTCGTCGAGCGACGCCGTCTCGGCGGCGCCGGGAAGGCCGGCGTTGACGCTGCACCCAAGGCGGGCAAGCGCGGCATCGCCCATCGCGGCCTGTCTTTCGTCGGCCCGGTCGAGAACCCCAGGGTCATAGTCCTCGGCCGCCCCGCGCCGCTTGAGGATGTGGATGTCGAAGACGACGAAGTCGACGAGGTCGAAGCGCATTGTCGTGCCGCCGTGGCCGACCCGCCAGGCAAGGTCGGTGCGCGTCCAGTCGAGCACCGGCATGAAGTTGTAGCAGATGACCTCGATGCCCTCGGCTGCGAGATTTTCCAGCGATGTCCGGTAGTTGGCCAAATGCGACCGCCAGTCGCCGGTCTGCGTCTTGATCGCCTCCGACACCGGCAGGCTCTCGACCACCTCCCAGGCGAGCCCGCTCGGGGCGCCGCCCGCCGTCCGCGCCACCTCTTCCTTTCGCCTGACGATCTCGTCACGCGTCCACACAGCGCCGTAGGGCACATGATGAAGCGCCGAGACGATGCCCTCGGCGCCGGCCTGGCGCGCATCGGCGATCGTCACCTTGTCGACCGGACCGAACCATCGCCACGTCTGTCTCATCGGTTGCTCCGCTTCGTTCCCGCGACCGGTATCAGCCGAAGGCCAGGTTCGGCAGCCACAGCACGACGCCGGGCAGGAACAGGAGGAGGGCGATCAGGCCGACTATGGTGGCGATGAACGGCAGTGCCTCGACCGTGTACTCCTCGATGCGCACGTTCATCAGCGAGCACACCGCGAACATCGCCACGCCGACTGGCGGCGTCATGCCGCCGAGAGTCACGATCGACATCATCAGGATGCCGAAATGCACCGGGTCGATGCCGATCTGCGTGACGATCGGCACGAAGATCGGCGTGAGCAGCAGCACCAGAACGGTGCTCTCGATGAACAGGCCGGCGACGAGCAGGAAGACGAGGATGACCAGCACGATCAGATGCGGTTCCTCGAGGCCGGTCAGCATCCATTCGGAAATGCCCTGCGGTACCTGCAGGTATATGATGGCGAAGCCGACCATGCCCGACATCAGGATAATGATCATGATCAGGCCGATGTCGGAGATGGCGTGGGCGAAGGCGCGTTTCACCTTCTCGAAGTCGAGTTCCCGGTGCGCGAGGAACCCGACGAGGAAGGCGTAGACCACGGCGAAGGCGCCGACTTCCGAGGGCGTGAAGACACCGCCGCGGATCGTCAGGATCAGGGCGACCGGGAAAAACAGCGCCCACTTCGCCCCCCAGGTCGCCGCGGCGAGTGCTCTGAGCGTCGGCCGCTCGCTGTCGGCGACCACGTAGTTGCGCCGCCGGGCGATGACGTAGGTGGTCGTCATCAGGGCGACCATCATCAGCAGGCCGGGGACGATGCCCGCGACAAACAGCCGCCCGATGGAAACGTTGCCGACATAGCCGTAGAGGATCAGCCCGATCGACGGCGGGATGGTCGCGGTGATCAGCGATCCGACCGCAATCGCCGCCGCCGAGAAACCCTTGCCGTAGCCCTTGGCAATCATCGTCGGGCCGAGGATGCGCGCCTCCATGGCGGCGTCGGCTACGGCGGAACCCGAAACGCCGCCCATCACCGTCGACAACACGATGGCCACCTGCGCGAGCCCGCCGGCCATCCAGCCGACGGCGACGTGGGAGAAGCGGAACAGCCGGTCGGTGATGCCGCTCTCGTTCATCAGGTGGCCGGCGAAGACGAAGAACGGCACCGCCAGCAGGGGAAAGCTCTGGCTCATCGTGGCGATCTTCTGCACGCCGATCGACATCGGCATGGTCGGATCGGTGGCGAAGAACATGAAGCCGGAGATGCCGATGGCGAAGGCAACCGGCGCGCCGAGGAACATCAGGGCGAAGAAGACGATCGTGAGCAGCGCCACGTCAGAGCTCCGAGACAGGCTGGGCGCCGTCGACGCGCGAATAGACGAACTGGACGGTGCCGGCCCGCATCGCGGCGACGGCGCGCACGAGGTTGTTGACCAGCGCCGCCGCAATCATCAGGCAGCCGATCGGCACGGATGCCGTCACCCAGGCGTAGGAGAGCCCGCTGTCGCCGAACAACCGCTGTCTGTTCAGCATGGTCAGCTTGTAGCCCTCGTAGGCGAGCAACCCGAGGAAGACGAGGATGAGGAGGGAAAGCGCGATCTCGAGCGCGAGGCGGCGCCGGTCGCCAAGGTGGCGCACGATGAGATCGATGCCGAGATGGCCCTTCTCGCGCATCGCCTTCGTCGCGCCGAAGAAGCACAGCCAGATGAACAAGAGCTGCGCCATGTCCACCGACCAGATCAGCGGGCGGCCGAAGAAGCGCATCACCGCCGCCGAGAAGACCAGCACGACGATCACGCCGAGAAGCGTGGCGGCGACGGCGAATTCGATCTGTGCGAGCCGCTTCAACATCGCCTCGTCCCTCGTCTCGGATGGAGGCGGGG
>CAYJMY010000036.1:21934-25353 GCA_964371125.1 uncultured Mesorhizobium sp. | reverse complement strand
GGCGGTGCGCCCGCCCACACCAGCGCCGCGCCCCGCTGCGGGTTGGGCGGGGGGCGCCCGGCGCCGCCCCCGGCCGGAGCGGCAATGTCTACTCGGCGGCGATCTTCTGCAACGTGTCGCGCAGTTCGCCGTAGCCGAGCGTGTCGTAGACGCCGGCGGTCGCGGCGCGGAACGGCGCCAGGTCCGGCTCGGAAACGGTCATGCCAGCCGCCTTCATTTCTTCCTCGATCTTGGCGAGCGAGTCTTCCGTGCCGTGCGAGGCGACGTCGCCGGCCTTCAGCGCCTCCTCGCGCAGGATAGTCTGCAGCTCGGCGGGCAGGCCGTCATACCAGCCGGCGCTGGTCACCAGGCCGGTGATCAGGTTGATGTGGTGCGTCTTGGCCAGGAACTTGGTGACCTCGAACAGCTTGGAGCCACGGCCGGCTGGCAGCTGCGCCTCGACAGCGTCGATGACGTTCTGCTGCAGCGCCGAGTAGACTTCGGCGTAAGGCATCGGCGTCGGCGTGGCGCCCATCGCCTTGACCGTCTCGACCCAGACCGGGGCACCGGGCGTGCGCATGCGGATGCCGGCAAGATCCTCGGGCTTGGTGATCGGCTTGTTGGTCCACAGCTCCCGCTCGCCCTGCCACCAGTTGAACGACAGCACCTGGTGACCCGAGGCGTCGTGCAGCTTCTTCACCCACTCCTCGAAGAGCGGCGAGGTGACCACCTTGCGTATGCCCGTATAGCCCGTCGCCAGATAGGGCGCGCCGAGCACGCCGAATTCCTTCTGGAAGACGGCGAGGCGGCCACCGTCGACGACCACCGCCACCGGCGCGCCGGCGCGGGCCTGTTCGAGTACGTCCTCGTCGGGGCCGAGCTGCGAATTTGGGAACAGCTTCACTTCAATCGCGCCCTTGGAACGCTCGGCGACCGCGTCGCGGAAGCTCTCCAGCCCTTTGTACAACGGGTCGTTGGTGTTAAGGGCGGTGTTGATGCTCAGCGTGTGGTCTGCCGAAAAGGCGGGTGCTGCAAAGAGCGCGACGGCTCCGACCACGAACGCCATCAATGACGTGTGCTTCATGTGTTCCTCCCAGAACGCGGACCGAAAATCCAGATTGCCGCTTTCAGTAGGCTAGTATGGTAGTATATGACTGTCAATATGACGCTTGACTACGAACTTCCGGCCCTGGACTCCGACAACCGCGCGCTTCGCCAGGCGACGATCGGCAGCCGGGTCTATGAAACCGTCCGCCAGGCGATCGTGCAATTGCAGTTCCGCCCGGGCAATCCGCTCTCGGAAGCCGAGATCGCGCGCCAGCTCGGCGTGTCACGCCAGCCGGTCCGCGAAGCCTTCATCAAGCTCGCCGAGGCGGGGCTGGTGGAGATACGGCCGCAGCGCGGCACCTTTGTCCGCCTGATCTCGAAGCGCGAGGTGGAGAACGCCCGCTTTCTGCGCGAGGCGATCGAGGTGGCGATCGTACGCAAGGCGGCCGCCGAGGCGCGACCCGCCGACATCGCCGGCATGGACGCGCTCGTCGAGGACCAGCGCTCGGTCGCCGCCAGCGGCGACAACGTCGCCTTCCTCAGGCTGGACGAGGCCTTCCACCAGGCGATCGCGCGCAGCGCCGATTGCGTCGACGCCTGGCGGGTCATTGAGGGGCTCAAGGCGCAGATGGACCGCGTGCGCTACCTGTCGCTGCCGCAGGCGACGCCGCTCGAGGTCATCATCGACCAGCACCGGTCGGTCGCCGCGGCGATCGCGGCGCATTCGCCCGAGCGCGCCGAGGCGGCCATGCGCGAACACCTGTCGGAGATTCTCATCTCGCTGCCCAAGCTTGCAGTCGAGCATCCCGCCTTTTTCGCGCCCTGAGGATTGTTGCCGCCGTCAGGGGAACAGCCGCGTCCTGTCCCATCCGCCGTCGTCGCGGCGCGAGAAGACCACGCGGTCGTGCAGCCTGAACGGCCGGTCGTGCCAGAATTCGATCGTCCTCGGCACGATGCGGAAGCCTGACCAGTAGGGTGGCCGCGGAATTTCGCCGATCGCATGGCGGGCGGTGTACTCGGCCACGGCGCGCTCCAGCGCGAAACGCCCCTCAAGCGGCCGCGACTGCTTTGACGCCCATGCCCCGATCCGGCTGCCGCGCGGGCGCGAGGCAAAGTAGGCGTCGGCCTCGTCATCGTCGACGATCTCGACCGGACCGCGCAGCCGCACCTGCCGGCGCAGCGACTTCCAGTGAAAGCACATCGCCGCCTTGCGGGAGCCGAGGATCTCGCGGCCCTTGGCGCTTTCGAAATTCGTGTAGAAGACGAACCCGGCCGCGTCGAATCCCTTCAGCAGCACCATGCGCGCATTGGGCAGTCCGTCCTCGTCGACCGTGGCGAGCGCCACCGCGTTCGGGTCGTTGGGCTCGTGCGCCGTTGCGTCCGCGAGCCATTCGCCGAACAGGCGGAAGGGCTCCTCGCTCTCGGTGAAGTCACCGCTTGTTAACCCTGTTCCGCCCATAGTCGTCGCTCGCACTGTGATGCCGATGCGGGAGATTGCCGATTGCCGCATGAAACGCAAGGCTGGGGACGCCGCCGCGGCTTCATGACTGCCCGCTCGGCCGCCCGCGGTTCGAGACGCCCGCTGATCCTGCTGGCCGGCCCGGCGCTGGCCCTGCTTCTCGCCGGTTGCGCCGGCGGCATCGACCTGCGCGATGCTGGCGTCGACGAGTCGATCAAGACCGCCTCGACCGGGGCGGCTGCCGGCCAGCTTGAGGACGCGCTCATTTCCGACCAGTCGACCGTCCGCGACGCGGTCTCCTCTGCCGAGCCCGGGGCGCTCGGCGAGGCCGGGCTCGCGTGGGCGAACGACCATACCGGCTCGCGCGGCTCGGTGACCTCACTCGTCGAGATCACGCGCAAGGGCCTGCCGTGCCGCCGTTTCGTCACGTCGCGGGAAAGCTATGACGGCATAAAGCGTTATACGGGCGAAGTCTGCCGCGTGTTCAAAGATCTCTGGCAGGTCAGGTCCTTCCAGGAAGGCTGATGCCGGGCGGCGCGAAAAAGGTCGCCGGCTTGGCGTGCCGGCACTGGAATTTGTTCCTATGTGACCGCATATAGAAAGCGACATATCCACCCGTTTCTGCAGGCACAGGCATGCGCGATCCCTATGACGTGCTGGGCGTTGCCAAGAACGCCTCGGCCAAAGACATCAAGGCGGCCTACCGCAAGCTCGCCAAGAAGTATCACCCGGACCAGAATCCGGACGACGCCAAGGCTAAGGACCGCTTCTCCGCAATCAACCAGGCCTACGAGATCGTCGGCGACGACAAGAAGCGCGGCGCCTTCGACCGCGGCGAGATCGACGCCGAGGGCAAGCAGCGCTTTCAGGGCTTCGAGGGCGCGGCCGGCGGCGGCGACCCGTTCGCCGGCTTCCGCCGCGGCCAGGCCGGTCC
>CAYJMY010000036.1:0-21924 GCA_964371125.1 uncultured Mesorhizobium sp. | reverse complement strand
GGCCGGTCCCGGCGGCACGCGCTTCGAGTTCCGCTCCGGCGGCCCCGGCGGCCCCGGCGGCATCGCCGCCGGCGATATCTTCGGCGACATCTTCGGCCAGGCCTTCTCGCAGCAGCGCGGCGGCGCTCGGGGCCACGCGCCCGCCGGCGCCGATCTGAACGCCACGCTCGACGTCACCATCGAGGAGGTCGCTTCTGCGGCCAAGGTAACCGCGCTGTTCCCCGACGGCCGCAAGCTCGCGGTCAAGCTGCCGCACTACGTCGAGGACGGCCAGACGATCAGGCTGAAGGGCCAGGGCGAGGCCGGTCCCGGCGGCGCCGGCGACGCACTCGTGAAGATCCGCTTCCGCAGGCATCCGCGCTACACGGTCGAAGGCCGCGACCTGCACGTCGACCTGCCGGTTCCGCTGCGCGACGCCGTGCTCGGGGCAAAACTGCCCGTCGAGACGCCGACCGGCAAGCTCGCCGTCAACGTGCCGGCCTGGTCGAGTTCCGACAAGGTGCTGCGCCTGCGCGGCAAGGGCCTGCCCGAGAAGGCCGGCGGCCACGGCGACGTCTACGTCCACGTCCGCATCATGCTCGCGGACGCCGATCCCGAACTCGAGGCGCTGATGCGGCACCGGGGAGATTAGGATTCGCGGGGCTTCAGCGACAGGACCAGCGTCATGGGATGATTCGGCGAGGCCGTGAATCCATGGCGTTCGTAGAAGTCCTTGGCGGGGTTGGAGATCGCATGCACGAGGAGGCCGCGAATTCCCATGATGGCAGCTGCCTGCGTCGTGCGCAGCACCGCGTCCTGTAGGAGTGCCGCGCCCAGCCCTCTGCCCTGCCATTCGCCATCGACGGCCAGCCGCCCGAGAACGGCCACGGGAATCGGATCTGGCATGTTGCGCCGGAGCGCGCCCGGTGCCTCAATGTGGTCGAGCGCGCCGGATGCGAGGCAGTAGTAGCCGACGACGCGCAGGCCCTCGGCTACCACATAAGTCCGCGATGCGCCGCCGGCCTGGTTGGCGCGCGCACGCAGCCGCAGCCAGTCGTCGAGCGCATCGTTGCCGCTCCTGAACCGATCGAGTTCGTGGATTTCGCCGAGAAGGGTCGGCGCCGAAAGCATCAGGCCCGCCAGGGCTTCGGCGCGTTCATCAGGCGCTCGTATCCTTCGCCGCCGGGCGGCTGGTCGAAGACGGCGAGATAGTGCTTGAAACTGTCGGCATCGACGCGCACCAGCGTCTGATCGAGCAGCGTTTCTTCGGCCGCCCGGTAGGCGGCGTCGATCATGAATTCGGAGCGCGTCTTGCCGCGCAGGCTGGCCGCGCGGTCGATCACGCGGCGGACGTCCTCTCGGACGCGCAGATTGACCGGCTTCGCATGCGTAACGGTCTTCGGCTTGGCCATTCCGGTTCCTTTCTTTGTTTAAGTCTAGCACGGTAGATACACAATGTGTATCTATTTCGCGGCTGTTCTGGAAACGGACAGGCAAGCTGGTCGGTGTTGACCGTGTTCCCTGTCGGCTCTAGAGGCGCCACGGTATGCAGATGCTTGGCTCGACCACTTTTTTCCGCGGGGGGAGAAGAGGGCGCCGGACATCGAAGCCCGAGCCGGGTGAGGGGGCTGATCTCTCACCTTTCGGGTTTTATTGACTCGAATCCAGGGCCGTGGCGTCCCGGTGCTTCCGCTTGAAGGCAGGCAAGGCCTGTGCGATAGGGCTTGCGTGCACGACAGGTCACGGAGAGCGTTCAAATGGCGAGTGGTAGCGGCCTGATGGCCGGCAAGCGCGGCCTGATCCTCGGGGTCGCCAACAATCGGTCTATCGCCTGGGGCATCGCCAGGGCCTGCGCCGACCAGGGCGCCGAGATCGCGCTCACCTACCAGGGCGAGGCCTTCAGGAAGCGCGTCGAGCCGCTCGCCGCCGATCTCGGCGCCCATGTCGTCGGCCATTGCGACGTCACCGAGCCCGAGACGCTCGACGCCGTCTTCGCCGAGGTCAAGAAAGTGTTCGGCAAGATCGACTTCCTCGTCCACGCCATCGCCTTCTCCGACAAGGAAGAACTCGACGGCCGCTATGTCGAGACGTCGCGGGAGAACTTCCTGCGCACCATGGACATCTCCGTCTATTCCTTCACCACCATCGCCAAGCGCGCCGAGGCGCTGATGCCGGACGGGGGCTCGCTGGTGACGCTGACCTACTACGGCGCCGAGAAGGTGATGCCCCACTACAATGTCATGGGCGTCGCCAAGGCGGCGCTCGAGGCGAGCGTGCGCTACCTCGCCGTCGACCTCGGCGGCTCGAGGATCCGCGTCAACGCCATCTCCGCCGGCCCGATCAAGACTTTGGCCGCTTCCGGCATCGGTGACTTCCGCTACATCCTGAAGTGGAACGAATACAACGCGCCGCTGAAGCGCACCGTGACCATCGAGGAGGTCGGCGACGCCGGGCTTTATCTCCTGTCCGACCTGTCGCGCGGCGTCACCGGCGAGGTCCACCACGTCGATTCCGGCTATCACGTCGTCGGCATGAAGGCGGTCGACGCTCCGGACATGACGGTGGTCAAGGAATAAGCTCGCCCTTACGCGCAAAAGGGAAACCGCGGCCGATGGGCACGCTCCCGCTCGTCTACCTGGTTCGGCACGGCCAGACCGACTGGAATGTCGAGCGGCGCCTGCAGGGTCAGGCGGACACCGACATCAACGAGGTCGGCCGGCGCCAGGCGACGGCCAACGGCGAGTTGCTGGCGGCGATCGTCGGCGATGCCGGACGCTTCGATTTCGTCGCCAGCCCCCTGCGCAGGACCCGCGAGACGATGGAGCGCATCCGCACGGCGATGGGCCTCGATCCCATGGACTATCGCACCGACGACCGGCTGCGGGAAATCCATTTCGGCGACTGGCAGGGCTTCACCTATCCCGAACTGGAGAGCCGCCAGCCCGGCTCGGGCGCCCGGCGCTCTCTCGACAAGTGGAACTTCCTGCCGCCGGGAGCGGACGCGGAGACCTACGCGGCGTTGACGGAACGGGTTGCGGGCTGGCTGGCGACGATCCGCATGCCCACGATCTGCGTCGCCCATGGCGGCATCGTCAGGGCTGTTTTCCGCATCGTCGGGGGGCTCTCGCCGGAGGAGTGCGCGGTCATGGACGTCCCCCAGGACCGCATCCTGCGCATCGAGAACGGCGCCCTGGAGTGGCTGGGCAGACCGGCCGCGTCGGCCTGATCGTCGGCGTCTCGCCGGCTATTCGGACAGTTCCATGTCGGTGATCAGGTTTTCGCCGCCGACCTTGTCGTAGGCGAGCAGGATGTCCATGCCTTCCTTCAACTGGTCGACATCGAACTCGCCCGGCAGCTTGTAGGACTTGCCGTCGTCGAGGGTGATCGTCGAATTGTCGCGGTCGATGGCCTTGATCCGGCCTTCCGCCTCGGCGGCGAAGGCGCTCGTGGCGATCAGCAGTACGGCGGCCAGCGCGCCAGACACGATACGCATGGTAGTCCTCATTCTTTTTCTAGGGCTCCCCTGGGGCTCCGCCCGGCGCCCTGGGTTCGGGTGAACGCGAAATGAGCAGTAACATGCCCATTGTGTCAAAACTAAAATCGTCGGCAGCGGTTTGACCGCCCCGAAAAACGCCAATAGAAGCCAGCGGTGAGGCCGGTAGTCGCCGGCGAGGACCACCGCTTACATGTCGCACAACAGCTTCGGCCACCTGTTCCGCGTCACGACCTGGGGCGAGAGCCACGGACCGGCGCTCGGCTGCGTCGTCGACGGCTGCCCCCCCGGCATCCGCCTCACCCTCGGCGAAATCCAGGCCGAACTCGACCGCCGCCGTCCCGGCCAGTCCCGCTTCGTCACGCAACGCCGCGAGCCGGACCGGGTTCGGGTCCTGTCGGGGGTCCTCGTCGAGGACGACGGCGAGACCATGGTCACGACCGGCACGCCGATCTCGATGATGATCGAGAATGTCGACCAGCGCTCCAAGGATTACGGCGAGATCGTCAGCCAGTACCGGCCTGGCCATGCCGACTATACCTATGACGTAAAGTATGGCGTCCGTGATCATCGCGGCGGCGGCCGTTCCTCCGCACGGGAGACCGCGGCGCGTGTCGCCGCCGGCGCCATCGCGCGGAAGGTGGTGCCCGGCGTCGTCGTGCGCGGCGCGCTCGTCGCCATCGGCGAGAAAGACATCGACCGGTCCAACTGGGACTGGGATTTCGTCGGCCACCCGGACAACCCGTTCTTCTCGCCCGATCCGGCGTCGGTTCCGATCTTTTCCGCCTATTTGGACGGGATTCGCAGGTCCGGCTCGTCTGTCGGGGCGATCGTCGAGGTGGTTGCCGATGGCGTACCGCCCGGGCTCGGTGCGCCAGTCTACGGCAAGCTCGACCAGGACATTGCGGCCAATCTGATGTCGATAAACGCCGTGAAAGGCGTCGAAATCGGCGACGGCTTCGCCGCCGCGCGGCTGACCGGCGAACAGAATGCCGACGAGATGAGGATGGACAACGACGACCGCCCGGTTTTCCTGTCCAACCACGCCGGCGGAATTCTCGGCGGGATCTCGACCGGGCAGCCGGTCGTCGCCCGCTTTGCCGTCAAGCCGACGTCGTCCATCCTCACTCCGCGCCGGTCCATCGACGCGGCAGGCAGGGAGGTCGACGTCGTCACCAAGGGTCGGCACGATCCCTGCGTCGGCATCCGCGCAGTGCCGATCGGCGAGGCGATGGTAGCGTGCGCGATCGCCGACCACTATCTCAGGCATCGCGGCCAGACCGGCCGCATCTGACCTCACCCCATGACGATGGACACTGCAACCGATGGCCTATGATCAGAAGAAAGTCGTCGAAGCCCTGAGGGCCTTCGAGCGGGGCGAGATCGTCGTGGTGATGGACGATGATGGCCGCGAGAACGAAGGCGACCTCATCGTCGCTGCGGTTCACTGCACGCCCGAGAAGATGGCCTTCATCGTGCGCCACACCTCCGGCATCGTCTGCACCCCGATGACGCGTCAAGACGCCCGGCGCCTCAATCTGGCGCCGATGGTCGCCGACAACGACTCGGCGCACACGACGGCATTCACTGTCAGCGTCGACTTCAAGCACGGCACGACGACCGGCATCTCCGCCGAAGACCGAACGCTCACGGCGCGCAACCTGGCGAACGGCAATGTCGGAGCCTCGGATTTCGTCCGCCCCGGTCACATCTTCCCGCTGATCGCACGCGAAGGCGGTGTCCTCATGCGCTCAGGCCATACCGAAGCCGCTGTCGATCTGTGCAAGCTCGCCGGACTTCCGCCCGTTGGCGTCATCTGCGAACTCGTCAACGACAACGGTACGGTCATGCGCGGTGCGCAGGTTCAGGGTTTCGCCGAGCGCAACGGATTGAAGCAGGTGTCGGTGGCTGACCTGATCGCCTACCGGCAGCGCCAGGAGACCCTGATCGAGCGTGTCGCCACGTTCGACGTGGAGACGCCGGGCGGACCTGCCCGGGCATTCACCTATACGCTTCCGTGGGATCCGATGCAGCATCTGGCGGTGGTCTACGGCGACATACGCGACGGCGTCGATGTTCCCGTGCGGCTGCATCCGGAAGACGTCGTCTCCGACGTGTTCGGCAAGGAGGACCGGCTCGTCCGCATCATGGAGCGGATGGGCGAGCAAAAGCGCGGTGTGATCGTCTATCTGCGCGAGGGATCCGTCGGCGTCGGGCACCAGATTCGCGGTCGCCCGGCCGCAGGAGGCGAGGACCACGAGGAAGCGAAGCGCCGCGAAAGCGAGTGGCGCGAGATCGGTCTCGGGGCACAGATCCTCAAGGATCTCGGCATCACGTCGATCAATCTGATCGCATCGCGCGAGAGGCACTATGTCGGCCTCGAAGGTTTTGGCATCCGCATCGCGCGGACCGACATACGCTGAATTCCTCTCCCGGGCCATCGGACGTCCTCGCTCCTTCGAAGCGGGAAAGGACGACCGGCAATATCGATTGGTCGGTTTGCCGTAGGCAAGACGATTGGGTTTCCCGCTGGCGGGCGCCGGCTTCGTCGCGCCGTTCCGCCCTGCCACAACCATGACTTTCATATCTCTCCCGGCGGATCGCCTCGCCATCGGAGAAACAGAACAGTCCCTCTATCTCCGGATATACTCTAGATCCGGTCTAGAAATTTTCGGATCGTCTTTAAATCCCTCTTAACCATGGCACCGTACGTTAGGGAACGTACGGATTCGTACACAACTTTTTCGAGCAGTGGACGGTAAATGGACGGCGCATAACAATCGAAGAGGGACGATCGCATGAGCATGTCTGCAGGAAGCGAACTTGGCGAACGGCTCGCCTTCATGGATCTGGCCGACGTCGAAAAGGAAACATTGAGGGGCCTTGCCCCGGTCGTCTCGAACGCGATTGGGCCCGCGCTCGAATTGTTCTACCGCAAGGTCCGCGCTACCCCGCAGACAAGCCATTTCTTCACCGACGATCGTCATGCCGAGGCCGCGAGCGGGCGGCAACGCAGGCACTGGGACACGATCATGCGGGCCGAATACGCGGCCAGCTATGGGGAGGCGGTCAGGGCAATCGGTTCCGTCCACGCGCGCATCGGCCTGGAGCCTCGCTGGTATATCGGCGGTTATGCACTCGTCGCCGATCGCCTAGTCTCGGCGGTGATCCGCGAACGCTTGCCGCGGGTGCGGGCTGGACTGTTCACGCGAGGCGGCGAAGCTGATCCCGCGCCGAAGCTGGCAAAGGAGGTCGGTACTCTCGTCAAGGCGGTGATGCTCGACGTCGAACTCGCCGTGTCGGTCTATCTCGAACGTCTCGAAGACGAGCGACGCTCCGTAGAGACCCAGCAGATGGTTGCGCTCGAAGGCATCGCGGTGGCCCTTGAACGTCTCGCAGCCGGCGATCTCGACGTCACCGTCGACGCCGCCTTGTCGTCGAAATCGGAGAAACTCGCCGCCGGTTTCAATGCCGCGGTGGATAGCCTGCGCTCGGTCATTTCCGCCGTCGCGTCCTCGTCGACAAACGTGCGCGACGGCTCGATCGAGATAGCCAAGGCTTCGGAATCGTCGGGACGCCAGTCCGAAAGGCAGGCGGCGGCGCTCGAGGAGACGGCCGCGGCGGTCGAGGAACTCGCATCGGCGATCCGCAACACTGCGGCGAGTGCGGGAATGGCCAGCCAGACGGTCGCCGAAATCCGCTCCAATGCCGAACGCAATGCCGATGTCGTAAAGAAGACCGTCGTCGCCATTGGCGAGATCGATACGTCGTCGCGCAAGATCTCACAGATCATTACGGTCATCGACGAAATCGCCTTCCAGACGAACCTGCTTGCATTGAACGCCGGCGTGGAAGCGGCGCGTGCCGGCGAGGCGGGCAGGGGATTCGCCGTCGTCGCCCAGGAGGTCCGGGCTCTGGCGCAGCGCTCAGCCGAAGCGGCGAAGGAGATCAACACCCTCATCAGCACGAGTTCGGGCCAGGTGCGCGAAGGCGTCCGGCTGGTCGGCGAGACGGAGAATTGGCTGGGTCAGATCTCCGACGCCTTCCGCAGGATCAGCGATATCGTCGCAGAGATGTCCGCCTCGGCGCAGTCCCAGGCCGGGGGGATCAGCGAGATTTCGGCAGCGATCGGACAGATCGATCAGGCGACGCAGCAGAACGCGGCAATGGTCGAGGAGAACTCTGCGGCGAGCCGGACGCTGGCTGCGGAAGCCGAGAAGCTCGCCGACCTGGTCGCCGGTTTTCGCCTCAAGAAGAGCGACCGCGCCAACGACCGCGGAGCGGCCGCGAACGAGACCAACCGGGCGCGGCACGACAGCCTGCACAACGTGGCTGGCACGGTCGCATCTGGGCAAATGCGGCGAGTGGCGATGTAGCTCCTTTCAGGACCGGCGCTCGTCCGTTCGACGGCGCGCCGGTCCTCGAGAAGGATCACGGGGCCGGATTGAGCGCCGCCCGGCGGACTCGATCGTAGCACTCGCAGACGCGCGACTGGAGAACCCGGCGATCGGTAATGGTCAGGTGGCCGCGATGATAGGAAATTCCGCCCGACATCTGGAGATCGGAACACGCCGCGTTCACCGTGGCGCGCCGGAGCGCGAGGAGGTTCGAGATCGCCTCCTGCGTCAGGTAGAAACTGTCCCCGCCCACGCGGTCGTGCGCATGGAGGAGCCAACGCACCACGCGTTGTTCGGCCGTATGCAGGCTGTTGCAGGCAACGGATTCCATCAACTGCATGGTGAACGACTTGGCGTAGCGCAGCATCACCTGGCGTACGCAGTGAAACTGCTGGAGCGCGACGTCGAGATCGGTGACGGAGAGCCAGGAAGCCTTGCCGGGAACTTGCACAACGCATCGCCCGAATGTCGTACCGCCGCCAAGGATAACGGGAAGGCCGACGAAGCCTTCCCTGCCGATCGACGCTTTTTCGACACTTCGCCCGTCGGCCATCTCGGCCATGATTGAAATGACACAGTCGTGCGGAAATATCGTGTGCGTAACCACCGCTTCGTGGTCATAAATCAATTCGCCGCTGTTCAGAGATTTAACTACTGCGTTTTCTTGAATAAATCTCTGTGCACCGGGCTGAAGCCATGAAAGTACGCTGTTTTCCATGTCGATCTTCGAGTATTTTTCGTAGTTTTAGGATGTGTAGAATCGAGCATTCTATTCAATGTTCACAATATTAAAAGTGGCAGCGTTAAGATCGTTTTAACTACTAATATGTACGATACCGTTCTTAACCATCGCGTATGGTGAACGTCCAAGTGGGTAACTCGACCAATCTCCGTAAGCCTGTCGCACTTCGAAGCGACCGCCCCCATCTCCGCGCAACAGATGGAATAAGTCCGACCCGGGGCCGGACCAATTTTGATCATCGCATGGATTTGATTTCGATGGCATTGACGGCCGCAGCCTCCTTCCGCGCAACCTCATTCCGCAGAGATGAAAATGTCTGAGGGCATCGTCGTCGAAGCGCGTGAGGAAACGCCCTATCAGGCCGATGTCCGCGCAAGTCGCATCGTCACGGACTTCCAGACTACCAAGACGGGACTTGCCATCTCGCGCGTGCTCGGCCGTCAAAGTCCGCCGGAGCGGGATAGCTGGTTGCGTGATCTGGAGGCCGCAAACCTTGAGATATCGCGCCTGTTCCGCGTTCTCGACGCCTATCAGGCAGCGCTCGACCGGCACGCGATCCTCGCGGTGACCGACCGCGCCGGCCGCATCGTCCATGTCAACAGCATGCTATGCGCGACCACCGGATATTCCGAGGGCGAACTGCTGGGCAAGTCGTTTCGCCTCGTGAACTCCGGCCATCATCCTAAGGAGTTCTTCGCCAACATGTGGCAAACCGTATCGCGCGGCGAGGTTTGGCACGGCGAGATCTGCAACCGGGCGAAGAACGGCACGCTCTATTGGGTGGACACGACGATCGTCCCGCTCGTCGGTCAGAAGAGCCGGATCGAGGCCTATGTATCGGTCCGCTACGAGATCACGAAGCGGAAAGCCGCTGAAGCCGCCCTTCTCGCGGAAGTCGAACGGCGGCGAAACGTCGAAACGCTCCTCGTCGACGTCATCGAGACGGTTCCCGACGGTATCGCGGCCTTCGATCCCGACGACCGGCTGGTTCTCTTCAACCAGGCCTACAAGCAGTGCTTCCCCCTTTCCGCGGAGGCGATCCAAATCGGATCCGAGTTTGCCGCGATCCTGAAGTCGGGACTGGAGAAGGGCGAGTACCAACTACCGAAGAATACGGCCGAAGCTCGGGACTCCTGGCTTCGCGCAAGGATCAAGGCTCACCGCAGCCCGGGGCGGAAGCTGGTTCAGGCGCTGTCGGACGGCCGCTGGATCCAGATCCAGGAACGCCGTTCGGCCTCCGGCCACATCGTCGGCACGCGGGCCGATATTACCGAACTGAAACGGTCGGAGGCGGCGATCAAGTATCACGCCGAACATGATCCGCTCACCGGACTCCTGAACCGGTCGGTCCTTGGGCCCCGTCTCTCCGAGGCCGTCTCGGGTGCGGTCCGGTCCGGACAGTCCGGCGCCCTGCTCGTGCTAGACCTCGACGGCTTCAAGGCAGTCAACGACACGATGGGCCACAGCGCCGGCGATGCCTTGCTCGTCTCGGTCGCCGGCCGCCTAAGCGGGACCCTGCGGCGGTCCGATTCGATCATGCGGCTCGGCGGCGACGAGTTCGCGATCATCCTGCCCAACGTGTACGACCGGCAGACAGTGAGCAAGGTCGCGGAGAAGCTGCTGGCCGCGGTCCAGCAGCCGCTGACCATCCAGCGCCGTGCCTATTCGCCGAACATGAGCGTCGGCATCTCGCTCTTCCCCCGCGACGGGCGCAAGACCGAGGTTCTGCTCAAGAATGCCGACATCGCGCTCTACCAGGCGAAGGCATCCGGCAGAAGCACGTACCGGGTCTACTCGCGGGAGATGCGGTCGGGCCTTGAGGAGCGGCGAAAAAAGGCCGACGCGCTGGCGGCGGCCGTTGCGAACGATCGCATCGACGTCGCATTCCAGCCGCAGTTCTCGTTGAAGGATAGTAGCCATATCGGCTTCGAAGCCCTGGCGCGCTGGCGTCACAACGGTGCGGATGTCGCGCCGTGCGATTTCATCGCCATCGCCGAGGAGACCGGCCTGATCGTCGATCTCGGCTGGCGGGTGCTGCGCAAGAGCCTCGAGACGGTCCGCCACCTTAGGCGTCGGCGAATTGCCGCGGGCACGGTCGCCGTGAACATCGCCGCCGCCCAGCTCAAGATCGCCGAATTCCCCTCTCTCGTTCGCCATCTGCTCGAAGAGCATGACCTTTTCCCTCGCGACATCGAGATCGAACTCACCGAAAACATCCTGCTGCACAAGGATAACGGCCGGATATCGGAGGCGCTTCAGGCGTTCCGCGCGATGGGCTTCTCGATCGCCCTGGACGACTTCGGCACCGGTTACGCCTCCCTTTCCCATCTCAGCCGCTTTCCCGTGGATCGGCTCAAGATCGATCGCAGCTTCGTTCGCGATATGTGCGAGGACGCCGCGGCCCACACGATCGTCAAGGCCACGATCGGGCTCGCGCACAGCCTCGACATGACTGTCGTGGCTGAAGGGATCGAGACCGAGGATCAGTTGGCGAGGCTGCGTTCCTGCGATTGCGACTTCGGCCAGGGCTATCTCGTCTCCAAGCCTCTGAATCCCGCCTGCCTTCAGGCTTTCCTCGGCACGACGGTCCCGAAGTAGTCGCCGCGACGCGCCAGTTGGCGCATGCATTTTTTGCCGCCGCCACGCGGATTGACATTCGAGTGCCTGCAATGGTTGCCTTCCACGACTGAGGAGCGCGGCCATGTGGGATTTCTCGATCGGCGGAACGCTCGCGATCATGGCCCGCACGTGGCCGTTCATCGCCATGCGCTTGATCGTCTACTTCCTGATCACGACCGCCTATGTCCTCGCAACGGGTACCGGGGCGGGCATGGGCTACGGTGTCGGGCATGTCTTGTCCGATCCGGACGGGCCCGCGACCTTTGCCGTATGGGGCGCGATCGGCGGCTTCGTCCTGGTGTCGGCGGTCGTTTACTGGATCCGCGAGTACATCCTCTACATCGTCAAGGCCGGTCACATCGCCGCGATGGTGCAGCTGATCGACGGCCGTGATCTGCCCGGCGGTCAGGGTCAAATCTCCTACGCGCGCCAGATCGTCACCAACCGTTTCGCCGAGGCGAACGTCCTGTTCGCGCTCGATCAGCTCGTCAAGGGAGCGATTGCCGCCATAACCGGCCTGATCGGCGGAATTGCCGCCTTCATCCCGATTCCGGGGCTGGACGGCCTCGTCCGCTTCATCAACTCGGTAATCAGGCTGTCGCTCACCTACGTCGACGAAATCATCCTCGGCTACAACATCCGCATAGACAGCAGGAATCCCTGGGAGACGGCGCGGCAGGGCGTCGTGCTCTACGCACAGAACGCGAAGATCATGATCAAGAACGCGATCTGGCTCGCCGTCATCATGTGGCTGGTGTCGTTCGCCGTCTTCCTCGTCATGATCGCGCCGGCCGGGGCGTTGCTCTATTTCATGCCCGGACAGGCTGGCGGCTGGGCCTTCGTGCTCGCCATCGTCTTCGCCTGGGCCGTCAAGGCGGCCCTCATCGAGCCGTTCGCCATCGCGGCGCTGATGCAGGTCTACTTCCGCACCATCGAGGGGCAGGTGCCCAATCCCGAGTGGGACCGCCGCCTGGCGGACGCCTCGGCGAAGTTCCGCAAGCTCAAGGACCGTGCGTTGGCTGGCCTTGGCGGATCGGGAGAGGCGAACGGCGCGCCGACGCGCTGACGCTGCGAAGCGCAAAGCCTGTTGAACAAACCGCGGCCGGCATGCCGCGGCCATGGCCAAAGCGCGGCGCAGCGCCTATATCGGGGCATGGTTACCCGCCTCTACACCCACCCCGTCTTCCTCGACCATCTGACGCCGCCCGGCCATCCGGAAAGGCCGGATCGCCTACGCGCGATCGCGCGGGTACTCGAGGACGAGCGCTTCGCCGCGCTCGAACGCGTCGAGGCATCTCTCTGCGATCGCGCGACGCTGCTCTATGCCCATCCGGAGGACTATGTCGCGCGGCTTGAGGCGATGGCCCCGGAGGCGGGCCTCGCCCGCATCGACGCCGACACTGCGATGAGCCCGAAGAGCTGGGAAGCGGCCCTGACCGCCGTCGGCGCCGCCAATGCCGCCATCGACGATGTCTTCGAGGGGCGTGCCGACAACGCCTTCGTCGCCGCCCGTCCGCCTGGCCATCATGCCGAGCGCCTCACCGCGATGGGCTTCTGCCTGTTCAACAATGCGGCGATCGCCGCCCGACACGCCCAGCGCCGCCATGGCGCCGAGCGTGTCGCGATCGTCGACTGGGACGTCCATCACGGCAACGGCACCCAGGATATCTTCTGGACAGATCCGACCGTACTCTATTGCTCGACCCACCAGATGCCGCTCTATCCGGGCACCGGGGCTGTGAGCGAGCAGGGCGTGGGCAACATCGTCAACGCGCCGCTTTCGCCCGATTCCGGCGGCGATCTGTTCCGCGATGCGTTCCTGTCACGCGTCCTGCCGGCACTCGACGCGTTCCGGCCGGACCTGATCATCGTCTCGGCGGGCTTCGATGCCCATCACCGCGACCCGCTGGCCGAGATCAACCTGACCGAGGCGGATTTCGACTGGGCGACCGGCCAGGTGATGGATCGCGCCGCGCGCCTGTGCGGCAACCGGGTGGTGAGCCTGCTCGAGGGTGGCTACGACCTCCAGGGGCTGGCCTTCTCGGTCGGCGCGCATGTCGGGCGCTTGATGAAGGGTTAGACAATGGCGGCTGAGACGAACGACGACATCAAGGCGATGAGCTTCGAGCAGGCGCTCCAGGCGCTCGAGCGCATCGTCGACGATCTTGAGAAGGGCGACGTGCCGCTCGACCAGTCGATCCGTATCTACGAGCGCGGTGAGGCGCTGAAGGCGCATTGCGACCGCCTGCTCAAGGCCGCCGAAGACAAGGTCGAGAAGATACGTCTGTCGCGCGACGGCAAGGCCGTCGGTACGGAACCGCTCGACGGGGAGTAGGTCGTGGCATTACTAGTCGCAGACTGTCCTCGATGCGGCGCGAAGGAGATCACCTTCGATGTTCTTTCTTACGTCTATTTGCATAGGCAATACAATTGGAAAGACTGGTATGAGGTGTTCTCTAAATGCCGAAATTGTCGCCGGTCTACGACATTTGTCATCGCCATGTCTCTTGACGGAAGAAACAAATTTGTAAAAGAATATGAGAATTATGAAGCAGACGAAGGATACATTATAAAATATGGTGGATCTTTGAACAGCCTTTTTAAGGTAGAGGGGTATATTTCATCAAAGGACAAACTGCAATTTACGCAGCCAGAATTTACTCCTGATGACATCGGCGTTGCTTTCCGCGAAGGCGCTATGTGCTATGCGGTTGGCTGTTACAACGCTTCGGGTGCCATGTTCAGGCTTTGTCTCGATTTGGCTACCCAGCCATTGCTGCCGGCAGCGGATAGCGGTGAACCTAACCTTCCGAACCCACGTCAGCGTCGTGACCTCGGATCACGTCTATCTTGGCTTTTCGAGACTGGTCGATTGCCACAGGCTATGGCCGACTTAGCATCCTGTATTCGGGAGAGCGGAAATGACGGCGCCCATCGGGGGAATCTAAGTAAAGAGGACGCAGATGATATATTGGATTTCACTTTAGCGTTGTTGGAGCGGTTATTTACTGAGCCGGAGAAGCTTCGGAGGGCGCATACTAGGCGAGATGCCCGTCGCTTAGGTCGCAAAACTCAAGACACTTCAGAATAGGCGCATCATGAGCTTCTTCCCCGGCAACGATCCGCAGCCCGGCGACGCCTTCGCCTGCGACGCGATCGAGCTGATGGTCATCCCCAACGCCCGCGACATCGGCGGCTTCGAGGTGCGCCGCGCCCTGCCCACCGCCCGTCGCCGGCTGGTCGGCCCCTTCATCTTCTTCGACCGGATGGGTCCCGCCATCCTGCGCGCCGGCGAGGCGGTGGACGTCCGTCCGCATCCCCATATCGGCCTGTCAACGGTAACCTACCTGTTCGACGGCAGAATCAGGCACCGGGATTCACTCGGCACCGAGATGGTCATCGAGCCGGGCGACGTGAACCTGATGACCGCGGGCCGAGGCATCGTCCATTCGGAGCGGTCGCCCGAAGAACTGCGCGGTAGCCCGATGGCGATTTCCGGGTTGCAGACGTGGCTGGCGCTTCCCGACGGCCAGGAAGAGATCGCCCCGCGATTCGAGAACACGTCGCGGACAGCCTTGCCCGAATTCGCTGCCGACGGCGTCAGCGGCAGGGTGGTCATCGGCGACTTCCACGGCCTGCGTTCGCCGGTGCCGACCTTCTCGGAGACGCTCTATGTCGACATCCGGCTCGAACCTGGCGCGCGCATCCAGATCCCGGCCTCGACCGAGGAGCGCGCACTCTACGTGCTCTCCGGCGATCTCGATATTGCCGCCGACCGGTTTCCGGCGGACCGACTGCTGGTCTTTCGCCCCGGCGATGAAATCGTCGTCGGGTCGGAGACCGGCGGCCATTTCATGCTGTTCGGCGGCGCTTCGCTCGGCTCGCGGCGCTACATCTGGTGGAACTTCGTGTCCTCCTCGCGCGAGCGCATCGATCAGGCCAAGGAAGAGTGGCGGACCGGGCGCTTCGACATCGTCCCGGGCGACGAGGAGGAGTTCGTTCCGCTCCCCGAAAACTGAGACTTGATGGCGCGACGCATTTACATTGCCACACCAACGGCCTATTTCCCGGCGAAAACCATGGCCAAGACAGGCGTCAAGACGTGAATCCAGGCCCCCCCGTGACCCCATTGCTGGACAAGGTCCGCATTCCTGCGGATTTGCGCCAGCTTTCCGAGGACGACCTTCCGCAGGTCGCGGCCGAGTTGCGCGCGGAAATGATCGACGCGGTGTCCCATACTGGCGGCCATCTCGGCGCCGGGCTCGGCGTGGTCGAGCTCACGGTCGCCCTCCACTACGTCTTCGACACGCCGGCTGACAAGGTGATCTGGGACGTCGGCCATCAGGCCTACCCGCACAAGATCCTGACCGGCCGGCGCGACCGCATCCGCACGCTGCGCCAGGAGGGCGGTCTTTCCGGTTTCACCCGGCGCGCCGAGAGCGAGTACGATCCGTTCGGCGCCGCGCATTCCTCGACGTCAATCTCGGCGGGCCTCGGTATGGCCGTCGGCCGCGACCTCAAGGGCGGCACCAACAACGTCATCGCAGTGATCGGCGACGGCGCCATGTCGGCCGGCATGGCCTACGAGGCGCTGAACAATGCCGGCGCCCTCGATGCCCGCCTGATCGTCATCCTGAACGACAACGACATGTCGATCGCGCCGCCAACCGGGGCGATGAGCGCCTATCTGGCGCGGCTCGGCTCGGGCAAGACCTATCTCGGACTGCGCGACTTCGGCAAGAAGCTGACGTCATACCTCGGCGAGCGCGTCGACCGCGCCATCACCCGGGCGGTCGAGCATGCGCGCGGCTACGTCACCGGCGGCACGCTCTTCGAGGAACTCGGTTTCTACCACATCGGCCCGATCGACGGTCACAATCTCGAGCACCTGATCCCGGTGTTGAGAAACGTCCGCGACAATGCCGACGGCCCGGTGCTGATCCACGTCGTCACGCAGAAGGGCAAGGGCTACGCACCCGCGGAAGCCGCTGCCGACAAGTACCACGGCGTCAACAAGTTCGACGTCATCACCGGTGCCCAAGCAAAACCGCTGGCGAACGCGCCGGCCTACACGAAGGTGTTCGCCGAGAGTCTCGTCCAGGAAGGTCGCGAGGACGAGCGCATCGTCGCCATCACCGCGGCCATGCCGTCGGGTACCGGTATCGACCTCTTCGGCGAGGCCTTCCCGTCGCGCACCTTCGATGTCGGCATCGCCGAACAGCATGCGGTCACCTTTGCCGCCGGCCTGGCGACCGAAGGCTTCAAGCCGTTCTGCGCCATCTACTCGACCTTTCTCCAGCGCGCCTACGACCAGGTCGTCCACGACGTCGCCATCCAGAAGCTGCCGGTCCGCTTCCCTATCGACCGCGCCGGTTTCGTCGGCGCCGACGGTCCGACCCACTGCGGCGCCTTTGATACGACCTATCTCGCGACATTACCGGGCTTCGTCGTCATGGCCGCCGCCGACGAGGCGGAATTGCGCCACATGGTGCGGACGTCCGCGGCATACGACGATGGCCCGATCGCCTTCCGCTATCCGCGCGGAAATGGGGTCGGGGTCGAACTGCCCGAGCGCGGCTCCGTGCTCCAGATCGGCAAGGGCCGGGTCGTCAAGGAAGGCACCAAGATCGCGCTGCTCTCCTTCGGCACGCGCCTGCAGGACAGTCTCGCGGCTGCGGAAGAACTCGACGCCGCCGGCCTTTCGACGACGGTCGCCGACGCTCGCTTCGCCAAGCCGCTCGACCATGACCTGATCCGCCGCCTGGCGCGCTCGCACGAGGTGCTCGTCACGATCGAGGAAGGCGCCGTCGGCGGCTTCGCCAGCCACGTGCTGCAGTTCCTCGCAACCGAGGGCTTGCTCGACAACGGCTTGAAGGTGAGGGCGCTGATCCTGCCCGACGAGTTCACCGAACAGGCTAAGCCCGAGAAGATGTATGCCGACGCCGGCCTTGACGCGGCGGGCATCATGCGCACGGTCTTTGCCGCGCTGGGCGGAGCGCGCCGGGCGGCCCGTGCCTAGACTCGGATTCTAACTCTCTGTTTACGCTGACATTTGGCGTTCTGCTTACCCTTTCTCTTGGGCGAATCTTAGCGCGGCATTGGTAGAACGCTCCTGGGACAGGGAGCTAAAAACAATGCACAAAGTGCTGATCTGCGCCGCGCTTTCCGCGGTCCACGCCATGCCGGCCTTCGCCGGGACGCAATATGACCGCAAGTTGGAGCGCGCCGCGATCGAGATCGTCGCGGCAAAGATGGGCGAACTGCGCGGAGGATTTTCCTTCGACGCGAAGCCCGCCTTCGTCACCGTCGAGCCGGCCGAACAGCGCGACGACACTGTCACCGGATCGATCGTCCCGACGACGTTCGCCGGCGGCGAGAAGGACTGGGGACGCGACCTCGCGCCCGCCGTCGAACGTCGGATCTCGCGCGTCATCTTCTTCTAGTTCACCCGTCCACTTGCCATCGAGCCCGGCTTTCTCCAAGGAAGGCCGATGAAACAGACGCAGACGACGGGGGGACGCTCCCGGCTGGACGAACTGCTCGTCCGTCGCGGCCTCTTCGCCACCCGCTCGCGGGCGCGCGACGCCATCGAACGCGGCACCGTCACCGTCGGCGGCCGCCCCGCAACCAAACCGGGCCTCGCTGTGGCCGAGGGTGTCGCCATCGCCGTCGACGATCCGGCGCGCGGCTACGTCTCGCGCGCCGCGCTGAAGCTGAACGCCGGCCTTGACGCCTTTTCCATCGATCCCGCTGGGCGCACGGCGCTCGACATCGGCGCCTCGACCGGAGGCTTCACCCAGGTCCTGCTCGAACGCGGCGCATCGCACGTAATTGCCCTCGACGTCGGCCATGGTCAGATCGACCCGGGCCTCCGCTCCGATCCCCGCGTCACCGCAATCGAGGGGCTCAACGCCCGCGACCTGCACGAGGAACACCTCGGCGGGCTTCGTCCTGATCTGCTGGTCGGCGACGTCTCCTTCATCTCGCTGACCCTCGCGCTACCGCCGGCGCTCGGGCTCGCCGCGCCCGGAGCGGCGGGCGTATTCCTCGTCAAACCGCAGTTCGAGGCCGGCCGCGAGGCGATCGGCAAGGGAGGACTGCTTCATGACCCTCAGGAGGCGCCGCGCGTCGCCGAGCGGCTGCGACTGTGGTTGGACGTATATCCGGGCTGGCGCGCTACAGGTCTGATCGCGTCGCCGATCGAGGGCGGCGACGGCAACCGCGAATTCCTCCTTGCCGGAACGAAGGACCGATGAGCGGCCGCTTCACCATTTCCCGCCTCGGCGCGCAGGGCGACGGCGTCGCCGACACTGCCGAAGGCCCGATCTTCGTCGCATTCACCCTGCCGGGCGAGGTCGTCACCGCCGCGCGCGAGAAGAACCGGGCGACCCTGCTCGCCGTCCTGGAGCCATCCGGCCTGCGTGTCGAGCCGCCCTGCCGCCATTTCACCGAGTGCGGCGGCTGCGCCCTCCAGCATCTCGCAGCGCCGGCCTACCTTGCATGGAAACGCGACCGGGTCGTCGAGGCGCTAGCCTCCCGAAGCGTCGGAGCGCCCGTCAGCGAGACGGTTCCCTGCGCGCCCGCTTCCCGGCGCAGGGCCGCGTTCTCGGCGCGACTCGGAGATCGCGGCATCGTTCTGGGCTACAACCGCGCCTTGTCGCACGATCTCATCGACATCGCCGAATGCCCGATCCTCGTCCCGGCCATCCTCGCGGCGCTGCCTTTGCTTCGGCGGGTCGCCGGCATCGTCGCCGCCACCGGCGACGCGTTCCACCTGACCGTGACGCAGACCGACGCGGGCCTCGACATCGCTTTGGAGGGCTCCGGTCCGCTATCCGAAGCCGCCCGCCGCGCCGCCGCCGATTTCGCCATCCGCGAACGGATCGCCCGGCTTTCTGTCGATGGAGAGATCGTCGTCGAGCCGGTCAAGCCGGCCGTCTCGTTCGGACAGGCAACGGTTTCGCCCCCGCCGGGTGCTTTCCTCCAAGCGGTGGCCTCGGCGGAAGCCGCGATGGCGCAACTGGTCGTGGCGCACCTCGGCAAGGCGAAACGCGTCGCCGACCTGTTCTCCGGTTCCGGCACCTTCGCGCTACGACTGGCGGCCCGGTCTGAAGTGCATGCGGTGGAGGCGGACGCCGCAGCGCTTTCGGCGCTGGACCGCGGCTTCCGATTTGCCACCGGCCTCAGGAAGGTCACCACCGAGAAGCGCGACCTGTTCCGCCGGCCGCTGACCTTCAAGGAACTCAATCTCTTTGACGGGATCGTCTTCGATCCGCCGCGCGCCGGCGCCGAGGACCAGGCTAGACAAATCGCGCGTTGCGACGTTCCGCTGGTGGCCGCCGTCTCCTGCAACCCGGTGACGCTCGCCCGCGACCTCGCGCTCCTCGTCGAGGGCGGCTACCGCATCGTCTCGGTCACGCCGGTCGACCAGTTTCTCTGGTCGCCCCATGTCGAGGCGGTCGCGCTTCTGGAAAAGCCGAAACGCCGCCGCTGAGTCTTCAGACCGGCTCCCCGGCCAGCAGCCGGTCGACGAAGGCCGGCACGATCTCGCTCGCCTTGCCGTGGATGGCGTCGTCGAAATCGCCGATCAGGTCGGAAGGCTCGAGGTTCAGCTCGACCGTGCGCGCGCCGTTCATGCGCGCCTCCTTGACGAAGGCCGCGGCCGGGTAAACGCTTCCCGACGTGCCGATGGCAACGAAGAGGTCCGCCGTCGCAAGCGCGACGTGGATTTCGTCCATGTGATAGGGAAACTCGCCGAACCAGACGATGTCGGGCCGCATCCTGCCGCGCAAGCCGCAGTGCGGGCATTCGGAATCGATGTCCATGTCGCGCTCCCAGCGGCAGCGCTTGCCGCAGCCCTGGCAGAGCGCCGCGCGCAGTTCGCCGTGCATGTGCACGAGCTTGCGCGACCCGGCGGATTCGTGGAGATCGTCGACGTTCTGGGTGACGAGCAGTAAACGGCCTCTGAAGCCGGCTTCCAGCCGCGCCAGCGCGTGGTGGGCCGCGTTGGGATAGACGTCGCGCAGGTTGCGCCGGCGCTCGTTGTAGAAGTCGTAGACTTTCGCCGGATTGCGCGAGAATCCTTGCGGTGTCGCCACCTCGTTGTGATCGACCCTCGACCAGATGCCGCGCCGGTCGCGGAAGGTCTCCATGCCCGATTCGGCCGAAATGCCGGCCCCGGTCAGGATGAAGATGGAGGAGGGGATCACAACTTTACCTCGATGTCGGGCAATGCCAATTCGGGCCGGCCTTCGCTGACGTCCACAATGGGCCAGGATATGAAGCGCTTGGGGTTCGACCTGCCGGAGACCTCGTCCAGTATACCGAGGGCGATCAGGCGCTCGACGGCGTTCTTCGCTGCCGGGTAGGTAACGGAGAGCAGATCAGCTACCTTCGGTATGGTGGTGACGGGCGAAACGAACAACTCATCCGCTAGGGTCATATAGCGAGCAGAACCTTTGCCGTCGGCGATCTTGTGATGGAAATCACGGCGCATCCGTTCGAGCCTTGTGATCGTCAGGCTGGCTGACCGGCACGACGCGACGATCATTTCCAGGAAGAACCGGATCCAAGCGGTCCATGCGCCGTCGCGGGATACCGCGAGCATCAGGTCCACGTAGTCGTCCTTCCGGCCTTCGACCGCCGGGCTCAGGTACAGAAGCGGGCTTTCGAGCGTTCTTTCCTGCATAAGGAAGATCGGCACCAGGATTCGCCCGACGCGGCCGTTGCCGTCCGCGAACGGGTGGATCGCCTCGAACTGGTAGTGGAACAGCGCCGCATCGATAATTGCGGGAATTCCGTTGCGTTCCTCCCTGTTTATGTAGCGCTCCAACTCCGCCATGCAGGTTTCCGTTTCTCGCGGCGGAGGGGGAACGAAGCGGGCATTTTCGATCTGCCTGTTGCGGCCACCGATGAAGTTCTGCTGGTCCTTGTATTCTCCCGGTCTCTTATTTGCGCCGCGGTTCGTGGTCACTCCGCCCAACAGAGTTCGGTGCACCGACTTGACCAAGCGGTTCGAGAGCGGGATCTCGTTGAGTAACCGCTCCGCGTTTCGGAACGCGGTAATGTAGTTCCTGACCTCGATGGTAGATGCGTCAGCTTCCGTCGTTGCGCCACTCTCGTCGGCTTCCGCGAGCGCGAGAGCGTCGGCCGTGGTGTAGGTCCCTTCGATTGACGAGGAGATGAGGGCCTCTTGCCGCTGCAGTGGCCTGATAACGAGCGCTGGATTCGCAAGGTGCCGCCCTGCGGCGTTAAGTTCGCCGATGGCCTGCATCGCTTGTGCGAGCGGAAGTGCCAGTGTCGCATAGTCGATCTGCAGGGGTGGGAGCGGATTCGGAACGAACGCTGTCTGGCCCGCTATCGTCGGAACGAGCGTACCCGACGGTGACTCTCGGAACGCAGCTGCGTCCATTCGGCCTTCACCCTAGCCAATGATAGGATTAAAGTTTATAGCCAAAAACTATAATCACTGCCGGCCGAACGCAAGTCCCCTATAACCCGCGCGGCAGGGATTAAAGTATGGAGATCAGAACTATAGCCGACCGGTCACACCCTGGTCCCGCCGACCGTCATCTGGTTCATCCTGAGGTGCGGCTGGCCGACGCCGACGGGCACGCCCTGGCCTGCCTTGCCGCACATGCCGATGCCCGGGTCGAGCTTCATGTCGTTGCCGACCATGGTCACACGGTGCATGG
>CAYJMY010000035.1:24003-30584 GCA_964371125.1 uncultured Mesorhizobium sp. | reverse complement strand
GCGCCCCGCCCCGGCGGGCGCACCCCCTCCCGCCGCCCCCCACGCCCCCGCCTCGCACAGCCATGGCAATCGCGGCGTGCCCGGCATCGCCGCCATCATCGCCGTCGCCTCGGGCAAGGGCGGCGTCGGCAAATCGACCACCGCCGTCAACCTCGCGCTCGGGCTTGCCGCCAACGGCCTCAGGGTCGGCATCCTCGACGCCGACATCTACGGCCCCTCCATGCCGCGCCTGCTCGGCATCAAGGGGCGGCCCGAGACGGTCGACGGCAAGATCCTCAAGCCGATGGAACGCTACGGCCTCAAGGCCATGTCGATGGGCTTCCTCGTCGACGAGGAGACGCCGATGATCTGGCGCGGGCCGATGGTCATGTCGGCGCTCACCCAGATGCTGCGCGAGGTCGCCTGGGGCGAGCTCGACGTGCTCGTCGTCGACATGCCGCCCGGCACCGGCGACGCCCAGCTGACCATGGCCCAGCAGGTGCCGCTCGCCGGCGCCGTGATCGTCTCCACCCCGCAGGACCTCGCCCTGATCGACGCGCGCAAGGGACTGAACATGTTCAGGAAAGTGGACGTGCCGCTGCTCGGCATCGTCGAGAACATGAGCTATTTCCTCGCCCCCGACACCGGCAAGCGCTACGACATCTTCGGCCATGGTGGAGCGAAGAAGGAGGCCGAGCGCCTCGGCGTGCCTTTCCTCGGCGAGGTGCCGCTCACCATGAACATTCGCGAGACATCCGATTCCGGCCAGCCCGTCGTCGTCTCCGAGCCGAACGGGCCGCAGGCGGCGATCTATCGCGACATCGCCGGCAAGGTGTGGGCGCGCATGAAGGCCGAGGGGGGCAGCGCCGCTGCGGCCGGCCCGGCCATCGTTTTCGAGTAGGCGAGGGAGCTTTTCGCCTCCGGTCATGGCCGATCGGCCTGTGACGCGGCCGGCGCATTGATCGTGCGCCGGCGCCATGCCACAACCGTCCGCGGTCCGGACGGGAGGAAGGTGATGACTGAACCGGTGGTGCTCCACGACAGGCGCGACGGCTATGCTGTCGTCACGCTCAACCGCCCGCACCGGCTCAACGCCTTCACCGCGGACCTGCATCTGGCGCTCGCCGCCGCCATCGATGCCTGCGCCGCTGATGATGGCTGCCGTGCCCTGATCATGACCGGCGCCGGACGCGGCTTCTGCGCCGGGCAGGACCTCGCCGACCGCGACCCGACGCTGCTCGGCGACAGCCCCGACCTCGGCCGGACGCTGGAAACCTACTACAACCCGCTCGTGCTGAAGCTCCGCAATCTCGGCAAGCCGGTGATCTGCGCCGTCAACGGAGTCGCGGCAGGCGCGGGCGCCAACATCGCGCTCGCCTGCGACGTCGTGCTCGCGGCCCGCTCGGCGAGCTTCATCCAGTCCTTCTCAAGGATAGGCCTGATCCCCGACGCCGGCGGCACCTGGTGGCTGACGCAGCGGCTGGGCGAGGCGCGCGCCAAGGCGCTGGCGCTGACCGGCGATCCGCTGCCGGCCGAACAGGCCGCCGAATGGGGCCTGATATGGAAGGCGGTCGACGACGACCGGCTGATGGCGGAAGCGGAAGCCCTCGCCGCCCGTTTCGCGGCGGGGCCGTCGCAGGCCTATGCGCTGACCAAGCAGGCGATCCACGCCGCCTCCCGCAACACGCTGGAAGAGCAGCTTCGGCTCGAACGCGAACTGCAGCGCGAGGCCGGACGCTCGGACGACTACAAGGAAGGCGTCTCGGCCTTCCTGCAGAAGCGGCCGGCGAACTACCGGCGGAAGAAAGGGGAGTAGGGGGCAGGGGAGGGATTGGTCGGCGTCGTTTCGGTGAGCGGCGGGCGCGTTCCGGCCATTGCCGCCGTCGCTCTGCCGTCGGAGCCCCTATCCCTTGCTGACCGTCTCGTTGAAGGTCGAGAAGAACTGGCCGGCGAGCTTCTTCGACGTCGAGGTGATCAGCCGGCTGCCGAGCTGGGCGATCTTGCCGCCGACGTCGGCCTTGGCCGCGTAGGTGAGTACGGTGGCATTCGGCCCGTCCTCGGCCAGCGTCACGTCGGCGCCGCCCTTGGCGAAGCCGGCGATTCCGCCCTTGCCCTCGCCGGAGATCGTGTATCCGTGCGGCGGCTTCAGGTTCGCCAACGTCACCTCGCCGGTGAAGGTCGCCTTGATCGGGCCGATCTTGAGCACGACGGTCGCGGCCATGCCGTCCTCGGAGGTCTTCTCCAGGCTCTGGCATCCGGGGATGCAGACCTTGAGCACCTCGGGGTCGTTCAGTGCCTGCCAGACCCTGGTGATGGGGGCTGCAATACGCTCTTCGCCTTCGATGACGAGTGCCATGGCTTCCTCCTCCCGGAAATGTTCGAGCGGAAGTAGCGAAAGCTTCCGCGGCTGTCTATCGCACAAAAGTACAGGGTCGCGCCGCCGATGAGGCGGCAAGATCGCCCGCGAAGGCGCTTGTCGGTCGGGCCGCACTGTCCTAACGATGGCGCTCCGAACGACGGGAGGGGCGCATGGCCGGCGATACGAAGAAGAAGTTCCGCTCGCAGGAATGGTTCGACAATCCGGACGATCCCGGCATGACGGCGCTCTACATCGAGCGCTACCTCAATTTCGGCCTGACTCGCGCCGAACTGCAGTCCGGCAAGCCGCTGATCGGCATCGCCCAGACCGGCTCCGACCTGTCACCCTGCAACCGCCACCACCTCGAACTCGCCAAGCGTGTCCGCGCCGGCATCGAGGCAGCTGGCGGCATCCCGTTCGAGTTCCCCTGCCATCCGATCCAGGAGACCGGCAAGCGGCCGACTGCGGCGCTCGACCGCAATCTCGCCTACCTCTCCCTCGTCGAGGTGCTCTACGGCTATCCGCTCGACGGCGTCGTCCTGACGATCGGCTGCGACAAGACAACGCCGGCGCTGCTGATGGCGGCCGCGACCGTCAACATCCCGGCGATTGCGCTCTCGGTCGGGCCGATGCTCAACGGCTGGCACCGCGGCGAGCGCACCGGCTCGGGCACCGTCGTGTGGAAGGCGCGCGAGAGGCTCGCCGCCGGCGGGATCGACTACGAGCAGTTCATGGAAATGGTCACCTCCTCGGCGCCGTCGGTCGGCTACTGCAACACGATGGGCACGGCGACGACGATGAACAGCCTCGCCGAGGCGCTGGGCATGCAGCTTCCCGGTTCGGCGGCGATCCCCGCGCCCTATCGGGAGCGCGGCCAGATCGCCTATGAGACCGGCCGGCGCATCGTCGGCATGGTGATGGAGGATCTGAAGCCCTCGGACATCATGACCCGCGAGGCCTTCGAGAACGCCATCGTCGTCAACTCGGCAATCGGCGGCTCGACCAACGCGCCGATCCACCTCAACGCCATCGCCCGCCATCTCGGCGTGCCGCTCGACAACGACGACTGGCAGAAGATCGGCCACCACGTTCCTCTCCTCGTCAACCTCCAGCCCGCCGGCGAGTATCTGGGCGAAGACTACCACCATGCCGGCGGCGTGCCGGCCGTCGTCGCGGAATTGATGAAGGCAGGCCTGCTGCCGAATCCGGACGCGGTCACCGTCAACGGGCGCTCGATCGGCGACAATTGCCGTGCGGTCGAGAACCTCGATCCGAAGGTCATCCGCACCGTCGCCGACCCGCTGAAGGCCGAAGCCGGCTTCATCAACCTCCGGGGCAATCTGTTCGATAGCGCCATCATGAAGACCAGCGTGATCTCCAGGGAGTTCCGCGACCGCTATCTCTCCAATCCCGACGATCCCGAGGCTTTCGAGGGCATTGCCCAGGTTTTCGACGGCCCGGAGGAGTATCACGCCCGTATCGACGATCCGGCGCTGGGCCTCACCGAGAAGACGATCCTGTTCATGCGCGGCACCGGTCCGGTCGGCTATCCGGGCGGCGCCGAGGTGGTCAACATGCAGCCGCCGGCCTATCTCATCAAGGGCGGCGTGCTGTCCCTGCCCTGCATCGGCGATGGACGCCAGTCGGGCACGTCGGGCAGCCCCTCCATCCTCAACGCTTCGCCGGAAGCCGCCATCGGCGGCGGGCTGGCGCTGTTGAGGAACGGCGACCGGGTGCGCGTCGACCTGCGCAAGGGCACGGCAGACATCCTCGTTTCCGACGAGGAGATCGCCCGCCGCCGCGCCGAACTCGAGGCCAGGGGCGGCTACCGCTATCCGGCCCACCAGACGCCGTGGCAGGAGATCCAGCGCGGTATGGTCGACCAGCTTTCGCAAGGCATGGTGCTGAAGCCTGCGGTCAAGTACCGCGACGTCGCGCACAAGGGCATCCCGCGCAACAACCACTGAAGCCGCGGGCTACGCCGCGGGCAGTTGTTCACCGGGGCGCGCATCGTCGCGAAGGGCCGCGAGAAAATCGTCGCACCAGCGCGTGATGTCGTGCTCAAGAAGATGCGTCATCATCCGCTGCCAGCGCTCCTTGCGCGAGTTGAGCGACATCGACAGCGCCTGCGCGATGGCGTTGGAAACGGCGTCGGTGTCGTAGGGGTTGACCAGCAGCGCGCCATCCATTTCGCGCGCCGCGCCCGCAAAGCGTGACAGCACTAGCACGCCGGGATTCTCGGGATCCTGCGCCGCCACAAATTCCTTGGCGACGAGGTTCATGCCATCGCGCATCGGCGTCACCAGCCCGATCCGGCCGAGCCGGTAGATGCCGGCCAGCATGGCCTGCGAGATCGAGCGGTTGACATAGCGGATCGGCACCCAATCGAGCGAACCGAGGGCGCCGTTGACGCGACCGGCGAGCTCGGCGACCTGCTTCTGAATCTGCGCGTAGTTGAGCACGTCGGAGCGCGATTTCGGCGTGATCTGCAACAGTGTCGCGCGGCCACGATAGGCGGGATTGCCGATGATGAAACGCTCGAACGCCTCGATGCGCTGCGGAATGCCCTTGGAATAGTCGAGCCGGTCGACCCCAACGATCAGGTCGCGGTCCAGGAAGCTCTTCGCGATGCGGTCGAGCTCGGACGTTCGGATCGCCTTCTTCGCATGCGCCGCGAACGCGGCGGTGTCGATGCCGATCGGAAAGACGCCGACGCGAAAACGGCGCCCATAGGCCTCGCACCAGCCGTCGGAAAGCGCATTGCCGATGCCTTCGCGCACCAGACAATGCGCGAAATTGTCGGCGTCGAATTGCGTCTGGAAGCCGACAACGTCGTAGGAGGCGAGGCCGCGCAGGATCGTCTCATGCACAGGCAGGGCGAAGAAGACGTCCGGCGGCGGCCATGGGATGTGGTGGAAGAAGCCGAGCCGGTTGGTGACGCCCATCTGGCGCAGTTCCGCCGCCATCGGGATCATGTGGTAGTCGTGCACCCACACCAGGTCTTCTGCGTCGAGTATCGGAACCAGATGGTGCGCGAAAAAGCGGTTGACGCGGAAATAGCCCGCCATGTCCTTGCGCGCATAATCGGTCAGGTCGAGCCGGTAGTGGCAGAGCGGCCAGAGCACGCTGTTGGCAAAGCCGGCATAATATTCGTCGATGTCTTTGCGGCTGAGATCCGTCAGCGCATAGGTGATCTTGCCCTCCTGGCGGAATTCCGGCGGTCCCGGCTCATGCGCGCCGCTCGACTTGCCCGACCAGCCGAGCCAGAGGCCGCCGCCCTTCCGCAGCGCGGCCACAAGCGCGACGGCAAGGCCGCCGGCCTGCTGGTCCTTGCCGGCGGTCGGTACTCGGTTCGATATGACGACAAGCCGGCTCACAGGACGTCTTCCCAGCGGCGCGACAGCCGCATAGCCGCATTGATCAGCCCGACCATGGAATAGGTCTGCGGGAAATTGCCCCACAGTTCGTTGGTTTCCACGTGCAGGCCCTCCGAAAGAAGTCCGAGCGGGTTTCTTTGTTCCAGCACGTCGTTGAAAATGGCGCGCGCATCGTCCTCGCGCCCGACGCGGGCCAGCGCGTCGATCAGCCAGAACGTGCAGGCGGTGAACGCTGTCTCCGGTTCGCCGAAATCGTCCGGTGCGCGGTAGCGGTAGAGATGGTTGCCGAAGCGCAGGTGCGTTTCGATTGCCGTCAGCGTCGAGAGGAAACGCGGATCGTCCGGCGCAATGATGCCAATTTCCGGCATCAGGAGGAGGCTGGCGTCGAGATCGGCGCCGCCGAAGGCGGAAGCAAAAAAGCCGAGCCTATCGTTCCAGGCGCGCTCGATCAGGCCCTCGCGGATCAGGTCGGCGCGCTGCCGCCAGAAGGTGCTGCGTTCGGCCAGGCTAAGCTTGCCGGCGATCTTCGCCAGCCGGTCGCACGCCGCCCAGCACATCATGCTCGAATGCGTGTGGACCTGATTGCGGGTGCGGAATTCCCAAAGGCCGGCATCCGGCTGGTCCCAGCGCAGGAAGGCCTGTTCGCCAAGCGGTCCGAGGCGTTCGAAGAGCGATTCCCCGCCCATAGAGGGCAGGCGCTCGTCGAAGAAGCACTGGGTGATGGCCAGGATCACCGAGCCGTAGCCATCGTTCTGGACCTGCGCGTAGGCGGCGTTGCCGCTGCGCACCGGCCCCAGATCCCGGTAGCCCGGAAGCGCCTCCATCACAATTTCGTCGACGTGGCGCTCGAGCCCGATACCGAACAG